>DASSTJ010000198.1:0-5982 GCA_035707965.1 Actinomycetales bacterium
TGCGCGATGGCGGTCGTCGAGGGGATGAGGCCGCCGGGGAAGATGTGCTTCTGGATCCAGCCGTAGGAACGCCGAGTCGCGAGGTAGCGTTCATGCGACATCAGGATCGACTGCAGCGCCACGGTGCCTCCCGGGCGCAGGACGCGTGCCAGCGTGGCGAAGTAGGTGGGCCAGTACTGCTCGCCAACCGCCTCGATCATCTCGATGCTGACCACAGCGTCATAGGTTCCGGTGACATCGCGGTAGTCCTGCACGAGGACCTCGACGCGGTCACTGACGCCAGCTGCGGCGATGCGCTCACGGGCCAGGTCGGCCTGCTCGACGGAGAGGGTCACCGTCGTGACCGTGGCGCCACGGCGGGCCCCCTCGATGGCGAGCGTGCCCCAGCCGGTGCCTATCTCGAGCAGGCTCGTGCCGGGTCGGACTCCGGCCAGGTCCAGCGCTGTCTGCACCTTGCGCTGCTGCGCCACGGCGAGGCTCTGGTCCGGCAGTGGCTCCGCGCGGTCGAACAGTGCCGAGCTGTAGGTCATCGTCGGGTCGAGGAACGCCGCAAAGAGCTCGTTGCTGAGGTCATAGTGTGCCGACACGTTCTCGCGGGTCGTGTCGTGCGCTCCGAGCTGCCCCTGCGGGATCGGACGGTCGACGAGGCGGCGGGCCGAGAGCAGCCAGCCGGGCAGCGCCGTGGTGACGCGCTCGGCGAACGGCGTGAGCAGGTCGGCCAGATCGGTGCCCGGGGCGGCCCGCCACTCTCCGGCGGTGTAGCCCTCACCGATGCCGATCTTCGGTTCGGCGACCAGCCGCCGGTAGAACGCTTCCGGGCGGACGAGCTCGAGGACTGGTCGACCAGGACCCGGCTGAGCGGCATACGGTCGTCCTGCTGGTGCGCGCCGGCTGCCGAGGAAGGAGCCATCCGGCAGGACGGCGTCGACGGGGACGCGCCGCAGCGCTGCCCGCAGCAGTGCGCGGGCCACCCTGGGGCGCAGCGGCAGGGAGGGCTCGGGGCGGGAGGTGGGCCGCAGCTCGGTGGAGGCGGGGGAGTGGGCAGTCATCGGAGGGTCTCCTGGCGTGTGGCTGGTCGAGGCAGGACGGGCAGGCGGCGCAGCCACAGCGCGACGCCGTGCAGCCGGATCAGGATGGTGACGCGCTGGGGCATGAGCAGGTGGGAGGCCGAGACGCGCAGCACCGCCAGCCGGGTGGCGGGTCGGGGGACGCCGCGGGTCGTCGCGGTGAGCACTCTTGAGCCGTCGCGATCGAGGCCCACGGTGACGCTCACGAGGGCGGGGGCTAGGTGCAGACGCACCTCGTAGCGGCCCGACACGTCGTTGAAGGGTGAGACGTAGAACGCCTTGTCCGTCCGGGCATGGCCGGAGTCGTCGACGTCGAGGAGGTACGCGTGGCGCTCGCCATACGTGTTGTGCACCTCGAAGACGACGGCCCGGACATGCCCCTCGGGCGTGAGGCACCAGAAGACCGTGAGGGGGTCGAAGACGTGCCCGAGGACGCGGGCGTTGGCGAGCATGAGGACACGGTCGCGGGGATCGAGCCGCACTCCTCGCCGGGCCAGGAAGCGGTCCACGTCGCCGCGGATGCCCTGGCCCGGGCGACCGCGGTCGAGGTGGTCCGCGGCAGCGAAGCGGCCGAGCGGGCGCAGCCACCACGGGAGTTCGGGGAGCTGGTCGAGGTCCACGAGCCACTGGAAGGCGCGGTGGGTGAAGGAGTGTCGGATGGGAACACGCCGGATGTGGCTGATCTCGCCGACGACGAGCGCGGGGACGGCCGGTGCGGTGACGACGCTCACCACACGGCCCCGAACTTGCTGGCGGCGTCGACTCCCGACCGGCAGCCGTCCTCGTGGAAGCCCCAGCCGAGGTGGGCGCCGGCGAACGCGAGCCGGTCGCCACCGGCGTCGCGCAGCCGGCGGCCGGCCGCGACGGCGGCGGGGGTGAAGACGGGGTGGGTATAGGTCATCCGTGCGGTGACGGTCGCCGGGTCGACGTGGTCGGTCGCGTTCAGCGTGACGACGTGGTCCGTGTCGCCGCCGAGTCCCTGCAGCCGGTTCATCCAGTAGCTGACGACGACCTTGCCGGTGCGGCCGTCGCAGGACGGGAGCCGGTAGTTCCACGAAGCTCGGGCGCGCGGCACGTCCGGGAGGAGTGACGAGTCCGTGTGCAGCCACGTCTCGTTGCGCGAGTAGCGGATCGCGGCGAGGTCAGCCTTCTCATCGGGTGTCGCGTCGGCGAGCAGGTCGAGGGCCTGGTCGGCGTGCGTCGCGACGACGACACGGTCGAACCGGCTCATCGTGTCGCCGGCGTTGCGCACGTCGACGCCGTCGTCGTGGCGCTCGAGCGCGGTGACGGGGCAGCGGACGCGAATGTCTCCGAGGCGCTCGGCGATCCGGTCGACGTAGGTGCGTGATCCGCCGACGACGGTGCGCCAGGTCGGTGAGCCGGTGATCCGTAGCATCCCGTGGTGGTCGAGGAAGGTGAAGAGGTGCCGGGCTGGGTAGGTCGCCGCATCCTCGTCGCCGCAGGACCAGACGCACGCCACGAGCGGGATCGCGAAGTGCTGGACGAAGTAGCGGTCGTAGTTGCCCTGCTCGAGGAATTGGCCCCAGGTCGGGTCCGACTGCGAGGTGGTGTCCTCGGCGAGGAGGCGTCGTGCGTCGCGGTGGAACTGGAGGACCTGCACGAGCAGGCGCCGGAAGCGTGGGTCCCGGACCCGGTGCGGTTGGGCCAGGATGCCGCCCAGACCCCGGCCGCCGGCATACACCAGCCCGCACTGCTGGCAGGCGATGCTCATGCTCATCTCCGTCGGCCGCGTCCGCACGCCGAGCTCGGTGAAGAGGCGCAGCAGGTGCGGGTACGTCCGCTCGTTCATGACGATGAAGCCGCTGTCGACCTGCAGCGTGACGTCGGTCCCCGTCGGGACGTCGTGGGTGTGGGCGTGGCCGCCGAGCCGGCCGTCGGCCTCGAAGAGCGTCACGTCGTGGGTGCGCCCGAGGAGGTGGGCGGCGGTGAGGCCGGAGACCCCCGCGCCGATGACGGCCGCGCTCGGTCTGGTCGATGGGGACATCCGGGTCCTCCTGGCAGTTCCGCTTGGTTGTTGAGAGTGGTTCGTCATGGGCTGTCGTCCCGGATCCCCGGCTGCGCCGGGTGGTGATTGCGGTGACTAGCTCCCAACGATAGATTGGGTGTCTAATGCTTGTCAAAGGCTTGTCAGAGGTTTGTTTGGAGCTGCAGATGAAGCTGAGTCGCACAGTCACAACGCAGGCGCCGATCGCGGACGTGTTCGGCTACCTGGCTGACTTCACGACGACGACCGAGTGGGATCCCGGGACGCTCAGCACGACACGGGTGTGCGGCGACGGCGGGGTCGGGACGCGCTACCGCAACGTGTCGCGATTCCTGGGCCGCGAGACCGAGCTGACGTATGTCGTCCAACAGGTTGAGCTCGGGTCGCTCCTGCGCCTGCGCGGTGAGAACCGGACGGTCGTGGCGACCGACACGATGACCTTCAGGGAGGCTCAGGGTGGAGGCACGACCGTCACCTACCACGCCGCCTTCTCGTTCCGGGGCGTGGCCCGCCTCGTCGCGCCGCTGCTCGCGCCCGCCTTCCGCCGTCTCGGTGACGACGCGCAGGCAGGGCTGCGCACGGCCCTCGGCCGGCTCGCGGCCTAGGCTCACTGGCGATGTACACGATCAAGCGCGCGGCCGAGCAGGTCGGGATCACCGCGGCGACCCTGCGTGCGTGGGAGCGTCGCTACGGCATCGTCGCGCCGCAGCGCAGCGAGGGCGGTTACCGGCTCTACGACGAGCAGGACGTCCGGGCCCTGACCCTGATGGTGCGCCTCGTGGACGACGGGTGGACGCCGAGTCTGGCAGCCGGTGAGGTGCGGCAACGGCTGAGCGCGGTCCACGCCCTGCCCAGCGAGCCCGCGGATGGGCCGGCGGCACGGCGGGACTTCGAGGAGCCGCTCATTGCGGCGGCGGCTGTCCTCGACGTCCGGGCGATCGGTGTGCTACTCGACGAGATGTTCTCCGTCGCGAGCTACGAAGTCGTCGCGGAGGCTCACCTGCTGCCCGCGATGGAGGCGCTCGGGGAGGCCTGGGCAGCCGGCCGGGTGGGCGTCGCTGGAGAACATCTGGCTTCGCACGCCGCTATGCGTCGCCTCGCTGCTGCCTTCGAGGCGGCCGCACCATACGGCTCCGGACCGCCGGTCCTGGTGGGTACGCCGCCGGGCGCGCGCCACGAGGTCGGTCTCCTCGCGTTCGCCGTCGCGGCACGCCGGCGGGGACTCGCGGTGGACTACTTGGGCGCTGACCTGCCGGTGGACGACTGGGTGCGGGCCGTCGGCGACCGGGCGCCGGCTGCCATCGTCCTCGCCGTTCCCACGCTCGAGGACGTCGAGCCTGCCAACGCCGTGGTCGCCGCCGTGCGCGAGGCCCATCCCGGCGTCCTGATCGCCCTCGGCGGCAGTGAGCAGGACCGCGCCGCGGGGGAGGTGCTGCGTCTCGGTCACGCCATCGGCGTCGCGGCGACCGAGCTGGCTGGTCGGGTCCTCGCACCGGGAAGCCCGGGGTGGGCCGAACATGAGGAGGGCACGCAATGAACGGTCACGGCGCACCTGTGGTCCACAGTGGCGACGGTGGCTCGGGCCCGGCAGGGCGCCGGACCGCGGGCCACGGTCGCCCGCGAACGCTGCGCCTGCTGCTGCCGGCGGTGCTGGTCCTCGTGTGGCTCGCCGTGGGTGGCCTGACCGGGCCCTTCGCAGGCCAGCTCAGCGGCGTCGCCACCAATGACAGCGCCGCGTTCCTGCCCGCTACAGCGGAGTCGACCCGGGCGCTGGCGGAGCAGCGCTCCTTCTCGGCGACGCAGGAGATCCCCGCAGTCATCGTGGCGGCCCGCGAATCCGGCATCACGGATGCGGACCGGGCTTTCCTCGCGAGTGCCCTGAGCCGGATCAAGACGCTGCCCGACGTCAGCGCAACCGCGGTGTCCCCACCGATCCCGTCGGAAGACGGCAAGGCTGTGGAGGCGTTCGTGCCGATCGCCGACTCCGGCGGTGCCAAGGCAGTGGTGTCGCAGGTTCGCGACGTGCTCGCGGGGGCGCCGCCGGGTCTTGAGGTCCTGGTGACCGGCCCAGCCGGTCTGGTCGCGGATCTGGTCACGGCCTTCGCCGGGATCGACGGACTGCTGCTCATCGTGGCGGCCGCGGTGGTGGCCCTGATCCTCGTCGTGGTCTATCGCAGCGTCCTGCTGCCGCTCGTCGTGCTCGTCTCGGCCGTCTTCGCGCTCGGTCTCGCGAGCTTCGCGGTGTACCTGCTCGCGGACGCCGGGGTGCTGCAGCTGAACGGGCAGAGCCAGGGGATCCTGTTCATCCTCGTGTTCGGCGCGGCCACCGACTACGCCCTGCTGCTCGTCTCGCGGTTCCGGGAGCAGCTGCGTGACGAGGACGACCGGGTCGCGGCGCTGTGGATGTCGTGGCGCGGCACCATCGCGCCGATCTCCGCGTCGGCGAGCACGGTCGTGCTCGGCGTGCTGTGCCTGCTGTTCTCGGAGCTCAACTCCAACCGGGGCCTCGGCCCGGTCGCGGCGATCGGCATCGTCAGCGCGTGGCTAGCGTCGATGACCTTCCTGCCGGCCGTGCTCGCGCTGATGGGGCGGGCAGCCTTCTGGCCCCTGCGGCCGGCCCTCGGTTCGCCACACCCGGAGCGGAGTGGTTGGTGGGCACGTCTGGGCGAGCGGATCGGCTCCCGGCCGCGCGCCGTGTGGGCTCTCACTGGGCTGGCACTCGTCGTCTGCGCCGCCTTCCTGCCCCAGCTGCGCGCCCAGGGCACTTCCCAGACCGACGTCTTCCTGCGCCCGGTGGACTCTGTCGCGGGCCAGGAGCTGCTGTCCGAGCACTTCCCGGGTGGCAGCGGTTCGCCAACCGTGATCGTTGCGAACGCCGGCGAGGCAGAGCAGGTCGCAGCAGCTGCACGG
>DASSTJ010000199.1:0-9335 GCA_035707965.1 Actinomycetales bacterium
CGCCACCGCCGAGAACCTCTGCGAGACCCTCGGCTGAGCGCATTAGTCGACGCCGGCGGCCTGGCGCTCGAACTGGGTGCGATAGAGCTCGGCGTACAGACCGCCGCGGGCGAGCAGGTCGGCGTGCCGGCCGGTCTCGACGACCCGCCCATCGTCAAGCACGACGACGGTGTCGGCGTTGATGATCGTCGACAGCCGGTGCGCGATCACGAGTGATGTGCGGCCGGCCAACGCATTCGCCAGTGCCGCCTGCACCGCCGCCTCGCTCTCGCTGTCGAGATGCGCGGTCGCCTCGTCCAGGATGACGATCTCCGGTTCCTTCAGCAGCAGCCGGGCGATCGCGAGCCGCGCCTTCTCGCCGCCGGAGAGCCGGTAGCCGCGGTCCCCGACGACGGTGTCGAGGCCCTCCGGCATGCCCGCGACGAGCCCGCCGATCTGCGCGGCGTCCAGCGCGGCGAGGATCTCCTCGTCGGTGGCGTCCGGGCGGGCGTAGCGCATGTTCTCGCGGATCGTGTCGTGGAACAGGTGCGCGTCCTGGCTGACCACGCCGACCTCGGCGCGCAGCGAGTCGAGGGTGACGTCGCGGACGTCCACGCCGCCGATCCGCACCGCGCCGTCCGACACGTCGTACAGCCGCGACACCAGGTGCGTGATCGTCGACTTGCCGGCGCCGGACGGCCCGACCAGCGCGACGAGCTGCCCGGGCTCGGCGGTGAAGTCGACGTCGTGCAGCACCTCCTTGCCGGGGGCGTGGTCGGTACGGGCGATCGACTCCAGCGACGCCAGCGACACCTCGTCGGCGGCGGGGTAGGCGAACTTCACGTGCTCGAACCGGATCGCGGGGGCGCCCCGCCGGGCCGCCGCGTCGCCGTTGGACTTGGCGAGGTCCGCCACGCCGGCCTCGCGGGCGTCGGCCAGCGTCCGGGCGCCCTCGCGGTCGCGGATCAGCGGCTTGAGGTCGAGCACCTCGAAGACCCGGTCGAAGCTGACGAGCGCCGTCATGACGTCCACCTGCACGTTCGACAGGGCCGTCAACGGACCGTAGAGACGACCCAGGAGCGCCGCCATCGCGACCAGGGCACCGAGGTCGAGGGCACCGCCGATGACGAACCAGCCGCCGGCACCGTAGACGAGCGCGGTCGCGAGCGAGGCCACGAGCGTCAGCGCGATGAAGAGCAGCCGCCCGTACATCGCCTGCGTCACGCCGATGTCGCGGACCCGCGCGGCGCGGTCGCTGAACCGCTGCGACTCCTCGGGCAGCCGACCGAAGATCTTGACGAGAAGGGCTCCGGAGACGTTGAAGCGCTCTGTCATCGTCTGGCCCATCTCGGCGTTGAGCACCATGGCCTCGCGGCTGATCGACGCGAGCCGGCGTCCGAGGATCCGGGCCGGGATCACGAACAGCGGCAGCATGACCAGGGCGACCACGGTGATCTGCCACGACAGCAGCAGCATCGTGGTGAGGACCATCGCGAGCGTCACCACGTTGGAGACGACCGAGGACAACGTGGACGTGAACGCCTGCTGCGCACCGATGACGTCGCTGTTGAGCCGCGACACGAGCGCCCCCGTCTGGGTGCGCGTGAAGAACGCGATGGGCATCTGCTGGACGTGGGTGAAGACCTTCGTGCGCAGCAGGTGGATGAGGCCCTCGCCGATGCGCGACGAGTAGTAGCGCTGCGCCAGGCTCAGGATCGCCTCGGCCACGGCCATGCCGGCGATCGCGAGGGACGTCCACACGACCACGTCGCGGTCATGGCCCCCGATGCCCTGGTTGATGATCCGCCGCACCAGCAGCGGTGGGGCCACGACCAGCCCGGCGTCGATGACGACCAGCACGAGGAAGGCGATGATCTGGCCCCGGAAGGGCCGCGCGAACTCGAGGATGCGGCGCGCCACGCCCGGGGTGAGCGGCTTCTCCGCCACCGAGGGGTCGCGGTGCATCGACCGCATCATCGACCGTCCGGCCGACCCCATGCCGCCGCCCATGCCCATCGACATGCGCACCACCTCCTTATCGCCAGCAGAGCAACGTCCGACCGAGACGCCTGCTTCCCGCCCGGCCGGCTGCAGGCCTCAGCCCTCCGCGAACGCGGAGGCGAGCGCCTGCAGGCGTCGTCTCTGCGCCTGACGCTCCCGAGCGTGCTGGTCCGCTGCCGGAAGGTCACCGGCCCCCAGCAGGAGCCGCTTCGTCTCCCGCACGGCCTCGGCGTCCGCCGACGTCAGCGCGACGACGAGGTCCTCCACGGTCGCGCTCAGCGCGGTCCCCGGGACCATCAGCTGCGCGAGCCCGACGTCCACAGCCTCCTGGGCGCCGACGGACCGCCCGGTCACGCAGATCTCCAGCGCCCGCGCGAACCCCACGGCCCGAACCAGCGGACCGGTGCCGGTGAGGTCGGGCACGAGGCCGAGGGACGTCTCCCGCATCGCCAGCTGGGCGTCGTCCGCCACGATGCGCAGGTCGCACGCCAGGGCCAGCTGGAAGCCGGCGCCGATGGCGTGACCCTGGATGCCGGCGACGCTGATGATCTCCGGTCGGGACCACCACGTGAACGCGCGTTGGTACTCGGCGATCTGCCGGTCGACCGCGTCGGCGTGCATACCCGCCAGGTCGACGAGAGTGGGCTCCCCGCTGAGCCCTTGCGGCGAGAGCATCGCCCGGTCGAGCCCGGCACTGAAGGACCGACCGGCGCCGCGCAGCACGACGACCCGGACCTCGGGTGGCAGGCTCTCGCCGATGGCCGCGAGGGCCGCCCAGGTCGCCGGAGTCTGGGCGTTGCGGGCCTCGGGCCGGTTCAGCGTCACCGTCACCACGGGGCCGGAGCGCTGCACTGCCACCCGTCCCCGATCCAGCACCTCGGGAGGCACGCCCAGAGAGTCCGGGAGCGCCTCGGGAGCGGGGAGCCGGTCGGACGACGCGTGGTCGGGAGACGTGGTGCCGGACGTGGTCATGGGCGCAGGCTAGTGCGCCCAGGTGACAGCCCCGGCCACGGCGCACCAGGGTCGGACGCGCCCTCACACGTCCTCCATGGTCCCCCCTCGGCGCCGGTCCGGGGTGGTGGTTCAGCGGGCCGGCGTCCTGCGGCGTCGCGTCGCACCCCCGCGCGAGCGGAGCGGCTGGTCGCTCTCGCTGAGCAGCCGGTGCACGAACCCGTACGAACGGCCGAGCTCCGCGGCGATGTCCCTGATGCTCTTGCCGTTGGCGTAGTCGGACATCACCTTGCTCGAGACCTTCTCCCGCTCCGAACCGGTGACCCGCACGCCCTTCTTGAGAACTGTCACGGAACCCTCCCTCGTGGTCCGTCCATCGTGGGGCCCCGGGCGCACTCTCGCCACTCGAAGATCGTCCCCGGGCGAGTGCGGGGACGTGCGTCAGGCGAGCGACACGAGGTCCGCGTACGAGTCGCTCCAGAGGTCTTCGTCCCCGTCCGGCAGGAGCAGCACCCGCTCCGGCTCGAGCGCCTGCACGGCACCCTCGTCGTGCGTCACCAGCACGACCGCGCCCCGGTAGGTGCGCAGCGCGCCGAGCACCTCGTCCCGGCTCGCCGGGTCCAGGTTGTTCGTGGGCTCGTCGAGCAGCAGGACGTTCGCGCTGGAGACGACCAGGGTGGCGAGCGCGAGCCTCGTCTTCTCGCCGCCGCTGAGCACCCTCACCGGCTTCTGGGCGTCGTCGCCGGAGAAGAGGAAGGAGCCGAGCACCTTGCGCACGTCCGTGTCGCCCAGGTCCGGTGCCGCGGTCCGCATGTTCTCCAGGACGGTGCGGTCCGTGTCGAGCGTCTCGTGCTCCTGGGCGTAGTAGCCGAGCTTGAGGCCGTGACCTGGTTCGACCGCGCCGGTGTCCGGCTCGTCCACGCCGGCGAGCATGCGCAGCAGCGTCGTCTTGCCGGCTCCGTTGAGGCCCAGGACGACGACCTTCGAGCCGCGGTCGATCGCGAGGTCGACGTCGGTGAAGACCTCCAGCGACCCGTAGGACCGTGACAGCCCGTTCGCGGTCAGCGGCGTACGGCCGCAGGGTGCCGGCTCCGGGAAGCGCAGCTTGGCCACCTTGTCCGTGACGCGCTGCTCCTCGAGACCGGCCAGGAGCCGCTCGGCACGGCGCGCCATGTTCTGCGCCGCGACCGCCTTGGTTGCCTTGGCTCGCATCTTGTCGGCCTGCGACAGCAGCGTCGCCGCCTTCTTCTCGGCGTTGGCCCGTTCACGCCGCCGACGGCGCTCGTCGGTCTCGCGCTGGGTGAGGTACGCCTTCCAGCCGACGTTGTAGACGTCCAGCTCCGCCCGGTTCGCGTCGAGGTGGAAGACCCGGTTCACGACCACCTCGAGGAGGTTCACGTCGTGGCTGATGATGATCAGGCCGCCGGAGTACGTCTTCAGGTGGTCGCGCAGCCAGACGATCGAGTCGGCGTCCAGGTGGTTCGTCGGCTCGTCGAGCAGCAGGGTCCGAGCGCCGCTGAAGAGGATGCGTGCGAGCTCGACCCGTCGCCGCTGCCCGCCGGACAGGGTGCGGAGCGGTTGCTCCAGCACCCGGTCGGGCAGACCCAGGCTGCTCGCCATGCTGGCCGCCTCGCTCTCGGCCGCGTAGCCACCGCGTGCCGTGAACTCCGCCTCCAGCCGCCCGTAGCGCTCCATCGCCCGCTCGCGAGTGTCGTCGTCCGCGCTCGCCATGGCGCCCTCGGTCTCCCGCATCCGACGCAGGACCTCGTCGAGGCCCCGGGCCGACAGGATGCGGTCCCGCGCCAGCACCTCGAGGTCACCCGTGCGCGGGTCCTGCGGAAGGTAGCCGACGTCGCCGGACGACGTGACGCTGCCGGACGCCGGCTGCCCCTCCCCCGCCAGCACCTTCGTCAGCGTCGTCTTGCCGGCACCGTTCCGGCCCACGAGCCCCACCCGGTCGCCGTCGCCGACGCGGAACGTCGCCCGCTCGATCAGGACGCGGGCGCCGGCGCGCAGCTCGACATCGGTCGCGGTGATCACGCGGAACGCACCTCGAAGTGTTGTGGGACGGACGCGGCAGGGACGGCGGAACGGTCGGGGGTCACGCTCACCGTCAGGGCGTCTGGCCAGGCACGACTCCAGTTTACGGGGCATCATCGCCGGAGGACGACGCAGATCCGGCCGCAGCGCGCGCCGGCCGACACCGGAGGCAGCGTGAGCTTCAACGAGAACGCTCGGCTCGACACCAGTCAGGTGCAGCGCGGCGGGGGCGGGCTCGGCGGTGGTTTCGGCAAGATCGGCGGGGGTATCGGGGGCATCCTCCTGCTGCTGGTCGGCGCCTACTTCGGCGTCGACCTGAGCGGCCTCACGGCGGGCGATCCCGGGTCGTCGGTGACGACTCCTGGCCAGCAGAGCGACCTGGCCAAGGAGTGCCAGACCGGAGCCGACGCCAACCAGCGAGCCGACTGCCGCGTCGTCGGCACGGTGAACAGCGTGCAGGACTTCTGGCTCGACGCGCTCCCCCAGCAGGCCGACGTCGAGTACCGCAGGGCGAGCACCGTCATCTACACCGACCGCACCCAGTCGGCGTGCGGCCCGGCGTCCAACGCTGTCGGACCGTTCTACTGCCCGACGGACGGCAAGGTGTACATCGACCCGAGCTTCTTCGACGAGCTGACCACGAGGTTCGGGGCGGACGACGGTGCGCTGGCGCAGGAGTACGTCGTCGCCCACGAGTACGGGCACCACGTGCAGGACCTCCTCGGGGTGCTCGGTGCGGCCCAGCAGGACCCGCAAGGCGCCGAGTCGGGCTCGGTGCGCGTCGAGCTGATGGCCGACTGCCTGGCGGGGGTCTGGGCCAACCACGCGGCGAGCACCCAGGACGCCTCCGGCCAGACCTACCTGAAGCCGTTGACGCAGAACGACATCCGGTCAGCGCTGTCGGCCGCGGCCGCTGTCGGCGACGACCACATCCAGCAGCAGGCACAGGGCCGCGTGAACCAGGAGACGTGGACCCACGGCTCGTCCGCCGAGCGCCAGCGGTGGTTCACCCGCGGCTACCAGTCAGGCGACCTCAACCAGTGCGACACGCTGCACGCGTCGTCGCTGTAACCGCTCGGTGATGCGATCTGGCGGGCCGCGCCGGCGCGGCGCGCCAGATCGCATCACTGAAGTCCGGGCCGATGTATCAGGGCCCGACCTGCACGCTCTGCTGAGGCGAAGGGACGGCGTGCGCCGTCGACTCGCTGATGAGAGGGGCTGCCCCATGGCCGCCGACCTGCTGGACCGGAACGCCACCGAGGGCGAGTCTCTGCGCCTGCACCGGCGCACGCGCGTGCTGCGCGTCTTCGCGGCCCGGAACAGGTCCGGCGCCTGGGCGTACCTCGACGAGGTCGGGTGGCGCAAGGTCAGCGCGCCGACCCCCGCAGCGGCGCGTGACCTGCTGTCGGCGCTGTGCCAGGCCCGACTGTCGGGTGACGCGGTCACCGTGGCGCTCAGCGGAACGGGCGTCGTGGCAGTCGCGGACGACGGGAGCAACGGCCGCGTGTCGCTCCTGCCCGCTCCGCGGTTCACGGGTCTCACCCGGCAGCACCACCGTCGTCCGACGACCCTGCTGCGGCGGGCCTGAGCATGCCGACGCACGCCGAGGTGCCGGTCGAGCGGCTCTGGACCACCTACCCCAGCCTTCGCAGCTACGCCTACCTGGGTCCGAGCCTCGGCTGGCTGCGCGTGCGCTCAGGCCGCGACGACACCGACGCCCTGCTCACCGCCCTCCAGGCGGCTCGAGCTGCCCGGTCGGCAGTGACCGTGCTCACCGATGCGGCGGAGTCGGTCGTCGAGCAGGTGTACCTGTGACGGCACCGCCCGCGGCGAGCCGATCTGTGACGGTGTCCTCCACCGTCACCACGAACCCGCCGTGGGGTGCCGTGCCGGGGGCGGCACCTCACGGCAGCGGAGCGGAACCGGCCACCCGGTGATCGTCGGGTAGGCAGACTGGTGCCTGTCCGCCCGCCCAGCCCCGACTCCCACCCACTCGGTCGGCCGACCGGCGACCACGTCCCTCTGGAGAGCACGCCATGAACCCACGTGATGAGAACAGATCTCGCAACCGTCGTCCGCTGCAGGCGCGACGGCTGCGTGACCTGGAGCGCGTCGCCGACCGCGTCGCGTACTCCGACGAGGACGGCGGCTTCCTGTACCGACCGGGCGAGCTGCTCGTGTCACCCGACATGGTGGCCGAGCTGCGGGCAGAGACGCGAGGGCTGTCGGTGGAGCCCGACGAGGAGTCGAACTCCCGGCTCGTGCGACGCGACCTGCCTCTTCAGCGGTGGCGCATCCGCGGCGACGTGCGGTTGCCGGCGCTCGAGCGCACCCTGTCCCGTGCCGCCGAGGCACGGCAGGGCGTCGCCGCGGTGAACCACGTGTTCTCGGGCGAGCCGTTCTACCGGGGTGGCCCCGGAGCGGAACCTGAACCCTCGGCCCAGCTTGCTGTTCCGCGCTCGTCGACGGGACCAGTAGGTGGACGGGCCGGGCTGGCCGTGCTCGACACCGGTCTCCCGGTGCCCACACCTGCGCTGGCAGCGCTCGCGCTGGTGGCGGACGACGGCAGCGACGTCGACCTTCTCGACGAGGACGGCGACACGCACCTGGACACCGAGGCCGGCCACGGCGCGTTCATCCTGGGGCTCGCACAGCGGGTGGCGCCCGGGCTGCCCACCGAACAGCGCAAGGTCCTCGACTCCATGGGGTTCGGGGACGACCTCACCGTCTGCCTGGGTCTGGCCGAGACCGACGCTCCGGTGGTGAACCTCTCCCTGGGCGGCTACACCGCCGGCAACCGCCCGCCCCGCGCTCTACGTCACGCCCTGCGCGCTCTCGGACGGTCGCGCGTCATCGTGGCGGCGGCCGGCAACAACGCGTCCGACCGGTTGTTCTGGCCCGCGGCGTTCGACGAGGTGATCGCTGTCGCTGCGTACGACAGCCGGACGGAAGAAGCCGCCGACTTCAGCAACTTCGGCGACTGGGTCGACGTGACCGCACCCGGCGTCGACGTCCGGAGCTGCTTCGTCGACGGAACGCGCGAGAACACCCAGGGCCAGGTGACCTTCGACGGCTGGGCGACCTGGAGCGGCACCTCGTTCGCGGCTCCGTTGGTGGCCGCTGAGATCGCCCGACGAGCGACGGCCTCGCGCTCGTCCAGCGCTCGACAGGTGGCGGACGACTTCCTGGCGGAGCTGCCACCGGCGCCGTGGACCGGCCATGGCCGGCGGTACGAGCCGAAGCTGGACCTCACGTCCTAGCGGTGGCGCGGGTCAGTAGCCGTACGCCTCGAAGCCCGCCACGGTGGCGTAGCCGGCCGGCGTGCTGGTGTCGACCCGCTGCCGGGCCTGCCACAGCGCCTCCGCGACCCCGCATCCCTTCGCCAGCCCTTCGTGGACGTGGCGCATGAGGACGGCGGTGTCGGCGTCGGGCGCCGGCAAGCTCGTCGCCACCACTCCGGACGAGCCGAACCACAGCAACGCATGGGCGAGCCCGAGCAGCTCGTGGCCCGCGTGCAGCCGGGCCACCGCCGAGTGGCAGGCCGCGAGGACCACCTGGAGCGGAGGTGGGTCCAACGCCTCGAGGTCGTACATCATCAAGGGTCCGTCGACCAGCTGCAGGCTCGACAGCATCGGGTTCTCTGCCTCGAACCGACCGTGTGCCGCGATGTGGGCCACCCGGCTTCCACGGAGCCGGGTCAGGGAGCTGTCCACGGTGGCCGCTACCCCGTCGAGGATCTCCGCCTCGTTCGCGAGCTCAGCGATCCCGGCGGCCTCGCGACCCGCGTGCCGGAGGCGCGGGCCCGCGATCACCACGGTCCGGCTCCCCGGCGCACGAGGTTCGTCGAGGAACCGACGTCGAGCCGTGAGCCACGAGGTCGCCGACGGCACGATGTGCAGGGGGCCGCGCTGGGCGCCGGGCAGCAGGTTCCAGGGCACGGCGTGCAGCCCGTCGCTGGGGACGATGACCAGTCGACCACCTCGCAGCTGCCCTTCCAACGGGTCCAGGAGCATGGCGCTCACCCGACGGGCGCTCTCGTCCGCACTACCGCGCGCCGCCTCGAGCATCTCCTCGCTGCCCCGGCCCGAGGCCAGCCTCGCCAGGGCGAACTGAAGGTGTGCCACCTCACGCAGACAGCCGCTCAGACTGCCCAGAGCGGTCACGACCGGCGCTGCCCGGCGCGCCGGCCTCGCGTCACCACCGGCCGCGCCTGTCAGCGTCACGGCGCCGAGCTCATCCCCCCGAGCGAAGAGATGGACGAGCGTTCCGTCCGGCAGCGCGTCGCCGACCTCAGCGGCCTGAGCGACGGAGGTCGTCCGGACGTCGAGCGCCCGTACGGAGTGACTGGCTCGAACGACCTGACG
>DASSTJ010000200.1:0-14267 GCA_035707965.1 Actinomycetales bacterium
TCGTCCTGCACCTCCTGCACGACAACGGGAACCGTGAGCTCCCGCTCTGCCTCGTCTGCCACCTTGCGCCAGTCCTCGCCGGCACCGTCGACGAGCCCCGCGAACCCGTGCCCGGCGACGTCGACCGTCGAGCGGCCGTCCGGAAGCGGTAGATGAGGCGCGCGCGTGCCGGCCGCCCAGCTGTGCGCGCGTGGGTCGTCCAGCTGTGCCTCGGGTTCGGCGCCCGCTCGCACGGCGTCCGAGCGGTAGACGGCACCCAGCTCGATCGACGCGTCGTCCAGGGGCTGCTGCAGGTTCTCCTGGGACAGCGACGGGTCGACCCGCAGCACGTACCGGGTGTAGGCCTGCTCGACCGTGAGGGACGCGATCGGACGACGTTCGGCGGTGTACGAGTCGAGGAGTCCCGCGCCGGCCTTGCCCTGGGTGACCAACGCCAGCTTCCAGGCGAGGTTGTGCGCGTCGGCGACGCCCGTGTTCCCGCCGAACCCGCCCGTGGGCGGCATCGTGTGCGCCGAGTCGCCAGCCAGGAAGACGCGGCCCTGCTGGAACGTGTCGGCCGTGTCGGCGCTGGCGCTCCAGCGCTGCACGCTCTCGATCTCGACCGGCACGTCCTCGCCGACGCCCAGGGCCGTGCGCACGAGCTGCACGCTCCGCTCGACAGGCATGTCCTCGCCGACAGCGGTGTCGCGCTGTCCGTCAGCTCCGGTCGTGGAGAACACGGCCAGGAAGCCGGAGTCGCCGGTGATGGAGAACCGGAAGAAGCCCAGCAGCTCCGGGTGGTTGACGTACACCACGCTCAGGTTGCGCTCGCCCAGGAGCGGCTTCACGTCGGCGCGGAAGTAGATGGTCACGCAGTCCGCGAAGCTGCCCCGGCCGTTGACGCCGATGCCGAGGCCGTTCCGGACGCTGCTGTGCGCGCCGTCCGCGGCGACGAGGTAGTCGGAGGTGACGACCTGCTGCGCGCCGTCCGCCCGCGAGCGGACCACGGATGTCACGTGGTCCTCGTGCACCTCGAACGAGACGAGCTC
Organism: Actinomycetales bacterium; assembly: GCA_035707965.1. Lineage (GTDB taxonomy): Bacteria > Actinomycetota > Actinomycetes > Actinomycetales > Angustibacteraceae > DASSTJ01. The sequence goes on from DASSTJ010000200.1 coordinate 1,029, forward strand.
CGTGCCGAAGCGGTGCTCGGCGCCCAGCTCGACGGCCCGGTCGCGCAGGACCGGCTCCAGCCCCACCTGCGTGATGAAGAGGCGGTTGGTCGGGCTGAGGCCCTCCACGCCCTCGTTGTAGGAGTGGAAGAAGTAGTGCAGCTCCTTGCCGCCGAGGCTCTCGACCGCCATGATCGCGCCGTTCTGCACGAACTCGGCCGCCGCTGCCTGCTCCACGGCCTCCTGCAGGCCGAGGCCGCGGAAGACCTCCATCGTGCGCTGGTGGAACGACGCCGCGCGGGGGTGGATCGCCGTGCCCGAGTGGCTCTCCACCAGCAGGTGCTCGACGCCGTGCTCGGCCAGCAACGCCGACGTGGTGAGGCCGACGAGGCTGCCGCCGACGACGAGGACCGGCACGTGACGTTCGACCACGGCGCTCACCGCCCGGCCTCGGCGGTCGCACCCTCGGTGGCACCGCTCGGCGCGGACGGCTGGGCGGGGACGGCCGTCTTCTCCTGCACGCGGTGCGTGTCGGCCGTGCGGAACTCCGTGTAGGTGTAGGGGTTGTCGAGCACCTTCGTCTCGGGGATGTCCGGGTTCATGCCCTTCTCCCACGCCTCCTGCCCGAGCTCGCGCTGCAGGTGCTCCACCGTCTGCTCGACGGTCCGGCGCACCGCCGGCAGGTCGACGCCGAGCAGCTCGTGCTCGTGCTTCACGACGCGGCCGTTGACCATCACCGTGTGGACGTCGCCGCGCTGGGCCTGGAAGGCGACGTGGCCGTACGGGTTGAGGATCGGGAACATCGCCGGGGAGCGGTCGTTCTTGATGAGCACGACGTCCGCCTTCTTGCCGACCTCCAGGCTGCCGGTGATGCCCTCCAGCCCGAGCGCGCGAGCGCCGCCGAGCGTGGCCCACTCCACGACCTGCTCCGCCCTCAGGTGGCAGTTGGTGACCGTCTCGCCGAGCGCGTGGGCCTCGAGGTGCTCGCGTGACCGGTCCGCGCCCAGCGTGGACCGCATGGTCGTGAAGAGGTCGGCGCTCCACCACACGCTCGTGTCCATCGACAGCGACACGGGGATGTCGTGGGACCGCAGGACCCAGGTGGGCGGGTAGCCCTGACCGCAGCTCTGCTCGCTGTCGGTCGAGACCGAGACCGAGCCACCGGTCGCGGCGATCCGGTTGTAGGAGTCGGAGTTGAGGGTGGCGGCGTGCACGTAGATCGTGCCGGGGGTCATGAAGCCGTTCTCGTACATGAGCCGGATGCCGTCGTCGTTGGTCGCGCCCCAGACACCGGCGTGGGTCGTCACCGTCGCGCCGAGATCGCGAGCGACCTCGAACGCCGCCTTCTCGGGGAACTGCGGGTCGCCGGTGACGTCGAACGCCATCTGGAAGCGCAGCATGTCGTCGTCGTGGAAGCGTCGTTGGACGAAGTCCTTGAACTCCGGCTGCGTGGCCCACTCCCAGGGGCCGGCCTGGATGTTGCCATAGGCGAGCACGAACCGTCCCGGCACCGCCTCGAGGGCGTCGACGGCGGCGTCGGCGTGCTCGGTCGTCTGCAGGCCGTGGGACCAGTCGACGGTCGTCGTCACCCCGGCGTCGAGCGACTCGACGGCCGACAGCAGGTTGCCGGCGTAGACGTCCTGCGGGCGGAACGTCTTGCCGTGCTCGAGGTAGTACCAGACGAAGTACTGGGTGAGGGTCCAGTCGGCGCCGTAGCCACGCATGGCCGTCTGCCACATGTGCCGGTGGGTGTCGATCATCCCGGGCATCACGATGCCGCCGGAGGCGTCGACCTCCTGCGTGCCGTCGGGCACCTCGAGCGCGCGGCCCACCCCCGCGATGGCGTCGCCGACCACGAGGACGTCGGCGTCGCTCAGGACGGTCCTGCCGGCGTCCATGGTGATGACCGTGCCGCCGCGGAAGACGACCGGACGGCCTGGTTCGAGGGGCGTGGTGTTCGTGCCGGTGCTCATGGACCTCTCCTCCACCGTTCTGTGGGCCGGTACCGCTCTTGCGGACGATCGTCCGTATGGCGGTCCATGGTGCTTGGGGCAAGAGTGGAACCGAGGTCGCGATGTGTCAAGGGTCACGATCGATCTGGTGCGGACGTCGCGCACCGGACGCATGGCCGCGCCGGAGGTGCCCGCCCTGGTCTGGCGCTACGCTCGTCGCGGCTCGCCACTGTTCCGCGCGCGCCTACCTCATCTGACGCCGGGAGAGCCGATGCCTCGACGGGACGAAGACCGCGACTTCGTGGAGTCGATCGCGCGCGGCTTCGACGTCCTGAAGTCGTTCGACCGGTCCCGGCCGACCATGACGCTGAGCGAGGTCGCGGCCGTGACGGGCCTCGCCCGGCCGACGGCACGGCGCATCCTGCGCACGCTCGAGATGCTCGGCTACGTGCGGGCCGCTGACGGTAGCTTCCAGCTCACGCCCCGGGTGCTCGAGCTGGGCGTGAGCTACGTCGAAGCGCTCGGCCTGTGGGACGTGGCCCGACCGCACCTGGAGGACCTGGTCGCCAAGACGCACGAGTCCAGCTCGGTCGCGCAGCTCGACGGGTCCGACATCGTGTACGTGGCGAGGGTTGCGGTCCCGAAGCTCATCGCCCTGGCTGTGCACATCGGCACGCGCTTCCCCGCTGTGCCGACGTCGCTCGGCAAGGTGCTGCTGGCCGGCCTCGACCCCGACGAGCTCGACGCGGTGCTCGCCCAACCGAGCCGATCGGGCGTGCTGCCGCGCTGGACGCCCGAGCGCGAGGAGCTCGACCGGGTGCTGCGCGAGGTGCGCGCCCAGGGATGGTCGATCACCGACGAGCAGCTGGCGTCGGGCATCCGGTCGGCGGCAGCGCCTCTGCGTGACGGGTCGGGCCGGGTCGTGGCGGCGGTCAACGTGACCGTGCACGCGGCAGAGACGCCGCTGGAGACGCTGCGTGAGACGTACCTGCCGATGCTGCTCGACACGGCCGGTCGGATCAGCGCCGACTTCGCGCTGCGCGACTCGCTGCCGCACACCGCGTCGCCCGCTCACGCGTGACCCGGGGCGGCAACCCTTGACACCCCGGCCTGGTTGATCGCACACTCACACCGTCGCGGACGATCGTCCGCATCGCGGACCAGGAGGGTGTTCGATGACCGACACGACCGGGAGACGGCCGGGGCCGTTGTCCGGACTGCTTGTCGCCGACTTCTCTCGGATCCTCGCCGGGCCCTACGCCAGCATGCTTCTCGCCGACCTCGGCGCCGACGTCGTCAAGGTCGAGAGCCCCAGCGGTGACGACACCCGCAGCTGGATGCCACCGACGACTCCCGACGGGGTCTCGACGTACTACCTCGCCATCAACCGCAACAAGCGCTCGGTCGCGCTCAACTTCAAGGACGAGAAGGACCTCCGGCTTGCCCGCGAGCTCGCCGCGCGCGCCGACGTCGTCCTGGAGAACTTCAAGCCCGGTGGGCTGACGAAGTACGGCCTGGACTACGACACGGTCGCCGCGTCGAACCCGCGCGTCGTCTACGCGTCGATCAGCGGTTTCGGCTCGACCGGTGGGGCGTCGCTGCCCGGTTACGACCTGATCGTCCAGGCGATGTCCGGCCTGATGAGCCTGACCGGCAGCCCGGACGGCGAGCCGTACCGCGCGGGCATCTCCGTGTTCGACGTCATGTCGGGCATGCAGGCGACGATCGGCGTCCTCGCCGCGCTCCGCCACCGCGACGTCGCGGACGCCGGTCAGCACGTCGAGGTGAACCTGTTCTCGACGGCGTTGTCCGGGATGGTGAACCAGTCGAGCGCCTACGTGGCGGGCAATGTCGTACCGTCCCGCATGGGCAACTCCCACCCGAGCTTGTTCCCCTACGAGCCGCTGCCGACGGCCGACGGCGACCTCATCGTCACCGCCGGCAACGACGGCCAGTTCGCCCGGCTCTGCTCGGTGCTCGGCATCCCCGAGCTCGTGGACGACCCGCGCTTCGGCCGGAACGAAGACCGGACAGCGAACCGAGACGAGCTGCGGCCGCTGCTGGTCGAACGGCTCGCGACGCGCGGTCGCATGGAGTGGTTCGACGAGCTGCTGGCGAACGGCGTGGCCTGCGGGCCGATCAACACGGTCGAGGAGGGCGTGGCCTTCGCCGAGAAGGTGGGGCTCGACCCGGTCGTCGTCGTCGGTGAGGGGGACGACGCGGTGCCGACCGTGCGCAACCCGCTGGCGTTCTCGGCCACCCCGCCGCGCTACGAGCTGCCGCCGCCCCGGCTCGACGAGCACGGCGACGAGCTGCGGGCGTGGCTGTCGTGCCCGCGGGAGACCGCCGACGCAGGACGGAGCGCCTCATGACCCCACCCAGCTACCCGACCTCCCTCGGCACCTCGACCGCCGAGCGGATCTCGCTGCTCGGCAAGGACCTGGCGGACGACCTCATGGGCAAGGTCGGCTTCGGCGAGCTCGCCATGTGGCTGGTGACCCAGGAACGTCCGACACCGTCGCAGGTGCGCGTGTTCGAGTCGGTGCTGGTCGCGCTGGCCGACCACGGCTTCACCCCGACCGCCATCGCCGCGCGGTTGACGTACGTGTCGGCGCCCGACTCCTTGCAGGGAGCCATGGCGTCCGGTCTGCTGGGCGGCGGGTCACGCTTCCTCGGCGTCACGGAGGACAGCGGGATGTACCTGGCCGACGTCCTGGCTCGCCACGCCGACCGGGTGCCGGACGACGTCGAGGACGACGAGGCGTGGGACGCCCTCGCGCTCGAGGCGGTGCGGGAGGCACGCGCGGCCAAGCGATTCGTCCCGGGGCTGGGGCACCCCGTGCACAAGGAGAGGGACCCACGCACCCCCCGGTTGATGCAGATCGCCGAGGAAGAGGGACTGAAGGGACCGCACCTGCGACTGTTCGAGGCGATCGGCCGGGTGCATCCTCAGGTGCTCGGTCGGCACCTGCCCCTGAACGGCGCCGGCGTCTGCGGCGCCGCGCTCGCCGACCTGGGCCTACCCGTCGAGCTGCTGCGCGGCTTCGCCCTGCTCGCCAGGGCGGCTGGGCTGCTGGGCCAGCTCGCCGAGGAGCGACGTCGACCGATCGCCATGGACGTCTACATGGCGGTCGACCGCGCCGCGACGTACGTCGAACCAGAGAGCACACCGTCCTGAGGGAGCGAAGGAGGCACGATGGCCGAGATCGTCGCGGTGATCGCGTCGACGCATCACCCGTTCTACTACCGGGCCAGCACCGCCACCGGTGACGACCGCCCGCCCTTCGCTGACGAGTGGGTGGCGAAGATCGAGCGCTTCCGCGAGACGCTCACGAAGGCGCGGCCCGACGTGCTCGTCATGGTGGGCAGCGACCACTTCCACCAGCTCTGGCTCGACAACATGCCGCAGTTCCTCGTCGGCAAGGCGCCGTTCTACGACGCCAACTGGTACAACGAGGAACGCGAGTTCGGCCTGCCGCGCTACCTGCTGCACGGTGAAGAGGACCTGTCGCAGCACATCCTGCGCGGAGGGCTCGACGCCGGTTTCGACCTCGCCTTCAGCAACGAGCTGCGGATCGACCACAGCATCACGTGCCCGATCATCACGCTGCGGCCCCAGGCGGACCTGCCGATCGTGCCGATCTACACCAACATCTTCGCGCCCCCGCTGCCGCAGCCGAAGCGCTTCGTGCAGCTCGGTCAGCAGATCCGCGCGCTCGTCGAGTCGTGGCCGTCGCAGCTGCGGGTCGCGATCATCGGCACCGGCCACCTCTCCCTCGAGCTCGGCGGTCCACGCCAGTTCGGCCCGCACGGGCCCGATCCGGAGTTCGACCGGAAGGCGGTCGACTGGATCGCGTCCGGCGACATCGCGGGCTGCCTCGCCGAGGTCACGCTCGACAGCCTGCACAGCCCCGGCAACGCCACCCACGGCTTCATGGACTTCATGCTGATGATGGGCGTGGCCGGCGAGGGGGCGAAGGCGGACCACGTCGACTCCCTCGACCTGTTCCACACGATGGAGGCCTACTTCACCTGGTACCCGAACGGAGTGCCCCAGTGAGCAAGTACCTTCTCGACAAGTTCCTGTACACCGTCGACCGCGACCCCGAGCTGGTCGAGCGCTACCGCGAGGACCCACGCGGCACCGTCGAGTGGTGGGAGCGGGAGCGCGCCAACATGGTGCTGAACTGCATCACCGGCGAGGCGAGCACCTGGCAGGAGTTCGAGGACGACGAGCGGACGGCGCTGATCGAGCACGACTACGTCACGCTCTTCTCGCTCGGCGCGCACCCCTTCTTGACGCTGACGCTCTTCATCGCGATGTTCGAGCGGGACCACGACGAACCGCTGGCGTTCCAGAAGGAGTACGCGGTCCGGCTGCAGCACTTCGCCATGCCCTACCCCGACATCGCCACCTGAGGAGCAGCGTGCGAGCGGCAGTCCTCACCCGGTACGCGACGGCGCCGGCGGTGCGCGAGCACCCGACCCCGGCGCGGTCGCACGGAGACGTCCTGATCGAGGTCACCGCGGCGCCGATCACACCGCTGGACCTGCTGTGCGCCAGCGGCACGTCGTACTTCGGCGAGCCTGGGTTGCCGTACGTGCCCGGGGTGCAGGGCGTGGGCCGGGTGCTCGAGTCGGACGCGGTGCCGACCGGGTCGCGCGTGTGGTTCCCGACCACGGCGGGTATGCGTCCGGGCGACGGCAGCCTGGCAGAGCTCGCGGTTGCTGCCGCAGACGAGGTCGTCGTCCTGCCGGACGACGTCGACGACGTGCTGGTGGCGGCGCTCGGGCTGTCCTCCGTGGCGTCGTGGCTGGCGCTCACCTGGCGTGGCGCGCTCCGGCCCGGCGAGCAGGTGCTCGTGCTGGGCGCCGGCGGCGTGGTAGGGCAGGTCGGCGTCCAGGTGGCGAAGCACGTCGGCGCCCGACGGGTCGTCGCGGCATGCCGGTCCCAGGGCGCCCAGCAGCGGGCGCGGGCTGCGGGCGCGGACGCCGTGGTTCCGCTGCGGGACGGGGAGGACGCCGCGTCGCTGACCACCCGGCTGGCCGAGGCCTGCGACGGGCCGGTCGACGTCGTGCTCGACCCGTTGTTCGGCATCCCGGCCACGGCAGCCGCCGCGCTGCTCGGCAGTCGCGGGCGGCTGGTCAACCTGGGCAGCTCCGCCGGCGAGACTGCGGTGCTCAGCTCCGCGCAGCTGCGCAGCCACACGGCGTCCGTGCTCGGCTACACGAACAACGACATCACGCGCGAGCAACGCCGCGACGCCCTGATCGCGGTGCTGCACAACGGGTTCACGGTCGGGCACGACGTCGTGCCGCTGGACGGCGTGGGTGCCGCGTGGAACGACCAGGCGGCGGGGCGGGCTTCGCAGCGGCTGGTGGTGCAGGTCGGCTGAGCGTCCCACGAAGGGCCGAGAACCGGGGAGGGGCAGGTCGTCTCGGTAACGAGTCGGCACCTTTTTTGGGCCGATCCCTCCTCAGACGTCCCGACGAGTGCATACTGGCAGCGATGCCCACTTCATCCGGCGCCCGGCCGCGACACCTCCCCACCAGCCCGTTCCAGCGTGGACCAGAGCCGGAGGTCGAGCAGTACGAGCTCGACGACCTGGTCAGCCATGACTCGCACGGCGTCGGTCGGGTGATCCGCCTGGAGGGGTCTGCCGTGGTCGTCGACTTCGGCGCGACGAAGGTTCGGGTCATGAGCCCGTTCCGCCGCCTGACGAAGCTGTAGGCGTGCCGAGGCTGTCGCACAGCGACCAGGCCGCCCGCACCCGGCATCTCGCGACGACCGGCTAGCGCCGGCTGAGCGCGAAGCCGGCGGCGAGGCTCTCCGGCCGGTGGAGGGCGTGCGAGGCCACGATGGCGCTGCTCTCGCCCCCCTCGGGGAGCAGGCAGATGATCGCGTCGGCGTCCTGGGCGAGGCGACAGCGCCCGCTGTCGAGCAACGGGCACGGCTCGCGACGCCCGGACGTCGGACCACCGCACTGCCGCACGTCGTAACCGGCGGAGCGCAGGGCCGTCGTGATCGCGTGCTCGGCCAAGCCAGGGGTCTCGACGAGGACCTTCGCGGTCGCCGCGTGGGCGGGCCACGACGGCATCTGCCGGTCGGACGCGATGTCGAGGACGACGTCGCCGCCGGACACCAGCACGATCACGGCGCCGACACGACGCAGCAGGACCAGCATCGGGACGTTGTCGATGCGCACCTGGGCCCGCAGCGTGACGATGCCGAGGTCGTTGGCGTGCTCACGCAGGGCGTCGAGCAGGGCGGCTCCCACGCCCCGGCCCTGCGCCTGGTCAGCGACGGTGACCGCGAACTCGTGAGCGCCGCCCGGGTGCGTGTCGAGGCGGGCCTCGCCGATCACACGCTCGCCGTCGAGCGCGACCACCGCGTCGAAGCGATCGCCCAGGGCGGCGGCCCGGGCGAGGAGGGCGTCGGACACGCACGTCGAGAAGCGCATGCGCTGGGACGCCGGGGAGAGACCGCTGTAGAGCACTTCGATGGCCGGGACGTCGGCGGGCGTGGCGAGGCGCAGCGTGACCACGGGGTCAGCGAGAGAGCGTGGCGCCTCCATGTCGTGAGGCTAGGAAGCTGGGGCGCCAGCCCGTCAGGGGCGAAGGTCCCCCGGCGCCCCTGGGCAGGGAACGGCCACGTGTGCTTCTGTGTCGGTGCACCGTTGCCAGCGTGGGAGGCGTCATGCCGAGCGCCGACGAGATCCGCGAGGACCAGCGTGCCGTCTGGGACGGCCTCTCCGCCGGCTGGGAGAAGTGGGACGAGCTCATCACGCGGCAGCTGGAGCCGATCAGCGCCGCCATGATCGACAGCCTGCAGCCCACCCCGAGGGCTCACCATCTCGACATCGCGTCCGGCACGGGCGAGCCGGGACTGCGCATCGCGCGGCTGGTCTCAGAGGGCACCGTCACGCTCACCGACCTGTCGCCGCAGATGCTCGCGGTCGCGGCGCGGCGCGCGCAGGCTCAAGGCATCACGAACGTGAAGACGAGAGTGTGCAGCGCCGACGCGCTCCCGTTCGAGGACGGCGAGTTCGACAGCGTCTCGGTGCGGCTCGGCTACATGTTCTTCCCGGACGCCGCGCGGGTGACCGCTGAGATCGTGCGGGTGCTGAAGAAGGGCGGCCGGGTCTGCTCGGCGGTGTGGGTCAGGCCGGAGCAGAACCCGTGGACCTCGATCGTGATGCGGGCGATCGCCGGCGAAGTCCCCCTGCCGCCGCCGGAGCCCGACCGGCCGAGCATGTTCCGCTGCGCCGCGCCGGGACAGATCGGTGCGCTCTACTCGGCCGCCGGGCTGGACGACGTCCGCGAGTGGGACGTCGAGGTCGACCTGGTGACGACCTCGCCGCAGGAGTACTGGGACATGATGAGCGAGCACGTGTCGCTCGCGGTCGCGGCGTTGAAGCAGGTCGATGACGCCGCTCGCGAGCGGATCCGCGCCGCGGTCGTGGCTCGCGCCCGAGAGTTCGACCGGGGCGCCGAGCTTCACGTCCCCGGGATGGCCAGGTGCATCGCGGGCACGAAGCAGGCCACGCACTGACGCCTCAGGCCCGCGGCAGCCAGCGCGTGAACGGCGCCAGGCAGACGCGCACCAGGCTCAGCGGTTGAACCGAGGGCCCCTCAGGGCGGCCCCGACTCCGCCGATGAGAGGGTCGCAGCGCCGCCAGCGCGCGCTACTCGCTCGCACACCTGGACTGCACTGCTCTCGCTGATGAGGCTCGCGATCCGCGTCGGTGCGTCGTCAACCCGCTGCCTGGCTTCGACCACGTCAAGGTCGCACGCTTCTCGCAGGGCCCGGATCACCTCGATGGGCCGCTCGCCGGCACTCAGCAGCTCCACGTGGTACGAACCCGGCTGGATGTACGTGGCGTCTGTCGGCTCGGCCGGAGCACCGCCGGTCAGGACGTACCTCCACCACACTGTGGGCCGCGCGAGGACGCGAAGGACGCTGAACAGGAACACCGCGAAGCCGATCCACGACAGCCAGGTCCCAGCCTCGCGACGCATGATGACAACACCGAGGATCGCTCCGAGCACAGGCGGGAGCGCACGCACGATCCGACTCAGCACGTTCGTACGCTGACGCTGCACGCCGTCGCCCCCCTGTCGCACGTCCGCTTCGGATGCCAGTGTCCCATGCGCGTGGTCGGCGTCGCGCGAATAGGGCTGGTCGCCGGACCTACGGCGCGGTCCGCTCAGCGTCAACTCCCGGGGGCGGTCAACGACGGTGGCAGAGGTGCGCACCGCCACGCGCTCTCCCACGACAATCTGAGAGGTTCTTGGCCGAGGCTGCCTGCTGGCCCGGTGGCCGTCCGTTCGTTGCCGCCCCTTCCTCATGCCCCTGGTCGAGTCTGGCCGGGCGAGGCCTTCAGTTGGAGCCGCGCCGCGTCGAAGGACCTTCTTGGTTGCTGTCTGCAACCTCGAACCCTTGGACGGTCAAACGCATGAACCGCACCATCAGGGCCCGGGACCTGCGCCGGGCACTCACCACCTTTGCCGCACTTGCTGCGACCATCGCCGGCGGGCTCACGCTGGCCGTACCCGCCCAGGCCGGCTCGGTCGACCCTGAGAGCTGCACGATGCAGTTCACGCCAGACCACCTCTACGGCGACAACGCCGAGACCACGACGCTGAGCGTCCAGCTGAACGGCACGTGGCCCATCCCAGCGATCGGTGCCCTGTTCCTGCCTGACGGCCGGTACCTGGGCGCTACCTCCATCACGAGCGGGGAGGTCGGGACCTGGAGCCGGAGCACGGTCGCCGGCTGGGCCAGCCGTCAGGACAGCGTGATCTGGCGCACGTACTCGACCGACGTCGCCGACTACCGCGCCTTCGACCCCAACAGCCTCACCGTCGACACGCCCTACTTGTGCCAGGCGACGATCAGAGTCGTCGCCCCGCCGGCCAACCTGCGCTTCGAGCCGATCGCCGACCTGATGATCGGCGACACGGCCCGTGTCGTCACCGTCTCGGACTCCGACGCACCGACGACGATCATCTCCACCAACCCCTCGGCGTGCTCCTACGGCGACGGTCAGGTGACCATCAACGAGGCCGGCCCGTGCATCCTGCAGGCCACGCAGGCGCCGACGGACACGCACGCCGGGGCTCAGGTGACCCTCACCGTCACCGTGCTCAACCCCGAGTTCACCACCCTGGAGTGGCCTGACGCCGGTTGGCATCGGCTCGGCGAGGCACCGTTCACTCTGACCCCGACGTCGAACTCCCCGGCCGCGATCACCGTCACCTCGACGACGCCGGCCGTGTGCTCCTACACCGACGGCAAGGTCACCCTCCTCAGTGCCGGCACATGCGGACTGCATGCCGAGCAGCCGGCCGTCCGCGGCTACTACTCGGCGAGCCGGGACACCTACATCGGGGTGAGCAAGGCCGCCTCCGACCTCGCCCTCGCGCCGGTGGGCGACCACGAGGTCGGCGACACCCCCTTCCCGCTGACGACCACGTCGTCCTCGACCGGCGAGATCACGATCGGCTCCACCAACCCGTCGGTGTGCCTCTACACGGGCGGGCAGGTCACGCTGTTCAGCGCCGGCACCTGTGAGCTCACCGCTCGCCAGGACCCGGACGCCAACTACGAGGGCGGCACGGCGACCACGTCGTTCACCGTCTCGACGGCGCCGGTGGTCGCCGCTCCCTCTGACCTGAGCTTCGCCCCGATCGGGGACCACCAGGTCGGCGACGATCCGTTCTCGGTGACGGTCACGTCGTCCTCCGACGCCGACATCACCGTCACGTCGAGCACGCCTGACGTGTGCACCTACGCCGACGGCCAGGTCACCCCGATCGCAGCTGGCAGCTGTGAGCTGACGGCCAGCCAGGGCGGAACCGCGCAGCAGGAGGCGGGCACGGCGACGACGTCGTTCACCGTCACGGCGGCTCCGGCTCCACCGGTGAAGGAGCCGACGACGCTGAAGCTGACTGGCCCGAAGGGTCTCGCGCTGTCGGCGAAGGTGTCCACGTACACGCTCACGTCGACCAGCCCTGCACCCACGACTGTCGTCTCGCTGGCTCCGAAGGTGTGCGGCATCGTCGGCAGCTCGATCATGCTGCGCGCTGCTGGCACCTGTGTGGTGCGTGCCACCCAGGAGAGCGACGCGACTCACGAGGCCCCGACGGCAGCGACCATCACCTTCCCGGTGTGGGCTTCTCCAGCAATGCCGAAGTCCGGCCACGCGACGCAGGTCGTCAAGGTCCTGGGCCCTGGTGAGACGGGCCTCCGGGTCCGCACGAGCGGCTCGTGCGTGGCCAGCGGCGGCATTCTCGCCCTGACGCGTGTCGGTACCTGCACGGTCAGCATCGTCGACAAGGCAGGCCGCACGGTGCGCCGCGCTGTCATCAAGGTCGGTTACGCGCCCACCAGGTCCAGGGCCACCACGATGTCGAAGGCGACGACCGTCACGTTCGCGTACCGCTCGGCGAAGCTCACCACCGCTGCCAAGAGGTCGCTGCGTGCCGCGGCGCCGGGGCTGCGCAAGGCGGCCGTCGTCACGGTGTACGGGAACACCTACGGCCCCGGCAAGAACAGTTCCGCGAACGTCAAGCTGTCCCAGCAGCGCGCAAACGCCGTGGCCACCTACCTGCGTTCGCTCGGGGTCAAGGTGCGCATCACCTCGGTCGGAAGTGCCAGCCACCACCCGATCAGCGCGACAGCAGCGAAGAACCGTCGAGCGGACGTGTTCTTCCTCCGCTGACCGGCTTGGCGAGACGGCGAACGGCCCCACCTCTTCGCGAGGTGGGGCCGTCGTGCTGCATGGTCCTGCTTTGGGGAGCGGAGCTCACCGGGATCACGCCGGCTCTGCTGCACGAGGCGCTCCGTGCACCCGCGACGGGACAGCCGGACGCCGCTGCCAGTGTGGGAGGCGCGCGGCCGCATGCGAGCGGGGTCCGGTCCCGACTCCGTATCCTGCTTCCGGGGTCCCGGCTAGCGTCCGGTCCCCGGGCCTCTAGCTCAACTGGCAGAGCAGCGGACTTTTAATCCGCGGGTTGTGGGTTCGATCCCCACGGGGCCCACTGACGTTTGACCTGGTCAGAGGCCTGATTGGGTCCCTCGTCACAAGGACACCGGCAGGCGAAGGGCTCCGTAGCGGCTCCGTAGAGCCGACGTCCTTGGCAAACCACCTAGGGAAAGGCACTGGCATCAGATGGGTGACGTCGCGGAGCACGAGGAGCGGAGCATCCGCTCATACGTCACCCGCGAGTTGCACGATCCCGAGGATGAGGTTCTGACTGTCGAACGCATCGGGCGGCATCGCCTGGCCGGTCGTGACCACGAGAC
>DASSTJ010000201.1:0-2387 GCA_035707965.1 Actinomycetales bacterium
CGATCGTGACGGCCTTGCGGACCCGGTCGTGCGCGCCCTCGCCGTGGGCGGCCGCACCGGGCGCAGGCTCGCTCTCCGCGTGCACGCCGAGGAAGCGCTGGATCATCGCCTGGTCGTCGAGCAGCTCGCGCGCGGGGCCCGTATGGACCACACGGCCGGCGTCGATCACCACGACGCGGTCGGCCAGCCGGTCGATGACCTGCAGGTTCTGCTCGACGAGCAGGATGGGGACGGTGCGCGCGGCGGCGGCCAGGGCGTCCGTCACCTCGGACACGATGCGCGGCGCGAGACCCTTGGTGGGCTCGTCCACGAGCAGGATGCGGTTCTCGTTGAGCAGGGCGCGCGCCAGCGACACCATCTGCTGCTGCCCGCCCGACAGCGTGCCCGCGCGCTGCTGCGCGCGCTGGGTGAGATCCGGGAACAGGTCCGCGACGAGTTGCTTCCTGGCCGGCGACGTCCCGTGGTCGCCGACACGTTCGGCGAGCCTCAGGTTCTCGGCCACGGTCAGCCCCGCGAAGACCTCGCGATCCTCGGGCACGTAGCCGACACCCCGGCAGACGATGCGCTCCGTGCGCTCGGCGTCCACGCGGGCGCCGTCGAGCATCACCTCGCCGGACCGCTCGATCAGGCCCATGACGGCCTTGAGAGTGGAGGTCTTGCCCACGCCGTTCCGGCCGAGGAGCGCGGTCACGCCGGTGACCGCGACGTCGAAGGACACGTCGTGTACGACCTGCTGGCCCGCGATCCGCGCGGACAAGCCGCGCACGCTCAGGATCGGTGCGGCCTCCTGCGGCCGGTCGGGGCGTGGGGAGTGCTCGCTCATGCGGCGCTCACCCCCGCGCCCGCCTCGCCGAGGTACGCCGACTGGACGGTCTCGTCAGCCATCACCTTCTCCGGGGTGTCGCAGGTCAGCAGCTCACCGTGGTGCATGACGGCGACGCGGTCAGCCAGGCCGAGCACCACGTCCATGTGGTGCTCCACCATGAGCACGGTACGACCGGTCCGGTTGATGGACCGGATCACCTCGACGAGCCCGGCGACGTCGCCGGTCGCGACGCCCGCCATCGGCTCGTCCAGCAGCACCACCGACGACTCCATCGCCAGCAGTACCGCGATCTCGACCTTACGCTTGTCGCCGTGGGACAGGTCCCCGGCGGCGACGTCGGCCCGGTGGCTGACGCCGACCGTGGCCAGGTGCTCGGCGGCCTCCCGCGACGCGGCGTCGCCGCGTCGCGGGAAGGACAGCACCGAGAGGGAGCCGCCGAGGCGGCGCTGCGTGGCGAGCCGGACGTTCTCCGCGACTGTCAGGCGCGGGAACAAGCTCGACGTCTGGAAGGTCCGGCCCAGGCCGGCGCGGGCGCGGGCCGCGATCGACGTCGCGGTCACGTCCCGGCCGTTCAGGCAGACCGTGCCGCTCGTGGGCCGATGGACGCCGCTGATCAGGTTGAACAGTGTCGTCTTGCCCGCGCCGTTCGGCCCGATCACGCCCACCAGTTCGCCGCGAGCCACCTGCAGGGACACGCCCTGCAGGATCTTCGCGCCGCCGATGGTCAGCCCGAGACCGGCCACCTCGAGCGCGGTGTCCGACACGGTGTCGTCTGCCGGCATGCCCTGCGGCCCGGCGGCCGCAGGCTCGCCACCCTGTGTCATGACGAGGCGACCTCCGCCGGAGCGACGGCCTTGCCGTCGACCATCTTGACCAGCTCGGGCGTCCAGACGTCACCGTCCTTGACGAGCTTGGCCTGGTACATCGGCTGGATCAGCGCGTGGTCGGAGGCACGGACCGTCGTCGGGCCCTTCGGGCCCTCGAACTCGTAGCCCTCCAGCGCGTCGACCATCGCCTCGACGTCGTCGCCGCCCTCGGCGATGGCGCGTACGATCATCTGCGCGGCCACGAAGCCGTCCGGCGTGAACAGGTCGGGCGTGCCGCCGGCCGCCTTGACGGCGTCGAGCATGACCTTCTCGGTCTCGGTGCCCGCCGCGCCCGGGAAGTAGTGGTTGAGGAACGAGATCTTCTCGGCCGCGTCACCGTACGCACCGTAGGTGGTGACGTCGCCCAGACCCGTGACGACGGTGGTGGAGTCCAGTGCTCCCTGCTGGTCCAGGCCCTTCCACATCGCGCCCGACGTCGCGCCAGCCCACGCCACGAAGACGAGGTCGGCCTTGGCGTCGAACACCTTCTTGGACGACGGGGTGAACTCGGTGGCGTCCTCCGGCACGAGCACGGAACTCACCGTGGCGCCCTGCGCGCCGAGGACGGCCTCGACGGCCTTCAGGTTGCCCTGCCCGAACGCGTTGTCCTGCGCGTACACCAGCACGTCGGCGCCCTTCGTGTCGACGAAGGTGCCCGCGGTGGCGACGTCCTGCAGGGACTGGCGGCCGCTGCG
>DASSTJ010000202.1:0-70899 GCA_035707965.1 Actinomycetales bacterium
CCGCCGATGGCGCTCGCCGCGTCAAGCGCTGACGTACTCGGCGAGGTGCTGACCGGTGAGCGTCGACCGGGACGCCACGAGGTCGGCCGGCGTCCCCTCGAACACGACGCGTCCGCCGTCGTGGCCCGCCCCCGGCCCGAGGTCGATGATCCAGTCGGCGTGGGCCATCACGGCCTGGTGGTGCTCGATGA
Source organism: Actinomycetales bacterium (assembly GCA_035707965.1). Classification (GTDB taxonomy): domain Bacteria; phylum Actinomycetota; class Actinomycetes; order Actinomycetales; family Angustibacteraceae; genus DASSTJ01. The sequence continues at coordinate 192 of DASSTJ010000202.1, forward strand.
CGATGACCGACGTGCCGGAGTCGACGAGCCGGTCGAGCAGCTCGAGGAGCTGCTGGACGTCGGCCAGGTGCAGCCCGGACGTCGGCTCGTCCAGGACGTAGATCTTGCCCTTCTCACCCAGGTGCGTCGCCAGCTTCAGGCGCTGCCGTTCCCCACCCGACAGCGTGGTCAGCGGCTGACCGAGGGTGACGTACCCCAGGCCGACGTCGTGGAGGCGCTGCAGGATCTTGAGCGCGGCCGGAACCGACGACTCACCGGGACCGAAGAACTCGACGGCCTCGGTGACGGGCATGGCGAGCACGTCGGCGATGTTCCGCCCACCGAAGGTGTACTCCAGCACGGCGGGCTGGAACCGCCGTCCCTCGCAGTCCTCGCAGACCGTCGCCACCCCGGCCATCATCGCGAGGTCGGTGTAGATGACGCCCGCGCCGTTGCATGTCGGGCAAGCGCCCTCCGAGTTCGCGCTGAACAGCGCCGGCTTGACGCCGTTCGCCTTCGCGTAGGCCTTGCGGATCGGGTCGAGCAGTCCGGTGTACGTCGCCGGGTTGCTGCGCCGGGACCCACGGATCGCTCCTTGGTCGACGACGACGACGCCGTCGCGGCCCTCGACGGACCCCTGGACGAGTGAGCTCTTACCCGAGCCGGCGACGCCGGTCAGCACCACCAGCGCCCCGAGGGGGATGTCGACGTCCACGTCCTTGAGGTTGTGGGTCGACGCTCCCCTGATCTCCAGCGAACCGGTCGACGTGCGCACCGAGCCCTTGACCCTGACCCGGTCGTCGAGGTGCTGCCCGGTGAGGGTGTCGCTCTTTCGCAGCCCGTCGACGGTGCCCTCGAACACCACCTCTCCCCCGGCGCTGCCGGCTCCCGGGCCCAGGTCGACGACGTGGTCGGCGATGGCGATGGTTTCCGGCTTGTGCTCCACGACGAGCACCGTGTTGCCCTTGTCGCGCAGCTGCAGCACGAGCTCGTTCATGCGCTGGATGTCGTGCGGGTGCAGTCCGATGGTCGGTTCGTCGAACACGTACGTGACATCGGTGAGCGGCGAGCCGAGGTGCCGGATCATCTTCGTCCGCTGCGACTCTCCCCCGGACAGGGTGCCGGACGGACGGTCGAGCGACAGATAACCCAGCCCGATTCGCTCGAACGAGTCCAGCAGGTGCTGCAGGCCGGCGAGCAAGGGCGTCACCGAGGCGTCGGAGATGCTCCGCGCCCACGCCGCGAGGTCGGTGATCTGCATGGCGCAGGCGTCCGCGATGCTCGTGCCGTCGATGGTCGACGTGCGGGCCGGCTCGCTCAGCCGGGTGCCCTCGCACTCCGGGCAGGTCGTGAAGGTGATCGCCCGGTCGACGAAGGCCCGGATGTGCGGCTGCATCGCCTCGCGGTCCTTGGCGAGCATGGACTTCTGGATCTTGGGGATCAGTCCCTCGTAGGTCAGGTTGATTCCCTCGACCTTGATCTTCGTCGGCTCGCGGTAGAGCAGGTCGTGCAGCTCCTTCTTCGTGAACCTCGCGATGGGCTTGTCCATGTCGAAGAAGCCGCTGCCGCTGAAGATGCGGCCGTACCAGCCGTCCATGCTGAACCCCGGCACGGTGAGCGCGCCCTCGCTCAGCGACTTGCTGTCGTCGAAGAGCGCCGACAGGTCGAAGTCGGTGACCGAGCCCATGCCCTCGCACCGCGGGCACATCCCGCCGAGGCGGCTGAAGGTGGCCTTCTCCTTCTTCGTCCTCGCGCCGCGTTCGACGGTGATCGCCCCGCTCGCCGTGACGGACGGCGTGTTGAACGAGTAGGCGCTCGGCGGTCCGATGTGCGGGTCGCCCAGCCGGCTGAACAGGATCCGCAGCATCGCGTTGGCGTCCGTGACCGTGCCGACGGTCGAGCGTGGGTTGGCGCCCATGCGCTCCTGGTCGATGATGATCGCCGTGGTGAGCCCCTCGAGGTGGTCGACCTCCGGCCGGGCCAGGGTGGGCATGAAGCCCTGCACGAAGCTGCTGTACGTCTCGTTGATGAGTCGCTGGGACTCCGCCGCGATCGTGCCGAAGACCAACGAGCTCTTGCCGGAACCCGATACTCCGGTGAACACGGTCAGCCGTCGCTTCGGCAGCTCGACGCTGACGTCCTTGAGGTTGTTCTCGCGGGCGCCCTGCACCCGGATGACGTCGTGGCTGTCCGCCGCGGTGGTGCTGGTCGGGCCGGGGTCACTGCGTGTGGTCGTCATCGTCGTCCTGTCGTGGTGGGTCGGGCGGCCACAGCAACCTGTCGAGGGCAGTGATGACCGTCGCGCTAACGCACCTCGTTGATCCGCACGAGGTTGCCGGTCGGGTCGCGGAAGGCGCAGTCTCGCTCGCCCCACGGTTGTTCGGTCGGCTCTTGCAGGACGTCAGCCCCGCTGTCGACGAGACGCTTGAACAAGTTGTCGAGCTCGTCGGTCGCGAGCGTGACGGCGCTGCCGTAGCTCCCTTTGGCGAGCAGCTCCAGGATGGTGCTCCGCTCCTCGTCGGTGATGCCTGGGTCCATGGCCGGCGGGTGCAGGACGATCGAGGTGCCCGGCTGGTTCGGCGGGCCAACCGTGAGCCACCGCATGCCCTCGTAGCCGACGTCCTTGCGCAGCTCGAACCCGAGGGTGTCGCGGTAGAAGGCCAGTGCGGCGTCGGCGTCGGTGTGCGGCAGGAACGCGTACTGAATGGTGATGTCCATGGAGATCACGCTAGTGAGGACGTGGGCCGTGGTGCTTCTCGATTCCTGATCGGTCTGCTGATCTGCTTGGCGTGGCACGACGGGATCCCCTCGGTGGCGCGGTCGGACCGCTGGCGGTACACGCTGGGCGGTACGCCGACCAGCTCGCTGAACCGCGTGCTGAACGTGCCGAGTGAGGAGCAGCCCACCGCGAAGCAGACCTCGGTCACACTCAGGTCCCCGCGGTCGAGCAGCGCCTTGGCCCGCTCGATCCGCCTCGTCATCAGATAGCTGTACGGCGACTCGCCGTACACCCGCTTGAACTCGCGACTGAGATGGCCGGCCGACATGTGCACGCCGCGCGCGAGCGCCTCGACGTCCAGCGGCTGCACGTAGTCCCGGTCGATGCGGTCCCGCACCCGGCGGAGCCGTCCGAGGTCGCTCAGTCGAGCGGACGTCGAGCTGCTGGCCACGCGTCGATCGTGCCACAGCCGCGGCCGGATCAGCGGCGGTCGGTCGGCGAAAGGTCTTGCACGAGCTGGACCGGGTTCCCATCGGGGTCGGCGATCCACGCGATGAGCAGCCGGTCGAGCCACCTCGAGGGGGGTCGCAACCCGACGCTCCCTTCTGCGACCAGCTGCTCGTACGCCGAGGTGACGTCGTCCGTCCAGAGCACCACGGCCGCGCGCTGTCCGGTCGTCACCGGCTGGAGTCCGTGGTCGTGCCTGGTCGACCGACCCGATGCGATGCCGATGCGGTAACCGTCCAGCTCGAGGTCGACGTGGATCGCGTCGCCCTCGGACGGCGTCCGGAACACCTCCCCGAAGCCGATCCGGGAGTAGAAGGCAGCGGTGGCCGGCAGGTCGTCGCTGAAGAGGACGACCTGAGGGCTACGGAAAGGCGGAAGCACGAGATCACTGTGCCCGATCTACCGCCCGCGGGGAACGGTCAGCGGCCAGGCCCGCGCGGCTACCCATCGGGAAGAAAGTCCGTGACATCCGCGTTGGCCGGTGTGATAGTTGAAAGCGCAACTACAAGCCAGCCGGAGGCTGCCGTGCCCGCGATCACCGTTCCCGACCTCACCGTGCTGCCGCGTGTGTCGGCAGCGCCGACCAGCGCCGAGCGCCCGGTGCGGAGCGTGACGAGCGCTCCGAGCGGCTTCGAGGGCGAGGGTTTTCCCGTGCGCCGGGCCTTCGCCGGAGTCGACCTCACCGACCTCGACCCGTTCGTCCACATGGACCAGATGGGCGAGGTGGAGTACGCGCCGGGTGAGCCCAAGGGCACACCGTGGCACCCGCACCGAGGGTTCGAGACCGTCACCTACATCATGGACGGGATCTTCGACCACCAGGACTCCAACGGCGGTGGCGGCACGATCACTGACGGCGACACCCAGTGGATGACAGCCGGATCCGGGTTGCTCCACATCGAGGCGCCGCCGGAGCACCTCGTCGTCAGCGGCGGCCTGTTCCATGGCATCCAGCTCTGGGTGAACCTGCCCCGGGCCGACAAGTGGGCTCCCCCCGCCTACCAGGACCTGCGGGGTCGTGACGTCGCGCTGCTCACGAACGCCGACGGCGGGGCGTTGCTGCGCGTCATCGCCGGGGACGTCGACGGCCACTCCGGACCGGGTTCGACGCACACGCCGATCACCATGGTCCACGCCAGCGTGGCACCGGGCGCGAGCATGACCGTGCCGTGGCGCAAGGACTTCAACGCCCTCGTCTACGTGCTGGCCGGAAACGGCGCAGTCGGCAGCGAGCGACGTCTGGTGCGCAAGGGGCAGCTCGTCGTCCTCGGCGCCGGCGACCACATCCGCGTGGACTCGTCGACCACCCAGCCCTCGGCAGAGCCGGAGCTGGAGGTGCTGCTGCTCGGCGGCCGGCCCATCCGTGAGCCCGTCGCCTGGGCCGGACCCTTCGTCATGAACACGAAGGCTGAGGTGCTGCAGGCGTTCCAGGACTTCCAGGCCGGTCGGCTGGGCACGATCCCGGCCGTCCACGGAGCGCCCACCACGCTCACCGAGAGCAGCTGATCGGCTGGAGCGACTCGTTGGGCAGACACGAGACGTTCCTCCGCGTTACCGTCGAGGCCCGCCGCTGACCACCGCGGCGGGCCTCGACCACGTGGGACCACGGATGAGACGGCAGCACAGCCTCCGCGCGCCATCGACTGGTGCTTCGAGGGCGCTCGCCTGCCTGGTCGTCGCCGGCTCCCTGCTCCTGCCTGCGTCCCCCGCGCACGCGGGCACCACGAGCGACCCGACGGTCTCCCCCACCGCCACGCAGACCGCAGGCGCGGCCCCGACGACCTCGACCGCGAGCCCGCCCACGACGACACCCGCGTCCCCGGACGGCACCGCGACCACGGCCCGGCCCACCACCCCGACGACTCCGCCACCCTCGTCACCGGCGCCACCCCCGCCGGGCGACGGCGAGAACGCGCTGACGCCCGAGCAGGTCGCCGCGCAGGTGGCCCAGGCCAAGCAGCTGCGTGGGGCCCTCAGCGAGTCCGACGCGAAGCTGGCCGCTCTCGGTCAGGACCTCGCGGAGGCGGCCATCAAGGCCGCCGCGGCACTCGAGCGCATGCGCACCGCACAGCGCACCCGGCAGTCGGCCACGGACGACCTGCACGCCTCCGTGCGCCAGCTCGCGACGCTGCAGGCCCAGGCTGCCCAGAGCGAGGAGGACATGGGCCGGTGGGCCCGCGACGCCTACGTCGCCGGGGGCTCGATCGCCTCGTACCAGGGGTGGATCACCGTGCTGCAGGGTGACGCGGTGGGTGACACGAGCCACGACCTGGCGGTGCTGGAGCACCTCGGTGTACTCAACGGGCAGGAGCTCGAGCGCATCCTCGGCGCGACGGCGCGGCAGCGAGCGGTCGCCGACCGCGCCGCGTCGGCCGCTCGGACGGCCGTGAAGGCCGCCGACGAGGCCACGGCCGCCAAGAAGGAGGCCGACGCGCTCCTGCAGGAGCAGCGCGCGGTGCTCGTGCAGGTGCAGGTGGAGCAGCTGAAGACGGTTGGCTCCGCCGAGGCGGCACGAGCCGAGCTCGCGCGCAGCAAGGACGCGGACGTGCTCGCCGCCGCCGCCGAGCTGAGCGCAGCGCTCCGCAGCACGCGCTCCGGGACGCCGGTGCCGATCGACCCCTCGCAGTGCACGAGCCTGAGCACCGCCGGCTACGCCAACGGCGAGATCCCCGCGGCGACGCTGTGCCCGCTCTGGGGGGCGCCCGGCCAGATGCTCCGCGGCGACGCCGCCCGGGCGTTCACGGCGCTGTCGAAGGAGTACGCCACGGTGTTCGGGCGGCCGATCTGCGTGACCGACTCCTACCGCTCCCGCGGCCAGCAGGTCATCCTCTACGCCACCAAGCCCGACCTGGCCGCGCGGCCCGGCACCAGCAACCACGGCTGGGGGACGGCCACCGACCTGTGCGGCGGCGTCGAGTCCTTCGGCACGGCCGAGCACGCGTGGCTCCTTTCCCATGCGCCGCTGTACGGCTGGTTCCACCCGTCGTGGGCGGAGCCGACGGGCTCCCGACCGGAGCCGTGGCACTGGGAGTACGCCGGCTAGTACGGTCCGCAGGTGCTTCCCGCGACCCACCCGTACCTCGACGTGCCGAGACCGATCGGCATGGCGCACCGTGGCTTCTCCACCGACGGCCTGGAGAACACCATGGTGGCGTTCGAAGCCGCGGTGGCCCTGGGGATGACCCACGTGGAGACCGACGTGCACGCCACGCGGGACGACGTCCTCGTGGCCTTCCACGACCTCGACCTCGACCGCGTCACGGACGGGACCGGCGGCATCGCCGAGGCGAGCTGGGCCGACCTGCGCGGCGTTCGCGTGGGAGGCCGCGAGCCGATCCCGCTGCTCGAGGACCTGCTGGGCACCTGGCCAGACCTGCGGGTCAACATCGACGTCAAGGACTGGCCGGCCGTCACCCCGCTGGTTGACGTCCTGCGGCGAACGGGCGCGGTCGACCGGGTGTGCGTCGCGTCCTTCGACGACCGTCGCTCGGCTGCGGTCCGGCGGGCCGTGGGGCCACGGCTGGCCACGTCGCCAGGACGTCGGGGCGTCGCCCGGTGGCGCCTGTGGTCCTTCGCTCCTCCCCCGCTCGACCGTGCCGCAGGACCGTCGTTCCGCCCGAGTGACGTGGCGCTCCAGGTGCCGGTGTCGGCCGGGCCGCTCAGTGTCGTGACGCGGCGCAGCCTGCGCGCCGCCCACCGGGCCGGCCGGCAGGTGCACGTCTGGACGGTCAACGAGCAGACCGAGATGGAGCGGCTCCTCGACCTCGGCGTCGACGCGCTGATCAGTGACCGAGCCGACACGTTGGCCCGAGTGCTCTCGCGACGCCGTTCCCAGACGGCATGATGCCCACCAGAGCCGCCCCTGGCCCCTAGGGGACAGCGGGCCGACGTCCCGACACGCCAACGACGAGCGACACCCAGGAGCCCGCAGGTGACTTCCCGATGACCGGAACGGTGCGGCTCAGCGACCCTCCACGGGTGCGACGACGGGAGCAGCGGGCCTGGTACTTCTATGACTGGGCGAACTCGGCCTACGTCACGACGACGCTCACGGTGCTCTTCGCCCCCTACCTGATCTCCGTCGCCGAGAGGGCCGCGTGCCCGGGGCTGGCCGACGGGGCGTCGTGCCACACGAACATCGACGTGCTCGGCATCCCGGTCAGCCCCGGCTCGCTGCCCGGCTACGTGACCACGGCGACCACGCTGCTCTCCGCGCTGGTCCTGCCCGTCGTCGGTGCCTTCGCCGACCGTTCCGCGCACCAGCGCAGCCTGCTCGCGGGCTTCGCCTGGGTCGGCGCCCTCGCGGCCACCGCCATGTACCTCGTCGCGGGGAGCGACTGGCAGCTCGGGGTCGCGCTGCTGTTCGTCGCGAACCTCTGCCTCGGCTCGTCCTTGGTCGTGTACGACGCGATCCTCTGTCAGATCGCCACCCCGGACGAGCGCGACGCGGTGTCGAGTCGTGGCTGGGCGCTCGGCTACCTGGGCGGTTTCCTGCTGCTTGCGGTGAACCTCGTGCTCGTGCAGGCGCATGACACGTTCGGCCTCGACAAGGGCGAGGCGGTACGGGTCAGCCTCGCCTCAGCGGGGCTCTGGTGGGGCATCTTCACGATCATCCCCTTCCTCGGCCTGCGCGACCGGCCGCCGGTCAATGTCACCCCGGCGCAGGGCAACATCATCGCCTCCTCGTTCGGACAGCTCGCCAGCACCTTCCGTCACCTGCGTGGCTACCGGAACACGATGCTCTTCCTGCTGGCGTACCTGTTCTTCAACGACGGCATCCAGACCGTGATCGTCTCGGCCAGCACTTACGGCTCGAAGCAGCTGCACCTGGGTGAGAGCCAGCTCATCGCCACGATCCTCACCGTCCAGCTCGTGGCGTTCGGCGGGGCGCTGCTCTTCGGCCGGCTCGCGGCGTCCTTCGGCTCCCACCGGGTCGTCCTGTCGAGCCTGGGCGTCTGGACGGGGGTCGTCGTCGTGGCGTTCTTCCTCCCCGAGCGCCGCTTCGGGTACTTCGTGGCGCTCGCGGTGTTGATCGGGATCGTGCTGGGAGGCAGCCAGGCGCTCTCCCGGTCGATGTTCAGCCAGCTCATCCCCCTGGGGCGCGAGGCGGAGTACTTCAGCCTGTACCAGGCTTGCGAGCGCGGCACGAGCTGGCTGGGAACGTTGATCTTCAGCCTGGTCTACCAGCTGACCGGCACCTACCGCTGGTCGATCATCGCGCTCGTCGTGTTCTTCGTCGTCGGAGCGCTGCTGCTGCGGCAGGTGAACATGCGCGAGGGCATCCGGGCCGCAGGCAACCAGGTGCCGGCGGTCGTCTGACGCGGGTGACGCTCTTCACGCCATCTCCACACGAGTGACGGAACAGACACGGCTGGTGACTCGTTCATCCAGGTGACTGCTCGAAACACCTCGCGAGGAGGTCACCCATGAGCGACAAGAGCCTGCGCGGCACGCGCCTGGGCGCGCACAGCCTGGAGAACGAAGAGGGCGTGGCGCCCGCTGAGCGTTCCATCGCCGAGTACCACTGCCCGAACGGCCACGTGACTCGCCTGCCGTTCTCCGTCGAGGCCGACGTGCCGGCGCTGTGGGAGTGCAAGTGCGGCGCTGAGGCGTTGCTCGTCGACTCCGAGCGTCCCGAGGCCAAGCCGGGCAAGCCGGCGCGTACGCACTGGGACATGCTGCTGGAGCGCCGCTCCATCGCGGACCTCGAGGTCCTGCTCGACGAGCGGCTGGCGCTCCTGCGCGCGAAGCAGCGGCCGCAGAAGGCGCAGAGGCGCAGCGCCTGACCCAGCCCTTCAGCGCAGTCAGTCCCTCAGCGCAACCCCGGACGCCGGCCGCACCAGGTCCCCCTAGCTGGTGCGGCCGGCCCCTCTCTGGCCCGCCGGTCCGCCTCGTCTCGCCGCCCCGCGAACGAGCGACGACAGCTGTGCCGCACGGCGCCGCAGACCCCACGCGGTGACATTCACCAGGGCTTCCCGCACGATGGCGCCACTCATCTTGCTGGCCCCCCGCTCACGCTCGACGAAGGTGATCGGCACCTCCACGACGCGAAGACCACGCTGCAGCGCGCGCCAGGCGAGGTCCACCTGGAAGCAGTAGCCCTGCGAGGACACGTCGTGAAGGTCGAGCTGCCGGAGCGCGGTGCTGCGGAACGCGCGGAAGCCGCCGGTCATGTCTCGCACGGCGGTGCCCATCGCCAGCCTGGTGTACGTGTTGGCCCCGCGCGAGAGCACCTCTCGGCGCCAGGGCCAGTTGCGCACCGTCCCGCCGGGCACCCAGCGTGAGCCGATGACGAGGTCGGCACCCCGTAGACGCTCCAGCAGCAGTGGCAGCTGCTCGGGTTGGTGAGAGCCGTCGGCATCCATCTCGACGAGGACGTCGTATCCCCGCTGGAGGCCCCAAGCGAACCCGGCGAGGTAGGCAGCCCCGAGGCCCTGCTTCGCCGAACGGTGCAGGACGTGCACGTGGTCGTCGGCGCCCGCGAGGACGTCTGCCGCCTCGCCGGTGCCGTCGGGTGAGCCGTCGTCGGCCACCAGGACGTGAGCATCGGGAACAGCCGACCGTACTCGTTGCACGATCGGCTCGAGGTTCTCGCGCTCGTTGTACGTCGGCACGACGACGAGAACTGGCCCGAGGTCGTCTGAGTTCACCGTGCTCCTGTCGTCGGCGTCCGGGTCCGGCGGGAGGTCCGAGCCTAACGGTCGGCGAGGGAGCCGTCCGCGGCCGGGCGTCGCAGTCCCGTCTCCGTGCGACGACGCACGAGCACTCCGCCCAGCCCGATGAGGCCGAGGGCCACCAACAGTCCCTCCGGCCAGGCGCCCAGCCGGTCGGCCCAGGTCATCTCGTGCCGCAGCGGCAGCTCGGCGTCGAGGATCGCGGGCTCGAAGAGCCTGCTCCGGCTCAGGACCGTACCGTCGGGCGCGATGAGCGCGCTGACCCCGACGGTGGACACATGGGCGACGGCACGACCGTGCTCGATGGCTCGTAGCCGTGACATCGCCAGCTGCTGGACCGCCTCGTCGGTGCGCCCGAAGGTCGCGTTGTTGGTCTGCACGACGAGCAGGTCGGCACCGGCGCGGACCGTGTCACGAACGAGGTTGTCGTAGGCGACCTCGAAGCAGATCGCGACACCGACCTTGGCCGGGCCGAGGTCCAGCGTGCCGACGCGGTCCCCGGCCACGAAGTCCTCGCGCACGAGGTCCACCTTCGAGCTGAGACGGCGGTAGAAGCTGCGGCTCGGGATGTACTCGGCGAAGGGCACGGGGTGCCGCTTGGCGTAGAGCTCGCCCGGTCCCGTCCCCGGCGTCCAGACGATCGACGCGTTCGTGAGGTGGTCGGTCGGGCGCCGCAGCACCGCGCCGACGAGCGTGGGCGCGCCGATCGCGTCGACCGCTCCGTCGATCACCCCGCGGGCGTCGTCCTGCAGGAAGGGGTCGAGATCGGACCCGTTCTCGGGCCAGACCACGAGATCGGGTGCCGGGGTCTGTCCCGATGCCACGCGGTCGGCCAGCTCGCGGGTCACGCGGGCGTGGTTGTCGAGCACCGCGCGGCGCTCGACGTTGAAGTCGAGGCCGGCCTCCGGTACGTCCCCCTGGATGCCGGCGACCCGGACACCCTGCCCTGCGGTCGGGAGCGGCACCGCCAGGCCGCTGACGACGACGAGGACCGTGGCTACGCCCGCGCGGGTCGCACCGGGCCGGCCGGTGGCACCCTGACGTGCCCGCACGAGCGCGACCGTCAGCGCCGCGCCGGCCAGGGCGACGGCGAAGGTCACCAGCGGTGCCCCACCCAGGGCCGCAAGGTGACCGAACGGCGAGCCGGCCTGCGAGAAGGCGAGCCGAGCCCAGGGGAACCCGCCGTAGGGAGTGCGATCCCGCAGCGCCTCCTGCCCGACCCACAGGCACGCGACGACGAGAGCTGCCACCCCGCCGTGCCTCCGAGCGGCCCAGCGCAGGGCGGTGGGCATCGCTGCACCGAGGAGAGCCACGTACAGCGACTGGAGCGTCGCCAGCGCGAACCAGGGCACCGCCCCCACGTAGACGCCGCTCCAGCTGAGCAGCGGCACGAAGAACGCGAGGCCGAAGAGCAGGCCGAGTACCGCGCCCTGGCGAGCAGAACGGCCCCAGCAGGCGAGGGTGAAAGCAGCGACGGCGACCGGGGCCAACGGCCACCATCCCGGGTCCGGGAAGGCGAATCGGCACAGCAGTCCTGCGGCGATGGACAGCAGCCCGGCCAGCACGGCCGAGAGCGGCGGGAGACGGACGTCGTCCGGCGGGCTCACGGCGCTGGGGCGCCGAGGAGCCGTGGTCCGCGGGGCGAGGGTCACCGCACCACCGTAGGTCACGCGGTGCGCCGGGACCGAGCCGGTCCGCAGCACCGGGTGCGCCTGGTCGGCCCGGGCTCGGGTTCGGCGGCTCAGCTGTTCATGGGACGGGTCCGTGGTGCCGTTGGGTCCACCCCCGCCTCGCTGGCCGCGAGGTCGCCGGGCGTTGTCTACTAGGCACCGCGGACCCGTCCACGTCCACCTCGGTTCGGCAGCGTCGACGCGGTCCCTGGGTGCCTGGCTGGCGAGGAGCACCCTCGTCTGGCCTCGGGCCCGCCCCCGGCGGCTGCCGGTCCGTGTCGCGTTCCGTGGGGTCCGCGGCAGTGAACGACAGGACAGGAAACTACTCGCCGTGCTGCTGCTGTCAACCGGCCCCTGACCTGCAGCGACGGGACATCGACGCAGGTCAGCAGCGTGTCGACGCGGGGCTCAGAAGTTGCCGAAATCTGAGTCCGTCGGCGTGTCGAGTGACGACACGCCGAGGCGGGACGCACTCGACGGCACGGCCGCGAACCCCAAGCAGCGCAACGGGTTTGCTACCCGCGCGCCGGAGCCGTCGTCACGCCTCGCTGGGTGCCGGGACGACCACCGTGCCGCGCGCGGTGGTAGCGACGACCGGCGGGTCGAGCGCCTCCGCCCGCGCCGGCCCGAGGTCGGCACGGCCACGACAGACGACGCGCGCCTCGAACGCCAGCTCGCGGCTGCGACGCCCCACCCGGACGACGGTCGCCTCGATCTCGAGGACGTCGCCGGCGCGGACCGGCGCCAGGAACTGGACGTCGGAGTACGACGCGAACAGGCCCTCGTCGCCGTCTGTCCGGATGCAGACCTCGGTCGCGACGTCCCCGAAGGCCGCCAGCGAGTAGGCGCCGTCGACGAGGTCGCCGGCGTAGTGGGCGTGCGAGTACGGGACGTAGCGGCGATGGGTGACGGTCAGGCCGACGTGCGTGTCGCTACTCATGCGTGGTCCTCCTTCAGGGGGCGGGCACCAGGGCGTGCACGAGGTACGAGGCCACCTCGCCCGGCGTCGTGCCCCGGCCGAAGACGCGGTCGACGCCGAGCTGGGCGGCGGCGCTCTCGTCGAACCGCGGGCCCCCGACGACGAGCAAGGGCTGCTCGCCTGCCGGGTACGCCTCGTGGAAGGCGGCGGACATGGCGGTCGTGTTGTGCACGTGCGCGTCGCGCTGCGTCACGACCTGGGAGACCAGGACCGCGTCGGCTCCGACCTCGCGTGAACGTTCCACCAGCTCGGGCACGAGTACCTGCGCTCCCAGGTTCACCACCTCGATCTCGGTGTAGTACTCCAGTCCCTTCTCGCCCGCGAAGCCCTTGATGTTGAGGATGGCGTCGATGCCCACGGTGTGGGCGTCGGTGCCTATGCACGCGCCCACGACGACGAGCGGACGCCGCAAGCGGCTGCGGATCGCCGAGTTGACCTCCTTGGCGGAGAGCAGCGGGTACTCGCGCTCGACCACCTGGACGGAGGCGAGGTCGACCAGGTGCGTGACGGCGCCGTAGACCACGAAGAAGGTGAAGTCGGGGCCCATCGCCTTGGCGTGGACCAGCATGGCAGGGTCAAGGCCCATCTTCGCCGCGAGCTGCAGCGCTGCGCCCTCGGCGCGCTTGTCGTGCGGCACGGGCAGGGTGAACGACAGCTGCACCATGCCGTCGCCCGTGGCGTCCCCGTAGGGACGGATGACGGTCGACGTCGCGGAGCGGCTCATCGCGTCGCCCCCTCCTCGAGAAGATCGACCACCGGGTTGAGGTAGCCGTCTGCCTGGCGCGCCACCCCGTCGAGGCCCTTGCCGGCATCCGCGGGCCGCTTCATCAGGCCGAAGGTGCCGTTGCCGATGGCGGTGAGAAGGGGCGCCTTGCCGCCGTCCTCGGTGATGCGGTCCAGCAGCTCCACCGCCTCGGACAGCACCTGCCGCGCTCGTGTCTGGATGTACCCGTCGACCGGTGGGCGGAAGTCCTCGACGAGGCCGCCCGCGGCGTCCAGGACGTACCGGACGTTCTGCAGCGCGAGGTCCCGGTCCGAGAGCCACGGCGTGACGACGGCCTCGGTCATCATGCCGACGAGCAGGATGCCTTGGTCCGTCAGGGCTCCGGCGAGGTTGAAGAAGCCGTCGAGCAGGTACCCGCGGAAGATGTCGCCGGTCATGTGCTTGGTCGGCGGCATCCACTTCAGGGGGGCCAGGGGGAACAACGCGCGCGCCAGCAGCGCGTGCGCCAGCTCGGTGCGGAAGCTGTCCGGCAGGTCGGGGTTGATCTCGAAGGCGTGGCCGAGGCCGAGCTGCCAGTCCTCCAGCCCGGCCTCCTTGGCGAAGTACTCGTTGAGCAGCTGGCTGACCGTGACCGTGTGAGCGCCCTCGACGGCGTCCGCCGTCGTCAGGTAGTTGTCCTCACCGGTGTTGATGATGATGCCGGCGCGCGCGTGCACCTGGCGGCTGAACCGCTGGTCCACGAAGGTGCGCACAGGGTTGATGTCGCGGAAGAGGATGCCGTACATCGAGTCGTTGAGCATCATGTCGAGCCGCTCGAGGCCGGCGAGCGTCGCGATCTCGGGCATGCACAGGCCAGACGCGTAGTTGGTGAGCCTCACGTAGCGGCCGAGCTCCTTGCCCACCTCGTCGAGTGCGGCCCGCATCAGGCGGAAGTTCTCCTGGGTGGCGTAGGTGCCGGCGTAGCCCTGTCGCGTCGCCCCCTCGGGCACGTAGTCGAGCAGGCTCTGCCCGGTGGACCGGATGACCGCGATGATGTCCGCGCCTTCCCGGGCGGCTGCCTGCGCCTGCGGGATGTCCTCGTAGATGTCGCCGGTGGCGACGATGAGGTAGATCCAGGGCCGACGCGGCGGGTCCCCGAGTCTTCGCACCAACCGGTCGCGCTCGGCACGGCGACGGTCCACCTGACGGACGCCGACGGCCGCGGCCCGCCGGGCGGCCCGGCCTGCCCGCTGGGCGTCCTTGCCCTCGGGCAGGCGGAACGTGACTCCGCCGGTGCTGGCCTTCTGGGCGAGGGTGAGCAGGTCAGGTGCGGCGTCCCGGGCCAGCGCGTCCCAGACGGGCAGCGCCACGCCGTGCTCGATGCCGACCTGCTCGCGCACCTGGTCGACGAGGTGGTTCACCCACGGCACCCGCTCGTGGTCCGCGCCCGAGAGTCCCGCCATCCGAAGTACCGCTCGCTCGACGGACACGGTGGTGTGGGTGCGGGCCAGCCGGACGACGGGGGCGCCGGCCTTGCGGGCCAGGCGCCGGGCGGTGCGGACGACCTGCGGGTCGAGCTCGATCAGCGGCGTGGACGGGCGACGGCCGGAAGGCATGGTGGCAGGCTAGCAGTGGACGGTCGTCCTTCCGACGCAGCCGCTTCGAGGCAGGAAGAACGACGGTGCAGGACCCGGAAGACCGCACATCAAGCGCCGACCGACCACCTGGCGGGACTCCCGGCGTGCTTCGTGCCGGGGATGCGCGACCATGGTCGTCGTGCCCTACGCCGCCCTGCGCATCGTGCTGATCGTGCTGATGCGGCTGCTCTGGCGGGTCCGGGTCGAGAACCTCGACCAGGTACCGCGCACCGGTGGGTTCCTCATCGCCGCCAACCACCTGTCGTTCATCGACAGCCTGGTGATCCCGGTGGTGGTTCCCCGGCGCGTGGCGTTCCTCGCCAAGGCCGAGTACTTCGAGGGACGCGGGGTGCGAGGTGCGCTCCGGCGCTGGTGGTTCCGGGGCATCGGTGCGGTCCCGGTGCGACGGGGCAGCCACGGGGAGGCCATGGCGTCGCTGCAGATCGCGCTGCAGGTGCTCCGGGACGGGGACGGCTTCGGCATCTACCCCGAGGGCACGCGCTCCCGCGACGGCCGAGTCTACCGGGGCCGGACCGGGGTGGCGTGGCTGGCGCTGGCGAGCGGCGCACCGGTCGTGCCGGTCGGCCTCACGGGCACCGACCGCGTGCAGCCCGTCGGCGCGAGACTGCCGCGGATCGCGCCCGTGACGGTGCGCTTCGGCGCGCCCCTTCTTCCCCAGGACTACCAGGCGCTCCCGGCCGGCGCGGCGAGGCGTCGCATGACGGACGACGTGATGGCCGCCGTGGCGCAGCTGTCCGGCCAGGAGGTGGCGGCAGGCTACTCACCGGCGTCCGGGCAGGGTCCCGCCTAGGCGGGACGTGGTCGTCACCCGACGAGCTCGTCGTGGACGACGCGACCCCCGACCACGGTGCGCAAGCAGTGAGGGGCCGCGACGCCGGGCGCGAGGTCCGGAAGGCCGGGAGTGCCCGACCGGGGGTCGGTGCTCCAGGCCTGGACGCGCTCGTCCGGTGCCTGCACCACGAGGTCGGACGGCGACCACACGGCCAGCGTGGCCGGCGCGCCGGGCGCCAGCACGCCGCCGTCGTCGCGACCGGCCGTCCGCCACGCGCCGCGCGTGTGCGCCAGGAACGCTGCCCGGACGCTGATCCGCTGCTCCGGCTCGTGGTGGAAGGCGCAGGCGCGCAGCGCCTCCCACGGGGCGAACGGTGTGACCGGGGAGTCCGAGCCGAGCGCGAGCGGCACGCCGGCGGACGCCAGGTCGGCGAAGCGGTTCATGGCGCGCGCCCGTAGCCGTCCCAGCCGCTCCGCGTACAGGCCGTCGGCTCCGCCCCACCAGGCGTCGAAGACCGGCTGCACGCTGGCGTGGACGCCGAGGTCCACAAGCGTCCCCAGGGCGGCGGCGTCCAGCATCTCGACGTGCTCGAGACGATGGCGGGCGCGACGCAGCGCCGACGCCCCGACCACCTCTTCCGCGAGCCGGAGCCCGCTCACGACGGCGTCGGCCCCGGCGTCGCCGATCACGTGGAACCCGGCCTGCAGTCCCTCCTGGGTGCAGGCCACGACGTGGTCACGCACCTGCTCTGCGGTGAGGTAGAGGAACCCCGACGTCTCCGGCGCGTCGGCGTACGGGTCCCGGAGCGCCGCCGTTCTCGAGCCGATGGAGCCGTCGACGCACAGGTCTCCGGCGAGACCGCGGAGCCCCCGCGCGGCGGGGAGCCGCAGGGACGCGACCAGATCGCGCGCCTCGTCCGCGGTCGCGACGAGCTGCCCGCGGTAGGGGACGACGTCGGGCAGTGGCTCGTCGTCGACGAGCGCGACGAGCGCTCGCAGGTCGTCCGGGGTGCCGATGTGCGGGGCTGACATCTCGTGGAGGACGCCGATCCCGGCACGGGCGGCCGCCGTCAGCGCCGTGCGCTGGAGGTCCGTGCGGTGCGCCGCGGTCAGCGACGCCCGGGTCGCGTCTCGCGCGGCGGCATGCGCGTCGCGGTCGACCCGTCCGTCGCCGTGCCAGCCCTCCCGCTCGCGCAGGCCGACCGCCGACGCGAGCGCGCTCGACACCACGGCCGAGTGCACGTCCACCCGGGACAGGTAGACCGAGCCGCCGTACGACGCCCGGTCGAGCTCCGCCATGGTCGGCGGGCGCCCCTCCGGCCAGCCCCGCTCGTCCCAGCCGTGCCCGAGCACGGGTCGACCAGCAGACCGACGGGCGGCGTCCTCCACCCGCGAGAGCACCTCGGCCAGCGACCGCGCCGACGCCAGGTCGACCCCGGTCAGCGCCAGCCCGGTCTCCGTGACGTGGGCGTGCGCGTCGACGAACGCGGGGGTGACCAGAGCTCGGTCAAGGTCCACGACGGCGTCCGCCGACTCGGCGTGGGCCGCAGCCGCCTCGTCCGAGCCCACCCATCCCACGGTGTCGCCGTCAACCAGGAGGGCCGTGGCGAACGGGTCGGCAGGCGAGTAGACGTTGCCGTTGCGGTAGAGCGTGGTGGTCACCGGTCCAGTCTGCCCATCGCCGTGCGGGCTGGACGCGGCGGCCTGCGACCTGGCCTAGGCTTCTGCGGCGAGCCGCTGCTCGAAGAGGCGACGGACGCCTGGGGTCGAGCGCAGCAGCGACAGCGCGTACTGCGCGTGACCCGGGGCGTAGCCGTTGCCGATGAGCATGGTGACGTCTGCGGCCAGACCCTCGGCACCGAGAGCCGCGGCGCTGAAAGACGTGGCCATGGAGAAGAACACGACGGTGCCGCCGTCCGCGGTCGCCAGCACGGCGCCGTGCTCGCACCCAGGCACGTCCACGCAGACGACCGTCACGTCGGCGGGTGCGCCCAGCGGCGTCGACACCGCGGCCGCCAGTCCCAGGGGGTCGCGCGCGTCAGCCAGGCCGATGTGGTCGGCGAGACCCGCCTCCTCGAGCAGCGCGCGCTCCCGGTCCACCGGCACGATGCCGACGGTCTGGCGCGCACCGGCGTCGCGCGCGGCGGCCAGGGCCAGGGAGCCCGACTTGCCGGCGGCGCCGACCACGGCGACGGTCGGCGCCAGGCCGCGGTCGAGGTACTGACGCACGAGGCGGGCCACCAGCGCCGGCGCGCCGCACACGTCCATGACCATGAGCGCGAGCTCCGGGTCGAGGTCGTCCGGCAGGCGGGCTGCGATCGAGCGTCCGAAGAGGATGGCATGACCCTCCGCGGGGACCCTCTCCCCCAGGCCGTCCCACCGCTCGAGGCCGTCGGTGACGTGCAGCGGCGTGAGGGAGAGCGAGACGAGCGTCGCGACCCGGTCGCCGACAGCGAGGCCGAGCGGGCTCGCCTCCCCCACCTCGTCGACCGTGCCGATGAGCATGCCGCCGGAGCCCGTCACAGGGTTCTGCATCTTGCCGCGCGTGCGGATGATCTCGACCACCTCGGACCGTAGCCCCGCGGCGTCCAGCACCCCGTCCACCGTGTGTGCCGTGGCCAGCTGGCGGTACGAGGCG
This sequence comes from Actinomycetales bacterium, assembly GCA_035707965.1. GTDB lineage: Bacteria > Actinomycetota > Actinomycetes > Actinomycetales > Angustibacteraceae > DASSTJ01. The sequence continues at coordinate 18,490 of DASSTJ010000202.1, forward strand.
GCGTCGAGGTTCAGCGTCTCCACCGCGATGCGTACCTCGTCCGGCCAGATGTCACGACGGGCGTCGAGGACGGTGGCCGCCTGAGGGAGGACCCCCTTCGGCTCCACGACCCGGTGGGTGCCGACCGGAGACGACGGCGGCGTCGCGACCGGGTTCGGTGATGCGCTCATGGTTCCTCCAGGGCGGCCGTCCGCCGATCGGGTCGTCGCGCTGGAGGCCTGAAAGAAGATGTGCGGCCGCCGTCGCCGTCAACGGGATGTTTTCCCGTATGGTGCCACGTGTGACGACTCACATCGAGCAGCCCTACCACTACCAGCGACGCGAGCTGGTCGAGCCCGACTGGACGCGCCTGCCCGGGTGGCGGGACGTCACCTCCCAGCAGTGGGCCAGCGCCCAGTGGCAGCGGACCAGCTGCGTCAAGAACGTCAAGCAGCTGCGTGCGGTCATGGGCGACCTGCTCGAGGACCGGTTCTACGCCGACCTCGAGCGTGACCAGGTCGAGCGCGCGACGATGTCGATGCTGGTGCCGCCGCAGATGCTCAACACGATGGTGGCGGCAACGGGGGTCTTCGACGAGGGCGGCATGCCGTCGGCCGGCGCCGCCTTCACCGACGCCTTCTACGCCGACCCGGTGCGCCGCTACATGCTGCCGGTCTTCAGCGACCGCCGCACGGACTGGCCGAGCCACCCGTTCGCGACGCGGGACTCGCTGCACGAGCACGACATGTGGGTGGCCGAGGGCCTCACGCACCGCTACCCCACCAAGGTCCTGGCCGAGCTCCTGTCGACCTGCCCCCAGTACTGCGGCCACTGCACCCGCATGGACCTGGTGGGCAACTCCACGCCGGTCGTGCCGAAGCTCAAGTTCGATCTCAAGCCGCTGGCGCGCTACGACGCGATGCTCGAGTACCTCCAGCGAACGCCGTCCGTGCGGGACGTGGTCGTCAGCGGCGGGGACGTCGCCAACATGCCGTGGAAGAACCTCGAGGCCTTCCTCTTGCGGCTGCTGGAGATCGAGAACATCCGTGACGTGCGCCTCGCGACCAAGGCGTTGATGGGACTGCCCCAGCACTGGCTCGCCGAGGACGTCGTCGAGGGCGTGGGACGCGTGGCCGACGTGGCACGGGCGCGCGGGGTCAGCCTGGCGATCCACACCCACGTCAACAATGCCCGGTCGGTCACGCCGGCCGTGGCGGCGGCGACGCGCATGATGCTGGACGCCGGGGTGCGCGACGTACGCAACCAGGGCGTCCTGATGCGCGGGGTGAACGACTCCACCGAGGACCTGCTCGACCTCTGCTTCGCGCTGCAGGACGAGGCCGGCATCACGCCGTACTACTTCTACATGTGCGACATGATCCCGTTCAGCGAGCACTGGCGGCTGTCCCTCGCCGAGGCGCAGCACCTGCAGCACTCGATCATGGGCTACCTCCCGGGCTTCGCGACTCCCCGGATCGTGTGTGACGTGCCGTTCGTCGGCAAGCGCTGGGTGCACCAGGTGCACACCTACGACACCGAGCGAGGCATCTCGTACTGGACGAAGAACTACCGGACGTCGATCGAGTCCTCCGACGCCGACGCACTCAACCGTGAGTACGTGTACTACGACCCGATCTACACCCTGTCGCCGTACGGCCAGCAGTGGTGGCGGGACCACGGCGGCCTCGACTCAGCGCACGCCGAGGCGGTCGAGCAGGCTGCTGCCAGCCGTCGCGCGGCCGAGGAGCAGGCCAGCCACGCCGTCCACGCCTGACCGTGTCAGACGGCGGGCGGCCGGTTCTCGTAGGGCGTCGAGAGGACGACGGTCGTGCGGGTGGAGAGGTTCGCGACCGAGCGGATGCGCGCGAGCAGGTCCTCCAGCGCGCTCGGCGTGGCGACCCGGACCTTGAGGATGTACGACTCCTCCCCCGCGACCGAGTGGCAGGCCTCGATCTCGGGCAGCTCGGCCAGGCGCTCCGGGGCGTCGTCCGGCGCGGACGGGTCGAGCGGGGTCACGGAGATGAACGCCGTGAGCGGTAGGGCGACGGCCTCCGGAGACACCTCGGCGTGGTAGCCCGTGATGACACCGCGCTGCTCCAGCCGGCGCACCCGCTGGTGAACCGCGGACGTGGACAGCCCGGTCGCTCGGGCCAGATCGGTGTAGCTCATGCGGCCGTCCCGGGTCAGCAGCCGGACGATCTCGCGGTCGGTGTCCTCCACGAGTAGCGACTCTATCCGGCGTGCTCGGTCAGCCGTGCCGCTGCAGGTGGCGGCCGATGACCATGCGCTGCACCTGGTTCGTGCCCTCGACGATCTGCAGCACCTTGGCCTCACGGAACCAGCGCTCGACCGGGAAGTCGCGCACGTAGCCGGCACCCCCGAGCACCTGGACGGCGTCTGTGGTCACCTTCATGCACGTGTCGGTGGCGAACAGCTTGGCCATGGCGGCCTGGGGGCTGAACGGCTGCCCGGCGTCGCGTCGGCGGGCTGCCGCCAGGTAGAGCTGGCGGGCCGCGGCCACCTGCGTGGCCATGTCGGCAAGAAGGAACGACAGGCCCTGGAAGTCGATGATCGCGCGACCGAACTGCTGCCGGTCACGGGCGTACTCCGTCGCGCACTCGAGCGCCGCCTGGGCGATCCCGACGGCGCAGGCGGCGATGCCCAGCCGTCCGGAGTCGAGGGCGGACAGCGCGATCGAGAAACCCTGGCCCTCGTCGCCGACCAGCCGATCGGCGTCGACCCGTGCCCCGTCGAACACGACCTGGGCGGTCTGGGACGAGTGGAAGCCCATCTTGTGCTCCGGCGGGGCGCCGGTGACCCCCGGCGTGTCCGCGTCGACCAGCAGGCACGAGATGCCCCGTGAGCCGTCGTCGCCGGTCCGCGCCATGAGGCTGTAGAAGTCAGCGATGCCACCGTGGGTGATCCAGGCCTTGGTGCCGCTCACCACGTACGCGCCGCCGTCGCGTAGCGCGCGGGTACGCAGCGCTGCGGCGTCGGACCCTGAGGTGGTCTCGGACAGGCAGTAGGCGCCCAGCTGGTCGCCCCCGAGCATGCCGGGCAGCCACCGCTCCTTCTGCTGCGTCGTGCCGAACTGCGCGAGGGGGTAGCAGGCCAGCGTGTGGACGCTCATGCCGAGTGCCACGGCACCCCACGACGCGGCCAGCTCCTCGAGCACCTGCAGGTAGACGGTGTACGGCTGGTCGCCGCCGCCGTACTCCGACGGGTACGGCAGCGAGAGCAGCCCGGCCCGCCCCAGGGTGCGGAAGACCTCGCGCGGGAACTGGCCCTTCTCCTCGGCCTCCGCCACGCGTGGCGCGAGCTGGTCGGCGCCCAGCTCGCCGACCAGCTGCAGGAGGTCGTGCGCCTCGTCGCTGGGCAGCTCGCGCTCGACGCGGGTCATGGGTGTGTGCTCCTGGGGTCGGGGGTGCAACCGGCCTGGCGGCTCGCGCAACTAGTCGGACGTCCCACTAACTCTAGTCCCGCAGTGGCGGCGTCCCCACCGGCCGTCTGCCAGCATGTGCGCGTGAGCCGCCTGATGCTGCTGGACTCGGCGTCCCTGTACTTCCGTGCCTTCTTCGGCGTCCCGTCCTCCGTCACGGCACCCGACGGTTCCCCCGTGAACGCCGTCCGGGGGTTCCTCGACATGGTCGCCACCTTGGTGACCACGCACCCGCCGACGCGCCTCGTCGCCTGCTGGGACGACGACTGGCGGCCGGAGTTCCGCGTCCAGGCCATCCCCTCCTACAAGGCCCACCGGCTCGTGCCCGGCAGCGCGGTCGTCGAGGAGTCCCCCGAGGAGCTCACCCCGCAGGTGCCGGTCATCGTCGACGTTCTCGCAGCCCTCGGCGTCGCCCGGGTCGGGCACCCGGGCTTCGAGGCGGACGACGTGATGGGCACGCTGGCGGAGCGGGCGGCGTCGTCCGGGACGCCGGTGGACGTGGTGACCGGCGACCGCGACCTCTTCCAGCTCGTCGACGACCAGCGAGCGGTGCGGGTGCTCTACACCGGCAAGGGCGTGCGCAACCTGGACGTCGTCGACCAGGCGCGCCTGCGGGCGAGGTACGACGTCGCGTCCGGTCGGGACTACGCGGAGATGGCGGTGCTGCGCGGCGACCCGAGCGACGGCCTGCCCGGCGTGCCGGGCATCGGCGAGAAGACGGCAGCCGGGCTCCTGCGCCGGTTCGGTGGCCTGGCCGGCCTGCTCGACGCGGTCGGCGACCCTGGAACATCCATCGCGCCTGGCCAGCGGGCCAAGCTCGCGGCGGCCGCCGACTACCTGGCGGTCGCCCCCACCGTCGTGGACGTCGTGCTCGACGTCCCCGTGCCTGACGACCTCGGTGATGCCCTGCCCAGCGGGCCCGCGGACGTCGACGCGCTGACCGAGCTGGCCGACCGGTGGGGTCTGCGCTCGAGCATCAACCGCGTGCTCGCCGCGTTCGACCAGGCGCACGAGGCGGCGGCCGACCGGGACTGAGGTCAGGCCACCGCCGAGTGCGCCACGACGCCGCGCAAGACGCCGTCGATCGCTTGCCGGGCCGCGCGACGGACGCCGGTGTCGTCCGCTGCCCCAGCGACCTGGTCGAGCAGGTCGACGAGCTGCTTGCAGCGCCGCACGAAGTCGCCCGCCGCCAGGTCCCCGTCGCGCAGCACGGTGTCGAGGCTCTGTCCGCGTGCCCAGCGCTGCATGGCCCAGGCCAGGCCGGCGTCGGGCTCTCGCAAGCTGCTGAGCCCGTGCTCCGCCTCGATCTCCTGCAGCTCGCCCCAGAGCCGCGCGGTGTCGTCGAGCGCCGCACCGACCGCTCCCCCGGGCGTCCGCGCCTGCAGTGCGTCATCCCGGCGTGCCTCGTGCACGAGCGCCGACAGGCACGCGGCGAGGCCCGGCCCGTCCAGACCTCTCCACGTACCCGCCCGAAGGCACTCGGCTGTGAGCAGGTCGAGCTCGGTGTACAGGTGCCGCAGCCGCTCTCCGGCAGCGGTCACCACGGTGCTCTCCCTCGGCTCCCGCGCGCCGTCCGGTTCGCGGACCTCCAGGTACCCCAGCTGCACGAGGACGTCGCAGACTCGGTCGAACGTGCGCGCGACGTTGCTCGTGCGACCGGAGATCCGGCGTTCGAGCTTGTCGGCCTCGCGACGCAGCCGCCACCACCGTTCGGCCCATCGGGCGTGCTCCTCCCGGTCCGGGCAGGAGTGGCACGGGTGCGCACGCAGCTGACGGCGAAGATCGAGGACCTCGTCGTCGTCGGAGCTGCCGCTGCTGGCACGACGTGGCGGCGGGTCGTGGGGAACGGCTGCCCGCAGGGTGGAGGCGAGGTCGCGGCGCGACTTGGGGTTGCGGGCGTTGAACGTCTTCGGCAGGCGTACCCGCGTGACCGGCTCGACGGGGGCCGGCAGGTCGGCCAGCTCCAGCCGTCGTACCTGGCGGTCCGACGTCAGCACGGTGGGCCGCGGGCCCTGGAGGCCGCCGGAGCGGTCGGGGTCGACGACCACGGCGTAGCCGGCCCGCCGTCCGCTGGGGACGCGGATCACGTCCCCGATGCGCAGGGTCTCCAGGCTCTGCACCGTCTCGGCGCGCCGGTCCGTGCGCCGACGGCGGGAGAGGTCGGCCTCGCGGTCGCTGAGGGACCGGCGCAGCTGGGCGTACTCGGTGAAGTCGCCACGGTCGCAGCGGACGCGTTCGGCGTAACCCTCGAGGGCGTCCTCCTGGGTGCGCAGCTGCGTCGCGAGCCCGACGACGGCGCGGTCGTCCTGGAACTGGGCGAAGGACGTCTCGAGCACGTCGCGGGCACGCTCGCGGCCCACCTGGGCCACGAGGTTCACGGCCATGTTGTACGTCGGCCGGAAGCTCGAGCGCAGGGGGTAGGTGCGAGCGGAGGCGAGCCCCGCCACCGCCTGCGGGTCGAGGCCCGACGACCAGAGCACCACGGCGTGCCCCTCGACGTCGATGCCGCGCCGGCCTGCACGGCCGGTCAGCTGCGTGTACTCCCCTGGGGTGATGTCGGCACGGGTCTCGCCGTTCCACTTCACGAGGCGCTCCAGCACCACCGTGCGGGCCGGCATGTTGATACCGAGGGCCAGCGTCTCGGTCGCGAACACGCAGCGAACGAGTCCTCGGGCGAAGAGGTGCTCGACGACCTCCTTGAAGGAGGGAAGGAGACCGGCGTGGTGGGCCGCGACCCCGCGCGAGAGGCCGTCCAGCCACTCCCAGTAACCCAGCACGTCCAGGTCCTCGGCAGGGACGTCGGACGTGCGCTCCTCCGCGTACGCCCGGATGCTCTCCGCCTCCTCGGGCGTGGTCAGTCGCACACCGGCCGTCAGGCACTGGCGCACCGCCGCATCGCACCCGGCCCTGCTGAAGATGAAGGTGATGGCGGGGAGGAGGTCGGCGGCGTCGAGCTGGGAGACGACCTCCGCTCGAGACGGCGTGCCGGGCCGCGGGCCCGGACGGCGCGCGGCGCCGCCGTAGCCCCCGCGGCGTCCTGACCGACGTCCCGGCGGCCCGCCGCGCCCTGCGCCGTCGAGGCGCTGGTCACGCCGAACCAGGTCGAGGAGCTGGGGGTTCACTCGCGGCTCGCCGTCCGCGCGGTCGACGAACAGGTCGAGCAGCTTGGACCCCACCATGACGTGCTGGTAGAGCGGCACTGGTCGCCGCTCCTCGACGACCACCGCGGTGTCGCCGCGCACGGTGTCGAGCCAGGCGCCGAACTCCTCGGCGTTGCTCACAGTGGCTGACAGCGAGACGAGCTGGACGTCGTCCGGCAGGTGGATGATCACCTCTTCCCAGACGGCGCCGCGGAACCGGTCGGCAAGGTAGTGGACCTCGTCCATCACGACGCAGCCGAGGCCGCGCAGCGTGGGCGAGCCGGCGTACAGCATGTTGCGCAGCACCTCGGTCGTCATGACCACGACCGGTGCCTCGCCGTTGAGCGTGACGTCGCCGGTCAGCAGTCCCACCTTGTCGGGCCCGTGCACCGCCGCCAGCTCGCCGTACTTCTGGTTCGAGAGCGCCTTGATGGGCGTCGTGTAGAAGGCCTTCCGCCCCTGCGCCAAGGCCAGGTGGACGCCGAACTCTCCCACCACGGTCTTTCCGGCGCCCGTGGGTGCGGCGACCAGCACGCCGCTCCCCTGCTGCAGGGCGCGGCAGGCACGCAGCTGGAAGTCGTCCAGCTCGAAGCCGAGGCCGCTCCGGAAGTCGTGGAGCGGCGTCGCGCGCTCCGCCGCTCGGCGTCGGGACTCCACGTACCGCTGCGCCGGCGAGGACATGCTCCGCACACTACGGCAGAGCCCGCCGGGTCTCCTGACGGCGCTCAGGCCGGGTCGGACGCCTCCCGGGCGTCGGCGCGCGGCGGTGCCGTCGACCCCTCTGGCACCAGCACGGTCAGCGCACCGGGCACCGCTTCGACGGTGAGGGGCAGCGTGCCGAAGCGCTCTCCGTCGGCGTAGGCGGTGATGCCGGGCGTCGATAGCCCGACCCTGCGCGCGCGCCGGACGGTGACCGCGGGGTGCTGCACGTGCTCCCCCGTGTAGATCTTGGGGAACGCGCGCGCCAGCCCGATGATCGACAGTGGCCCGACGACCACCACGTCGAGCAAGCCGTCGTCGTAGGACGCGTCCGGGGCGATCTGCATGCCCCCGCCGTAGCGCGGGCCGTTGCCCACGGCCACGAGCATCGCCCTCGTCTCCCACCGCTCACCGTCGAGCTCGAGCACGTAGTCGAGAGGCCGGAACACCGGCAGCTCCCGGGCGATCGCCAGGTCGTAGCGCAGCCGACCCCGCGGCCAGCGCCAGCCGTTGGCCCGTTCGTTGACGACCGCGTCGAAGCCGCCGCAGAGCACGCCGGCGTACCACCGCTCCTCGCTCCCGGCGTCCGCTCGACGGACCGCGTCGATGGTGCGGGTCGCGCCAGCCGAGACGGTGCGGACGGCGCCGGGGAGGTCGTTCACCGGCAGGCCGAGCGACGTCGCGATGTCGTTGCCGGTGCCGCAGGGGACGACCGCCAGCGGCGTCTGCGTGCCGGCGACCGCGTTGACGCCCAGGTGCACCATGCCGTCTCCCCCGACGACGACGAGGACGTCGGCGCCGGCGCGTACGGCCGCTCGCGCGCGGGCCAGGGAGTCCGCGGCCGACCCCGCCGTCAGGTCCTCGACCTCGTGCCCCGCGGCGCGCAGCAGGGCGGCTGCCCCTGTGCCGTGCTCCTTGGCCCGGCCCTTGCCGGCCGCCGGGTTGCCCACCAGGGCGATCCGTCGACGTTCGTTCACGGGCGAACCGTAGCGGCTGCGTCGGTGCCGACGGTCGCGGCCACGCGTGCCCCGGTCACAGCGGGCTGGCCTCGTCGTCGTCCAGCGCCTCGTACGACGGCTCGTCGAGGCGACGCTCACGGCGACGGTCGACCACGAGGCAGATGGCGACGGCGACGCCGAACAGCAGGCACATCGCGCCCGCGAGAACGCACATCGACGTGGCCTCCGGCGTGGGCGTGGCGATCGCCGCGAACAGGAAGCACGAGAAGACGATGATCCGCCAGTGACGGACGAGCGTGCGGCCCTTGAGCAGACCGACGAGGTTCAGGCAGACCAGCACGACCGGGATGACGAAGGCGACGCCGAACGCGAGCACGACCCGCGTCACGAACGAGAAGTACGACGGCGCGTCGATGAAGGTGGAGCCGCCGTCCGGCACGAACTCGTTGAGGAACTCGATGGCCTTCGGCAGCACGAACCACGCGAGCCCGGCACCGCTGAGGAAGAGTGGCACGGCCGCGGCGAGGAAGCCGAGGGACGAGCGCCGTTCCCTGCGAGTGAGGCCGGGCGTGATGAACGCCCAGAGCTGGTACAACCAGATCGGCGACGAGACGAGGACGCCGATGGTCAGGGCGGCCTGCAGCTTGAGGTTGAAGGGGCTGAGCGGGTCGCCGAAGTTGATCGTGGCGGCGGCGACGCCCCGACGTTCCTGGATCTCGCGGATGGGCCGGGTGGCCGCCTCGAACAGCGGTTCGTAGAGGAACCAGCCGCCGACCGCACCGGCCAGGACTCCGAGTCCGGCCCGCGTCAGGCGTCGACGCAGCTCGACGAGGTGCTCCCGCAGGGCCATGCGCCCTTCGGGGTTGCGTCGACGCGACGGAGCGATGGCCATGGCCGCTGGTGTGAGTGCGCGGAGGTGCTGCGGCTCAGACGCCGCGCTTCTGGTCCGCCTGCTCAGCGGACCCCGCCGCGGCCCCCGGCGTGGTCGCACGGTTGCCGCCCGCCGACCCGTCGTCCATCACGCGTCCCTCGAGGGGCGCCTTGGCGGACGGCTCGTCGTCGTCCTCGCGGAGCTGCTTGACCTCGGACTTGAAGATGCGGAGCGAGCGCCCGAGGCCGCGGGCGGCGTCGGGGAGCCTCTTGCCCCCGAACAGGACGAGGATCACGAGCAGGACGATCAGCAGGTGCGGACCGTCGAAGAGGTTGCGAAACATGCTGCTGTCCTCCAGCTGGGGCGACTGATCCCCTAGCGTACGCCCCGGGACCGGCGGCGTCCGGCACCGCGACGACCCCGGTGGCGCGACGTACGAGCGCGCCGAGGGACGCCGTCCGGGTCGCTGAGGACCGACCGCGCCGGCACGTACGCCTCGGTGATCTGCTCGAGGGCCGGCGACAGCCGCTCCGCGCTCTGGCCGACCGCACGTCCCAGCTCGATCAGCCGCTTGACCAGGCCCCAGACGACGAGGCCGAGGAAGAGGAGCCCGAGCAGCACGAGCACGCACCACCCGAGGACCCACCACCACATGCGCCCACCCTACCGAGGGAGGGTGGGCGCACGTGGTGGTCGCGGTGGCCGCTGTGGCCACGGGGGCGCGTCAGTGCGTCAGACGCGCCGTTCCAGGGCGCAGCGCCGTGAGCGCCGCGACGAGGTTGTCCGTCTGCGCCAGGCGAAGGGCGAAGTCAAGGACGTCGTCGTACGTCACGGGCTCGCCCTGGTGCTCCTCGAGCGCCTCCGCCGGGACGGTCCAGCTCTCGGCGGGGACGCCCCCGGACTGCAGCAGCGACACGACGTCGGACCCCGCGGGCTTGCGGACCTCCTGACGGCACTCGGTGCACGTGAAGGAGTAGTAGGACCAGTCCGGCACCGTGCAGACGACGAGGCGGACCTGCGCGGGGGTCAGCTCCACGTCCCCACAGCATGGGCAGGACGCCTTGATCGTGCTCATGTCCGTCGCCTCCTCGGCCCTGGCGTGAACCTGGCCCCGGTGGCGGTTCGCGCTGACACCTGATGGATCGGCAGCGCGGTGCCGGACTTTACCCTTGTGTCGGCGTGACCTGGTACGCGTCGAGGGCTGCCTGCGCCACGTCCACGACGGTCGCCGCCAGCTCGGGCGGGTCGACGACCCGGGCCGCTCCGCTCAGGCGCAGGACCAGCTGCCGCAGCCACGCCGTGTCCGCCGTCCGCAGCTGCACCCGCAGCCTGCCGCCGTCCAGCTCCCGGGTGCTCTCGATGGGGTAGTAGTCGACCACCCAGTGCGCGCCCGCGTCGAGCTCCAGCGTGACGAGCAGGTCGTCGGGTCCGGCGGCGAACACGCCGGCGTCGAGGTCGCGGGAGCGGGCGGACGACGGGGGGGTGCCGTCCTGCTCCAGGACGGTCGCGGTCACGACCCGGTCCAGCCGGAAGAGCCGGACGGCCTCCGCGCGGTGGCACCAGCCCTCGAGGTACCAACGGCCGTCGACGTGGAGCACTCGCATCGGGTCGACGTCGCGGTCGGTGGTCTCGTCGCGGTGCGGCACCAGGTATCGCAGGTGCAGCCGTCGGCGGCGGCGAACCGCGTCCTCGCAGGCGTTGACGACCTCCCGGTCTGGCGTGCGGTCCAGGTCGACGTGCACGGAGTCGGCAACCGCCGCGGCAGCGCCCGCTGCCCCCTCCAGCTTGGCCAGCGCTCGCACGACCGCGTCACGGTCGCCGAGGCCGGGCACCTCGGCGAGCGCGCGCAGCCCGACGATGAGTGCCAGCGCCTCGTCGATCCCCAGACGCAGGGGCCGGGCGATGGCGTCGGCGTTGCCCAGGTAGACCTTGCCGGACTCCCAGTCGGCCTCGATGAGGTCGTCGGGCATGTGGCCCGGCAGCCCGCACACGAAGAGCAGCTCGAGGTCCTTGACCAGCTGACGCTCGGCGATGCCGAACTCGGCTGCGACCTCGTCGAGGGGTGCTCCCTGGTGCTGCAGCAGCCAGGGCACCATCGCGAGGAGGCGAGCGAGACGCTCGGTGGCTGACTCGCTCACGGCGTTCCCTCCGTCATGGCTGCGCGCCCTCCCGGTCCCTTCGCCTCGTGACCACCCTCCCCCTCGTTCCCGCTACCGGACATCAGCACCTTCTGCAACCGTCGGACGACTGACGTCCGCAGGTCCTCCGGCTCGCGGACCAGCACGGCCGGCCCGTACGCGACGAGCTCCTGCGCCAGGTAGTCCGGGTCGTCGAACTCGACCACGAGCTCGTCGTGGCGCTCGTCGTCACCGGTCGGCGTCACACGGCTTGCCCTGCGGCGCAGCGTCTGCCCCGCGCCTGGGCGGACGAGCAGCGTGGTGGTGCGGGTCGGGCGGTCGCTCGAGAGGTCACCCACCAGGACGCGCGGGTCGTGGTCGGCCGGCACCTCGTACTCCCCCGGCTGACCGACGCGACGCACGTCGCTCTCGACGCGGCTCAGCCGGAAGACGCGCGGGGCCGAGCGGTCTCGGTCGAGGCCGGTCAGGTACCAGCGTCCCCGCCAGCTGGTCACCGCCCACGGCTCCACGGTGCGCTGTGCCACCTGGCCGGTGCTCTGGGTGCGGTACGTGAACTGGACCGGTACCCGGTCACGGACCGCCGTCCACAGCGCGTCGAAGGCGGGCTCGGCGGTGCGGACGCGAGGCTCCAGGCCGATGAGGGAGCCGTCGTCCGGTGGCACCCCGAGCGCTGAGAGCTTGGCGAGCGCCCGCCTGGCTGCGCCGGCGAGACTAGCCCGCTGCCACACCCGCGACGCGAGGCCGAGCACCGCGAGCTCGTCCGGCGCGAGGTGGATGTCGGGCAGCGCGTAGGCGTCGCGGTCGACGCGGTAACCGACCTCGTCCTCGAACAGGGCGTCCTCGCTGGTCGTCTCGAGAGGGATGCCCAGCTCGCGCAGCTCGTCCTTGTCGCGCTCGAACATGCGGTCGAACGCCTCGGTGCTGGTGTTCTCGGCGTACTGCGGCACGGCCTGGCGGATCTGCGCCTTCGTCAGCGGCCGGCGCGTGCTGAGCAGGCAGATGACGAGGTTGAGCAGTCGCTCGGTCTTCGCGCTGGACATGGCTCCCTCCCGGGCGGAGACGCTATCGGACGCGGCGGGGCCGACGTGAACGGACGCGATCCGGCGTGACGTCCAAGTGGCTACGCTCGGGTGGTGACGACTCAGGTGCTGTGGCGGACCGGGCGGGTGGTCGGGCTCGACCGCGCCTGGACGGCTGTGCGTGAGGTCGTCGTCGAGCTGGACGAGCCGGACGTCCCCGCGTCGCCGGACGCGCCCGACGAAGCGCGCGTGCTCGCTCTCGCCTACGTCCCCCTGGTCGGTGCACCCGAGGTCGGTGACCGGGTGCTCGTGACGGTCGGTGCGCTCGCCCGAGGGCTGGGCACCGGGGGCTACGCCATGGTGGCGGCGCTGCCCGACCGCGTGTCCCCGGACCCGCCGCCGTCGATCGGGCACCTCGTCAAGGCTCGGTACATGCCCCTCCAAGCGATGGTGCTGGGCGTCGACGAGCAGGACTCCCCGCACCACGCGGTCCTGCGCGAGGCGGACGACCTCGCCGGCCTGCCGGTGGTGGTGGCGGACCTGCACTCCGCGCTGCCGGCTGTCGTCGCCGGGGTGCGGGCTGCCAGGCCCGCAGCCAAGGTCGCCTACGTCATGACGGACGGCGGTGCCCTGCCGGCGTGGTTCTCGCGCACCCTGGACCAGCTGCGGCACTCGGAGTGGGTCGCCGGCTCGGTCACGGTCGGGCAGGCGTTCGGTGGCGACCTCGAGGCGGTGACCCTGCACAGCGGCTTGCTGGCCGCGCACCACGTCCTGCACGCCGATGTCGTGGTGGTCACCCAGGGTCCAGGCAATCTGGGCACCGGCACACGGTGGGGCTTCTCGGGTGTGGCGTGCGGGGAGGCCGTCAACGCGGTAGCCACGCTCGGGGGGCGTCCGGTCGCCTGCCTGCGAGTCTCGGACGCCGATCCGCGCCCTCGGCACCGTGGGGTCTCGCACCACAGCACCACGGCGTACGGACGGGTGGCGCTGCTGCCGGCCGACGTCGTCGTCCCCGACCTCCCGGGAGAGCTCGGCGCCGACGTCCGGCAGGCCGCTGAGCAGCTCTGCGCGCCGCAGGGCCGTCACCGTCTCGTGCTGGAGCCGGTCGACGGCCTCATCGAGGCCTTGCGCACCTCACCCGTGACCCTGTCCACGATGGGACGTCGCCTTGACGACGACCCGGCGGCGTTCCTGGCGGCCGCCGCAGCGGGCCGGCACGCGGCGAGGCTGCTCGACGAACCGACGAGCGGCGAGAGCCCCGGCGTCAGCTGATGCCTGCGCCCTCGCTCGCTGTGGTGGTCAGCTGACGTCGACGAGGTCGACGACGAAGATCAGCGTCTCGCCGCCCTTGATGGCGCTGCCCGCGCCGCGGTCGCCGTAGCCGAGGTGCGGCGGGATCGTGATCGTCCGTCGTCCGCCGACGCGCATGCCCGTCAGGCCCTGGTCCCAGCCTGCGATGACCTGGCCGACGCCCAGCTGGAAGCGCAGTGGCTCCCCGCGGCTCCACGAGGCGTCGAACTCCTCGCCGGTGGAGTGGGCCACCCCGACGTAGTGCGCGAGCACCGTGCTGCCCGCGACAGCCTCGGGACCGTCGCCGACGATCTGGTCCTCGACGACGAGCTCGGACGGCGGCGTGTCGCCGGGGAACTCGATCTCGGGCTTCGTGCGGTCGAACGTCATGCGCTGGTCCCTCTCGTGTGGGGTGGGGCTGCCGGCTCCGTGCCGCATCGGCTCAGGCGGCGGCGAGGATGTCGACGACGAAGACGAGGGTGTCGGTGCCCTTGATGCCGGCCTGCGCGTTGCCTGCGGTGCCGTACCCCTCGGCCGGCGGCAGGATCAGCAGCACGCGGCTGCCGACGGTCTGGCCGACGATGCCCTTGTCGAACCCGGGCACGAGCGCGCCCACGCCGATGCGCTGCTTCAGCGGCACGCCACTGGTGTACGAGGAGTCGAACTCCTTGCCGGTGCCGTAGATCACACCGACGTAGGAGGCGGTGATGGTCTGTCCGGCCTTGACGACCTCACCCTTGCCCTTGATGAGCGGCTGCACGACGAGCTTGGTCGGAGCCGCGGTCTTGGGAACGGTGACGACCGGGACACCCTTGTCGTTCTCCTTGACCGTCGGCAGGCCGGCCTTGGGGGCCACGGGGTCTCCCGTCGCCTTCTCCAGCGGCGTGACCGCGGCCTTCAGGTCCAGCACGAAGATGAGCGCGTCGTCCTTGCCGAAGCCGAGCTGCTCGTTGCCCTGCCCGCCCGGGAAGCCGTCCTTCGGTGCGATGCCGACGAGGACGCGAGAACCGACCTTCTTGCCGATCATGCCGTTGGCGAGACCCGGCAGCAGCTGGGCGGGGTCGGCGGTGAACGTGGCGGGGGACTTGCCGAACGAGGTGTCGGCCTCAGACCCGTCCTTGCCGTTGAGCAGCAGGTAGTCGACGGTCACCTCCTGACCCTTGGTGACCTCGGCGCCGTTGCCCTCCGTGACCACCTTGCTGCCGGACGACGACAGCGTCGTCGGCTTCGTCTTGAGCGTGACCTTCGGCTTGGTGCCCACGTCGCCCGACACGGTGATGCTGTCGAGAGCCTTGCTGGCGCTCGTGCCGGACGACGACGCCGGGGCGTCGGCGTTGGCGCAGCCGGTGAGCAGGAGGGCGGGAACTGCGAGAGCCGCGAGCAGCCGTGGGAGGACAGAGCGCACGAAGGTACCTTTGAGTGGAGTCGGGGGACGCGTCAGGGTAACCCGCGAACCTGGGCGTCCCTGACCGGGGCCGCACGCCCGGCTGACAGCCCTGGCGCGGTTCACCGGCGAAAGGCCGGGGCACGCCCGCGCCTGGAACAACGGCGTGGCGGGGTGCTCACATCCCCGCGATGAGGCGGTCCACGCGCTCGTCGACGCTCGCGAACGGGTCCTTGCACAGCACAGTGCGTTGCGCCTGGTCGTTGAGCTTGAGGTGCACCCAGTCGACGGTGAAGTCGCGGCGCCGCTCCTGGGCGCGGCGCACGAAGTCGCCGCGGAGCTTTGCGCGGGTGGTCTGGGGAGGCACGGACTTCGCCTCGAAGACCTCCAGGTCGCTCACGGCTCGCTCCACGTGCCCGCTTCGTTCCAGCAGGTAGTAGAGGCCTCGCCGCCGGTGGATGTCGTGGTAGGCCAGGTCGAGCTGGGCCACGCGCGGGCTCGAGAGGTCCAGGCCGTGCTTCGCGCGGTAGCGCTCGATCAGCCGGTACTTGATCACCCAGTCGATCTCGCGGTCGACGAGGGACAGGTCGCCCGTCTGCACGGCCTTCAACGTGCGCTGCCAGAGGTCAAGCACGGTCTTGTGGGCAGGCGACGCGCTCCCCCGCCGGTCCACGAAGTCGAGCGCCCGCTCCAGGTACTCCGACTGGATCTGCAGGGCCGACAGCTCACGTCCGTTCGCGAGCTTCACCGTGCGTCGCCCCGTCATGTCGTGGCTGATCTCGCGGATGGCGCGGATGGGGTTCTCCAGCGCGAGGTCACGCATGACCGTCCCGGACTCGATCATCTGCAGCACCAGGTCGGCGGTGCCCACCTTGAGCAGCGTCGTGGTCTCGCTCATGTTGGAGTCGCCCACGATCACGTGCAGCCGGCGGTGCTTCTCGGCGTCCGCGTGCGGCTCGTCACGCGTGTTGATGATGGGCCGCGACCGTGTGGTGGCGCTGGAGACGCCCTCCCAGATGTGGTCGGCCCGCTGGCTGACGCAGTACACGGCGCCGCGGGGTGTCTGCAGCACCTTGCCGGCCCCGCAGATGATCTGGCGGCTGACCAGGAACGGGATCAGCACGTCGGACAGGTGCTGGAAGTCGCCCTGACGGGACACCAGGTAGTTCTCATGGCAACCGTACGAGTTGCCGGCGGAGTCGGTGTTGTTCTTGAACAGGTACACCTGCCCGGCGATGCCCTCGTCCTGGAGGCGCTGCTGGGCGTCGGCGACCAGACCCTCCAGGATCCGCTCCCCCGCCTTGTCGTGCACGACCACCTGCCGGATGTCGTCGCACTCGGGCGTCGCGTACTCGGGGTGCGAGCCCACGTCCAGGTACAGCCGTGCGCCGTTGCGGAGGAAGACGTTGCTCGAGCGCCCCCAGGAGACGACCCGGCGGAACAGGTACCGGGCCACCTCGTCGGGGCTCAGCCGACGCTGTCCCTCGAAGGAGCAGGTCACGCCGTACTCGTTCTCGATCCCGAAGATGCGGCGGTCCATGCCTTCACAGTACGTCTGCGCCGACGGCGAACGCCTGGTGACAGGCCGGATCGCCCGTGCTGGAGTGGCGATCATGACGACGCTCTTGGTGCTGGGTGGCACGGCCTGGCTCGGCGGTGAGGTGGCGCGCGCCGCCGTGCGACGCGGGCACGACGTCACCTGCCTCGCTCGTGGCGTGTCCGGCAGCGTCCCCGAGGGCGTCCGCTGGGTGCGGGCAGACCGCGCCGCGCCCGACGCCTACGACGCGGTGCGGGACACGGACTGGGACGACGTCGTCGACGTCTCGTGGCAGCCCGGCCAGGTGCGGTCGGCACTGGCGGCACTGGCACCCCGGGCACGGCACTGGACGTACGTGTCGTCGTGCTCGGTGTACGCGGACCACTCGGTGCGCGACGCCGACGAGTCCACGGCGCTGCTCCCGGCTCTGCAGTCGGACCGCGCCGACCTGGAGCAGTACGGCGAGGCGAAGGTGGCGTGCGAGCAGCTCTGCCGACGGGCGCTGGGTGATCGGGTGCTGCTCGCTCGGTCCGGAGTGATCGCCGGGTACGGGGATCCCAGCGACCGGTTCGGGTACTGGCCGGGCCGCTTCGCCCTGGCCCGGCAGGACGGCGGGCAGGTCCTGGTCCCGGACACGGAGGACCTGCCCACCCAGGCGATCGACGTCCGGGACCTCGCGGACTGGCTGGTGCGGGCGGGCGAGGGCGGCACGGCCGGAGCCATGAACGTCGTCGGTGAGCGGCGCCCCTTCCGTGACGTGATCGCGATGGCTCGCGCGGTGGCCGGCTTCGACGGCTCGGGCACCGACGCCCGGATCGTTCGGGTCCCGTCCGACTGGCTCCTGGCCGAGCGGGTCGACGAGTACATGGGGCCTCGGTCGCTCCCGCTGTGGTTGGTCGACCCGGAGTGGGCGGGCTTCAGCGCGCGCAACGGCGACATGGCCGTCGCGGCCGGGCTGACCCACGGCCCGCTGCGCGAGCTGGTCGCAGAGGCGTTGCGCTGGGAGGAGCAGCTCGGGCTGGACCGCGACCGCCGAGCGGGGCTGAGCCGCGCCGAGGAGAACGAGCTGCTCAGGCGCTGGACCGCCCGCCGGTGAGCCGGACGCCCTGCGTCAGCTCGGGTTCTCCGAGGGGGACGGCCGCGTCGAGTCGGGCGGGAACGTACCGGGTGTCTCGGTGTCGTCGCCGCTGACCGTCTCGTGGTGGCCCGGGCGGTGGTCGTCCTGGTGCGGGACGTCGGCTGTCGGGTCGTCCGGGCTGAGCAGTCTGGCGACCAGCGTGGCCGCCAACCGGCGGAACAGTCGCCGCTCGCGGTGCCGGTCCAGCACGGCGACCTCGAGCTGGTCGGCGCCCAGCTGGCGGGCTTCGCCGCCCGCCGGGTCGGCGGCCAGCACCTCGACGGCGAGGCCCAGCGCGTCGGCCAGGCTCAGGCCCGGCTGCCAGCGCTGCTCCAGGACCGTGGCGATGCTCTCCGACTGACCGCCCATGGCGACGTAACCCTGCTCGTCCGCGACCGAGCCGTCGTAGGTCAGCCGGTACATCTGGTCGTCCTCCGGGGTGCGTCCGACCTCCGCGACGACGATCTCGACCTCATAGGGCTTCGACTCCTGGGTGAAGACCGTGCCGAGCGTCTGCGCGTAGGCGTTCGCGAGGCCGCGGGCAGTCACGTCGCTGCGGTCGTAGGAGTAGCCCCGGAGGTCGGCGTAGCGCACGCCAGCGACGCGGAGGTTCTCGAACTCGTTGTACTTGCCCACGGCGGCGAACGCGATGCGGTCGTAGATCTCACTGATCTTGTGCAGAGCGCGGGAAGGGTTCTCGGCGACGAAGGCGATGCCGCCCTCGTACGCGAGCACGACGACGGACCGACCGCGGGCGATGCCCTTGCGGGCGTAGTCGGCCCGGTCCTTCATCAGCTGCTCGGGCGAGACGTAGAAGGGCATCGTCATCGCGCGTCACCTTCCTGCGTCGGCGGCAGCTCTCGCTCGAACCGGGCCCCCCCGGGGTCGCCACGTCGGCCCGTGACGACGGCGTCGACGACCGACGCCATGACGTCGTCGTCCATGCGCCGGAACCCGTCGGAGTCCACCACGGTGACGACCGGCCAGATGCGGCGGTTGAGGTCCGGGCCGCCGGTCGCCGAGTCGTCGTCCGCTGCGTCGTAGAGCGCCTCGACGGCGATCCGCACGGCGGCGTCGGCGTCGAGACCCGGGCGCCAGAGCTTCTTCATGGACCCGCGAGCGAACAGCGAGCCGGAGCCGACGGAGTGGTGGTGGTGCTCGCGGTAGCAGCCGCCGGTGACGTCGTAGCTGTAGATGCGGCCGTCGCCGTCGTCGACGTCGTAGCCGGCGAAGAGCGGCACGACGGCGAGCCCCTGCATGGCGAGGCCGAGGTTGCTGCGGATCATCATGGCCAGCCGGTTGGCCTTGCCCTCGACCGAGAGCAGCGTGCCCTCGATCTTCTCGTAGTGCTCGAGCTCGACCTGGAAGAGCTTGACCAGCTCGACGGCGAGCCCGGCGGCGCCGGCGATGCCGACGCACGAGTACTCGTCGGTGCCGAAGACCTTCTGGATCTCGCGGTTGGCGATCATGCTGCCCATCGTGGCGCGACGGTCGCCGCCCATGACGACACCGCCGGCGAACTCTACGGCCACGATCGTCGTGCCGTGCGGCGTCTCGGGCACCGTGCCGGGAGGCAGCGAACGGCCTCCGGGCAGCAGCTCCGGCGAGTGCGCCGACAGGAACTCGGAGAAGGACGACGACCCCGGCACCAGGTAGGCGCGCGGGAGCCGACCGGTCAGGTCAGAACGGTCACTGCTCACCCTCGGACCCTATCGATCCGCAGGCTCAGGAACTCACCGTGACTGCAGGGGCAGTGCGTGCTCACTCGCCGCCCTTCTGCACGAAGGACCTGACGAAGTCCTCCGCATTGGTTTCCAAGACGTCGTCGATCTCATCGAGCATGCTGTCGATGTCGTCGTCGAGGCCCTCCTTGGTCGCTGCGCCCTGCGGGGCCGGCGCGGGCGCCTCGTCGGGCTCGTCCTCGCGTCGCTTTGGACGCTGCTGCTCCTGACCCGGCATGACGACCTCCTCGTCGCGGCCACAGGCACTCGCTCTGACCGCTCGTCCCTCACCCTAACGAGGGCGCCTGACAACGGCGTGATGCCCGCCGGTCGCCTCCTCAGCGGGACGCGAGCGCGTTCATGAGGTCGGACGCCGTGTCGCTGGCGTCGATGAGCTCGCCGACCATGTCGCGACCGCCGCGCAGCGGCTCGAGCATCGGCACGCGCTGCAGGGACGCGCGCCCGGGGAGCTCGAAGATCAGCGAGTCCCAGGACGCGGCGGCTACCTGCCGGCCGTACTTCGCCAGGCACCGCCCGCGGAAGTACGCGCGCGTGTCCTCCGGCGGGTTCTCCACGGCGTGCAGCACCTCCTTCTCGTCGACGACGCGCTCCATGCGGCCGCGGGCCACGAGCCGGTTGAAGAGGCCCTTGTCCGAGCGCACGTCGCTGTACTGCAGGTCGATGAGGCCGAGCCGGGGGTGGGCCCAGTCCAGCCCTTCACGCTGACGGAACCCTTCGAGGAGCGAGAGCTTGGCCACCCAGTCCAGCTCGCGGGCGCACTCCATCGGATCGCGCTCGAGCCGGGTCAGCACCGACTCCCAGCGCTCGAGCACGTCGAGCGTGTCGGCGTCCACGTCGCTGCCGTACCGGTCGTCGACGAACGCGCGTGCCTGCTCGAGGTACAGCCACTGGAGCTGGACGGCGGTGAGCCGGGTGCCGTCCAGCAGGGTGATCGTCTCGGTCAACGTCGGGTCGTGCGAGACGGCCTTGAGCGTGGCCACCGGCCGCTGCACCGCGAGGTCGCGGGTGAGCCCGTGCGCCTCGATCATCTCGAGGACCAGCGCCGTCGTGCCCAGCTTGAGCAGCGTCGACACCTCGGCGAGGTTCGCGTCGCCGATGATGACGTGCAGCCGTCGGTACTTGTCGGCCGACGCGTGCGGCTCGTCGCGCGTGTTCACGATCGGGCGCTTGAGCGTCGTCTCCAGACCGACCTCGACCTCGAAGAAGTCGGCACGCTGGCTGATCTGGAAGCCCACCTTCTCGCTCTCCGGACCGATGCCGACGCGGCCGGCACCGCAGACGACCTGGCGGGAGACGAAGAACGGCACGAGGTGGCGGACGATGTCGGCGAACGGCGTCGCCCGGCTCATCAGGTAGTTCTCGTGGGTGCCGTACGAGGCCCCCTTGCCGTCGGTGTTGTTCTTGTAGAGGTTGATCGGCGGCAGGGCGGGATCGGCCGTGATAGCACGGGCAGCGGTCTCCATGATGCGTTCGCCGGCCTTGTCCCAGAGCACCGCGTCCCGGGGGCTGGTGACCTCCGGCGAGCTGTACTCGGGGTGCGCGTGGTCGACGTAGAGCCGGGCGCCGTTCGTGAGGATGACGTTCGCGAGCGTCGGGTCCTCCTCGTCGGTGAGCTGCGAGGCGTCGGCCATGGCACGGGACATCTCGAACCCGCGTGCGTCGCGCAGCGGTGCCTCGTCCTCGTAGTCCCACCGAGCCCGGCCCGCGCGCGCCCCGAGAGGCTGCGCGTAGGCGTTGACGACCTGCCCCGACATCAGCATCGGGTTGGCCTCGGGCGCCCCCGGCTGGGAGACGCCGTACTCGGTCTCGATCCCCATCACACGTCGCACGGTCACGTCACGACCCTACGTGCCACGCGTAGGGTCAGCCGCATGCTGTTGCTGGACGTCGTCGCGGTGCTGGTCTTCGCGACCGTCGGGCGACGCAGCCACGCCGAAGGCGTCACGGTGACCGGCGTGCTCGAGACCGCCTGGCCGTTCCTCGTCGGAGCGGCAGGGGGCTGGGTGGCAGCTCGCGCGTGGAAGCGCTCGTCGGCTCTCGTGCCGGTCGGCGTCGTGGTGTGGCTGGCTGCCGTGGCGGTCGGCATGCTGCTGCGCCGCCTGACCGGCGAGGGGACGGCCTGGCCGTTCGTCGTCGTGGCCACCCTCGTGCTGGGTGCCCAGATGCTCGGGTGGCGGTGTGTCGTCCAGCTCGTCCGTCGACAAGGGGCCCGTCCATGACAGATCGCACCGACCACCTCGTCGCCTGGGTCGTGCTGCAGCGTGACGACGGCCACGTGCTCCTCGCGCGTCGTGCCCACGTGTCGTACTCGGCTGGTCTGTGGGGGCTGCCCGGCGGTCACGTGGAGGACGAGGAGACGCTGGCCGCCGCGGCCGCGCGGGAGCTGCTCGAGGAGGTCGGGGTGCAGGTGGATGCCGACGAGCTGGAGCCGCTGGGGGTGACGCGCTACGTGGACGGGGACGCCCGTGGGTGCGACTTCTACTTCGTGGCCCATGACTGGAGGGGCACCCCCACGCCGGTGGCCGAGTGCGACGACGTCCGCTGGTGCGACCCCCAGGCCCTGCCGGACCCGTCGATCCCCTGGCTGGCGGCAGCGCTGCGTCGGCACCTGGTCGACCGGGTGTGGTGGGAGGACCTGCCGGCCACCTGACCCGCAGGGGCGCGCCACCGACGAGTTGAGTGATGCGATCTGGCTGCACACGCCGGGCGTGTCTCATGAGACTGCATCACTCAACGTTGGCCGGGCGGGGGCCGTCGGTGCTCAGCCGTCGACCGGCACGGGCGCGCTGAACTGGGCGTCGTAGAGCCGGAAGTAGGCGCCACGCGACTCCAGCAGCTGCTCGTGCGTGCCCTGCTCCACGATCCGGCCGTCCTCCATCACGAGGATCAGGTCGGCGTCCCGGATCGTCGACAGCCGGTGCGCGATCACGAAGCTGGTGCGGTCGCGCCGCAGGGACGCCATCGCGTGCTGGACCAGCACCTCGGTGCGCGTGTCGACCGAGCTCGTCGCCTCGTCGAGGATCAAGAGCAAGGGGTCGGACAAGAACGCTCGGGCGATCGTGATCAGCTGCTTCTCCCCTGCGCTGACGTTTGACCCCTCCTCGTCGATGACGGTGCCGTAGCCGTCGGGCAGCGTGTGGACGAAGCGATCCACGTAGGCGGCAGACGCGGCGGCGTCGATCTCCTCCTCGGTCGCGCCTGGCCTCCCGTAGGCGATGTTGTCGCGGATCGTGCCGTTGAACAGCCACGTGTCCTGCAGCACCATGCCGATCCGCGATCGCAGGGCCTGGCGCGACATGCTGGCCGTGTCGACGCCGTCAAGGCTGATGCGGCCGTCATCGATCTCGTAGAAGCGCATGACGAGGTTGACGAGCGTCGTCTTCCCAGCACCCGTCGGGCCCACGATGGCCACGGTCTGGCCGGGCTCGGCGGCCAGTGAGAGGTCCTGGATCAGGGGCTGGTCCGGCACGTACCGGAAGGAGACGTGCGACAGCTCGACACGGCCGCGGGTGGCCGGGCCAGCCGGTTCAGCGAGGGGTTCGGCGCTCTCCTCCGGCTCGTCGAGGAGCTCGAACACCCGTTCGGCGGACGCCACGCCGGACTGCAGCAGGTTCGCCATCGAGGCGACCTGCGTCAGCGGCTGCGTGAACTGCCGGGAGTACTGGATGAAGGCCTGGACGTCGCCGAGCGTGATCGCACCGGACGTGATGCGCAGCCCGCCCACGACCGCGACGGCGACGTAGCTGAGGTTTCCCAGGAACATCATCATCGGCATGATCAGCCCGCTGACGAACTGCGCGCCGAACCCCGCGCGGTAGAGCTCGTCGTTCTTGGCTCCGAAGGAGGCCTCGACCTCCGGTTGGCGGCCGAAGACCTTGACCAGCGCGTGCCCGGTGAAGGCTTCTTCGATCTGGCCGTTGAGCTCGCCGGTGTACCGCCACTGTGCGACGAACCGTGGTTGCGACTTCGATGCGATCAGTCGCGTCACGAACACCGACACGGGGATCGAGACCAGCGCGATCACCGCCAGCAGCGGCGAGATGACGAACATCATCGTCAGCACACCGACGACGGTGAGCAGGGACGTGAGCAGCTGGCTCAGGGTCTGGCTGAGCGTCTGCGAGATGTTGTCGATGTCGTTCGTGACCCGGCTCAGTACCTCGCCGCGCGGTTGCCGGTCGAAGTACCGCAACGGCAGACGATGCAGCTTGTGCTCGACGTCGGCTCGCAGCTGCAGGATCGTGCGCTGCACCACGCCGGCCAGCACGTAGCCCTGCAGCCAGCCCAGCACGGACGCACCGATGTAGAGGCCCAGCACGGCGAGGAGCACGTTGCGCAGCGCTGTGAAGTCGATGCCCTGTCCCGGCACCAGGTTCATCCGCTCGATCATGTCGGCGATCGACCCGTTGCCCTTGGCCCGTTCGGCGGCAGCGACCTGGGCGGCCGTCACGCCCTCCGGGAGACGACGCCCGATGACACCGGAGAAGATGATGTCCGTCGCGTGGCCGAGGACCTTTGGCCCGATGACGTTCAGCGCGACCGACGCCATGGCCAGCAGCACGACCACGCCGGTCAGGGCGCGCTCGGGCCTCAGCCGGCGCAGCAGCCGAGCGGCCGACGGCCCGAACTGCAGGGACTTCTCGGCTGGCAGGCCCATGCCGAAGATCCCACCGTGGCCCGGGCCTCCGCGGCCTACCGGGCGCCCGGGCAGGGTGCCCTGTGTCGGTCCATTCGTCGACGGACTGCCCGCGGTGGCAGGCGTTGCGGGCGCAGTGCCAGGTGCCTGGGGAGGAGCGGAGGCGCGCTGAGCCTCGACGGGACGGTCGCTCATGCCGCCTCCTGCGCCGAGAGCTGGGACTCGACGATCTCGCGATAGGTCTCGCAGCTCTCGAGCAGCTCGTCATGGGTGCCGGCACCGACCACCCGGCCGTCGTCCAGCACCACGATCTGGTCGGCGTCCACGATCGTGGAGACGCGCTGCGCGACGACGACGACCACGGCGTCGCGGGTGTGAGGGCGTAAGGCAGCCCGCAACCGCGCGTCCGTGCCGAGGTCGAGGGCGGAGAAGGAGTCGTCGAACAGGTAGATCGCCGGACGACGGACCAGAGCCCGGGCGATCGCGAGGCGTTGCCGCTGGCCGCCGGACACGTTCGTGCCCCCCTGCGCGATCGGTGCATCGAGGCCGCCCGGCATGGCCTCGACGAAGTCCCGGGCTTGGGCGACCTCGAGCGATTCCCACAGCTCGTCGTCCGTCGCGGCCGGGTTGCCGTAGCGCAGGTTGCTGGCGACGGTGCCGCTGAACAGGTACGGGGTCTGCGGCACCAGGCCGATGTGGCCCCACAGTGCCGTGGGGTCGAGCTCTCGGACGTCGACGCCGCCGACCCGGACCGAGCCCGACGTGGCGTCGACGAGCCGAGGCAGCAGCGTGAGCAGGGTCGTCTTGCCGGAGCCCGTGCTGCCGATGATGGCCGTGGTGTGGCCACGCAGCGCTCGAACCGTCACCCCGGACAGCACCGGTTCGCTCGCTCCGGGATACGTGAACTCGACGTCGTCGAGCTCGATGCCGACCGCCGGGTCGAGGTCGGTGCGTCCCTGCTCCGGAAGGACGACCGACGACTCCGTGTGCAGGACCTCGGCGATGCGGTCGGCGCAGACGGATGCCCGCGGCACCATCACGAGCACGAACGTGCCCATCATCACCGACATGAGGATCTGCATCAGGTAGGAGAGGAACGCCGTCAGGGCGCCGATCTGCATGTGTCCCGAGTCGATGCGGCCGGCGCCGAACCACAGCACGGCGACGCTGGACAGGTTCAGCACCACCATGACGATGGGGAACATCAGCGCCATGAGGCGACCGACGTTCAGCGCCGTCTGCGTGAGGTCCTCGTTGGCCCGCGCGAACCTCGCGGTCTCATGGCGCTCCCGGACGAACGCCCGCACCACCCGGATGCCGGTGATCTGCTCGCGCAGCACCCGGTTCACCACGTCGATGCGCTTCTGCATGGCGCGGAACTGCGGGACCATCCGGGAGACGACCCCGCCGATAGACAGCGCGAGCACCGGGACGCTGACCCCCATCAGCCACGACAGGCCCACGTCCTCGCGCAGCGCCATGATCACGCCACCGACCATCATGATCGGCGCGGCCACCAGCAGGGTGCAGCTCATCTGCACGAGCATCTGCACCTGCTGCACGTCGTTCGTCGTCCGAGTGATGAGCGACGGTGCCCCGAAGTGGTTCACCTCCCGCGCGGAGAACGTGCCCACGTGGTGGAAGACAGCAGCGCGCACGTCGCGTCCGAAGCCCATGGCGGTGCCGGCTGCGAAGTAGACCGCCGCCGAGGAGCAACCGATCTGCGCCAGAGTGACCAGGAGCATCCAGGCGCCGGTGCGGGTGATGAAGCCGGTGTCACCGACCGCGACGCCGGAGTCGATGATGTCGGCGTTCAGGCTCGGCAGGTAGAGCGCCGCCAAGGTGCTGCCGAGCTGCAGCAGCACGATGAGAAGCAGGGGACGGGTAAAAGGACGCAGGAACCTGCGTAGCACGTGGATCAGCAAGGGCGCTCCGGGGTGCAGAAGGGACGCCGTCCATCCTGCACCCCGGCGCGGACGACGCCGAGCGGTTTCCTGGCGAGAACCTCGCTACAGGTACTGCCCGGTGTTGGCCACGGTGTCGATGGATCGACCCGGCTCGGTGCCCTTCTTGCCCTGGATGAGCGTGCGCACGTAGACGATGCGCTCGCCCTTCTTGCCGGAGATGCGCGCCCAGTCGTCGGGGTTCGTGGTGTTCGGCAGGTCCTCGTTCTCCTTGAACTCGTTGACGCAGGCGTCCAGCAGGTGGTCGATCCGGATGCCGCGCTGACCCGTGGTGAGGAAGTCCTTGATGGCCGACTTCTTGGCACGGTCGACGATGTTCTGCACCATCGCCCCCGAGTTGAAGTCCTTGAAGTACAGGACCTCCTTGTCGCCGCCCGCGTACGTCACCTCGAGAAAGCGGTTGTCGTCGATCTCGGAGTACATGCGCTCGACGGTCGCCTGGATCATGGCGTCGACCGTCGCCTGCGGCGAGCCACCGTTCTCGGCCAGGTCGCCGGCGTGGAGCGGCAGGTCAGCGGTGAGGTACTTCGTGAAGATGTCGCGGGCGGCCTCCGCGTCGGGCCGCTCGATCTTGATCTTCACGTCGAGGCGTCCCGGACGCAGGATGGCCGGGTCGATCATGTCCTCGCGGTTCGAGGCGCCGATCACGATGACGTTCTCCAGGCGCTCGACGCCGTCGATCTCGGAGAGCAGCTGGGGCACGATCGTCGTCTCGACGTCCGAGCTGACACCGGAGCCGCGGGTGCGGAACAACGAGTCCATCTCGTCGAAGAACACCACGACTGGCGTCCCGTCCGACGCCTTCTCGCGGGCCCGCTGGAAGATCAGGCGGATGTGCCGTTCGGTCTCCCCCACGTACTTGTTGAGCAGCTCCGGGCCCTTGATGTTGAGGAAGTAGGACTTGCCCTGCGGCTGCCCGGTCAGCTCGGCGATCTTGCGCGCGAGCGACGCGGCGACCGCCTTGGCGATGAGTGTCTTGCCGCACCCGGGCGGGCCGTAGAGCAGCACGCCTTTCGGCGGGCGCAGGCGGTGCTCGCGGAAGAGCTCGGGGTGCAGGTACGGCAGCTCGACGGCGTCCCTGATCTGGTCGATCTGCGAACCGAGGCCGCCGATGTCCTCGTAGGCGATGTCCGGGACCTCCTCGAGCACCAGCTCCTCGACCTCGGCCTTGGGGATGCGCTCGTACACGAAGCCGGCCCGCGGGTCCATGAGCAGCCCGTCGCCGATGCGCACCCGCTCCGCCTGCAGCGGCCCGGCGACCCGCGCCACCCGCTCCTCGTCGGTGTGGCCGACCACGAGCATGCGGTCCTCGCCGAGCAGCTCCTTGAGGACGACGACCTCACCCGTGCGCTCGAACTCGCGGGCCTCCACGACGTTGAGCGCCTCGTTGAGCAGCACCTCGCGACCGGGCACGAGGTCGGCGTCGTCGACACTGGGGCTCACCGCGACGCGCATCTTGCGGCCGCCCGTGAGGACGTCGACCGTACCCTCGGCGACGACCTCCACCACGGTGCCGAAGCCGGACGGCGGCTGCGCCAGCCGGTCCACCTCGGACTTGAGCGTGACGATCTGGTCTCGTGCCTCGCGCAGGGTGCGGGCGAGCCGCTCGTTCTGGGTGACGGTCGCGTCCAGGCTCGCCTGCAGCTGGGTGACTCGTGCCTCGAGCGCGCTGCTGCGTGTCGGCGAGTCCGCCAGGCGACGCTGGAGCGCGGAGAGCTCCTCCTCGGTATGACGGAGACGACGCCGGAGGTCGGCTGTCTCCTGCGCAGCGGGCTCGTCGCCGTACCTGTCCTGCTCCGTCATGACCGGCTCCCTCCCGGGCCCACCCGAGCGCCCAGAACACGACCCTAACCTCACGGGCCCGTGCTCGCGGTACGAGAAACGCCGCGACGCGCCGACGTAGCGCTGTCGCGGCGCTCAGGTCGGGCCGGCATCGTCGTCCGGTCGTACCGCGCCGACCTGGTCACCGGCCTCAGCTCGGAGCGCGGTCTCCATGCCGATCTCGCGACGCACCTTGCGCACCTTCTTCTCGGACACCGGGCGCTCACCCAGGTCCTCCGGCGTCCACTGCTCCTCGGTGGTCATGCCCTTGCTGGGACGTCGGCGGCGTTCCGGCGGTGTCACGCCGGGCGCCAGGCGCCGTGTCGTCATGAGGAAGCCCGTGTGCCCGACCATCCGGTGCTCCGGCCGGACCGCGAGCCCCTCGAGGTGCCAGCCGCGGACCAGGGACTCCCAGGCCTGCGGCTCGGTGAACCCGCCGTGCGCTCGGGCGGTCTCCGCGACCCGGGACAGCTGGGTGGTCGTGGCCACGTAGCAGATGAGCACGCCACCCGGCGCGAGCGCCTGCGCGACGACGTCAAGGCACTCCCAGGGTGCGAGCATGTCGAGCACCACGCGATCCACCGTGGCCGGGGCGGTCACCTCGGGCAGGACGTCGACCAGGTCGCCGACGCTCAGCTGCCAGGCGGGGTGGGGACCGCCGAAGAACTCTTCGACGTTGCCGCGGGCGATGGAGGCGAAGTCCTCGCGGCGTTCCACGCTGAGGAGGTGGCCGCCGTCGCCGACGGCCCGGAGCAGCGACATGCTGAGGGCGCCGGACCCCACACCGGCCTCCACGACGCGCGCCCCCGGGTAGATGTCGGCCATCGCGACCACCTGGCCGGCGTCCTTGGGGTAGACCACGGCGGCGCCTCGCGGCATCGAGAGCACGTAGTCGGACAGCAGCGGACGGAGCGCCAGGTACTCCACGCCGCCCGTGTTGGTGACCACGGTTCCCTCCGGCTGCCCGATGAGGGCGCTGTGGGCGAACCAGCCCGCGTGGGTGTGGAAGGAGCGCCCCGCCGTCAGCGTGATGGTGTGGAGCCGCCCCTTGGGGTCCGTGAGCTGCACCCGGTCGCCCTCGGCGAGCGGACCGCGGCGCCGCGACACGCCGGTCGGCTCAGCGGTGGCTCCGGCGGACGACGTCATGGTGCGCGAGTCTAGGTGGTGGAGTTCGGCGTGCTACGCGGTGCGGGTCAACGCGGCCGCGAGCTCCTCTCCCTCCACGAGGCCGACCAGCTGGCCGCCCGCGTCCAGCACCAGGTAGTACCGGGCCGGTCGCGTGGCGACGACGCTCAGCAGCTCACCACCGGTTGCTCCGGACGACACGGTGCCCACCGGACCGAGCACCGTCACCACGGCGCTGAGCGGGGTGCCGGGTGGCGGCCCGCCCTGTGCTCGTAGCTCTCGGCGCGCCTGCGGGGTGAGCAGGCCGGCAGGTCGGCCCTGCGTGTCCACGGCCAGCAGGGTGCGGTGGTCGTCGGCCGGCAGCTGCTCCCAGCCGGTGGCCGTCGGCGGCAGGGCGAGAGCCGGCTGCACCAGCGCGGCGAGCTGCACCTTCTCGGCACTGCGACGGAGCCGAGCCACGCCGATCGCGGCGGTCGCCCCCTGCCACAGGAGCGCGGCGATCATGACGGTCCAGACGAGGTTCGTCAGCTGCGGCTGCTCTCCGCGGACCAGCGGACGACCGATCATCCACAGCAGCAGCAGGACCGCGACGGCACGACCGCACCAGCCGGCCGCCGCGGTGCCGGTGGATCGGTCGGACGTCACCTTCCACACGGCGGCCTCGAGCACCCGACCGCCGTCCAGCGGCAGTCCCGGGAGGAGGTTGAAGACGGCGACGAACCCGTTCGTCAGCACGAAGGCCACGAGCAGCACCCGCACCACGCCGTCGTCCACCACAGCAAGCGCCATCCAGCCGGCCACCGCGAGCACACCGTTGGCGAGGGGTCCGGTCACGGCCACCAGGGCGGTGCTGCCCGGCGACGGCGACTCGTCGCTGAACTGCGTGTGACCGCCCCACAGGTTGGCGACGATCTCCGTGACCGGCAGGCCGAGCACCCGCGCCGTCGCGGCGTGGGCGACCTCGTGCACGAGGACGGACACCAGGAGCAGCACCGCGAAGAGGGCGGCGACGACCCACGTGGCTGGGGCGCGCAGGCCGGTCGAGCTCTCGACGGACGGGGCGAAGACCGCCACGACGACGACGGCGATCACGAACCAGGACGGCGCGAGCCGCACGGGCACCCCGAGCACCCGGCCCAGGGAGATGCCGGACCCAGGTGCCATGCGATCGATCCTAGGTGAGCACGCCGCCGGCTCGTTGTCGCCGGCGACACCTACAGTGCTGGCCATGACGGTGACCGGCCAGCACGCCCCCGCGCTCGCGGAGGTCCGGCGCGCGCTCTCCCCGAGCCGCGCAGGCGACTTCATGCAGTGTCCCCTGCTGTACCGGTTCCGTACGATCGACCGGCTGCCCGAGAGCCCGAGCACCGCGGCCGCGCGTGGCACTGTGGTGCACGCCGTGCTCGAACGGCTCTTCGACCTACCGGCGGCAGGTCGCACGATGGCGGCGGCCCGTTCGCTGCTGCGCCCGCAGTGGCAGCAGCTGCTGGAGCAGGAGCCAGGGCTCGCGGTGCTGTTCCCGGACGACGGCGGCACGGCGCTCTCCGCGTGGCTGGAGTCCGCCGAGCAGCTGCTCGACCGGTGGTTCACCCTGGAGGATCCGACCCGGCTCGAGCCCGCCGAGCGCGAGCTCTACGTCGAGACGACCTTGGACGACGGCCTGGTGCTGCGCGGGTACGTGGACCGGTTGGACGTGGCACCCACCGGTGAGCTGAGGGTCGTCGACTACAAGACCGGGCGGGCGCCACGCGAGTCGTTCGAGGCCAAGGCGCTGTTCCAGATGCGGTTCTACGCCCTCGTTCTCTGGCGCACGCGAGGCGTCGTCCCTCGCCTGCTGCAGCTCGTCTACCTCGGCGACGGTCAGGTCTTGCGACACTCCCCCGACGAGGCCGAGCTGCTGGCCACCGAGCGCAAGCTGCGTGCGCTGTGGCAGGCGATCGAGCGCGCCGCCACGACCGGCGACTGGCGGCCGTCGCCGAGCCGACTGTGCGACTGGTGCGACCACAAGGCGCTCTGCCCGGCGTTCGGGGGCACTCCGCCCGAGCTGCCGCGGCGGGCACAGGCGCTCGCGCTCGACCCGCTGGTCTCGGCCTCGGAGTCGCCCGGCACCGACTAGAGCCAGCAGCGACGAGACAGGTCCAGGGGCGGGAGCGGCCCCGACCCCTCGAGAGCGCCGGTCAGGTCGCGCGTGAGGTCTGACACAGGGCCGTTCGTGCTGAGCGCCCATGTCCGACATGGTGGTACCCCAGGGCAGAACCAGGGTCCGCTCAGGGTGATACCTGGGTGCGGCGTCGTCGTCTGCTGCGTCACCATTGCTGGCGGCCGGTCGACCAGACCGTGCCGCCATCTCGAGGGAACAGGACGACATGAGCAGCGAGCTGAGCGTGGACACGGCGCCGACGGAAGGTCCGGTGGGCGACGCCGTCGCCAGTGCCCGTGCCCTGGTCAAGGTGTACGGCAGCTCCGAGGCGGAGGTGCGCGCCTTGGACGGCGTCGACGTGGACTTCGGGCGCGGCCGCTTCACGGCGATCCTGGGTCCGTCCGGCTCGGGCAAGTCGACCCTGATGCACTGCATGGCGGCGCTCGACACCCCGACGTCCGGCAGCGTCGTCATCGACGGCGTCGAGGTCTCCGGGCTGAAGGACAAGGCGCTGACGACCCTGCGGCGCGACCGGGTGGGGTTCGTGTTCCAGTCGTTCAACCTCGTCCCGACCCTGACGGCGGCCGAGAACATCCTGCTGCCTCTGAGCATCGCCGGCCGCAAGGTCGACGCGGACTGGTACGACACGGTGGTCGACACCGTCGGCCTGCGAGACCGTCTCGGCCACCGGCCGAGCCAGCTGTCGGGTGGTCAGCAGCAGCGGGTCGCGTGCGCGCGTGCCCTGGCCAGCCGGCCGGCGATCGTCTTCGCGGACGAGCCGACGGGCAACCTCGACTCGCGGGCGAGCGCGGAGATCCTGGGCTTCCTGCGCCGCTCGGTCGACGAGTTCGGGCAGTCGATCGTCATCGTCACCCACGACCCGGTCGCGGCCGGCTACGCCGACCGCGCCCTCTTCCTGGCGGACGGCCGCATCGTGGACGAGATGCACGACCCGAGCGCCGACGCGGTGCTCGACCGGATGAAGTCGTTCGACGGCGCTGGACGGCGGTCCTGATGCTGCGCGTGACCCTGAAGGGCGTGCGAGGGCACGTCCTCCGGTTCGTCCTGACTGCCGCGTCCGTGATGCTCGGCGTCGCCTTCGTGGCCGGCACCTTCGTGCTGACCGACAGCCTCCAGTCGACGTTCGACAAGATCTTCGACAACTCCACGGCAGGCACCGACGTGGTGGTGCGCGGCACCACGGTCAACAGCGGCCTGACCCAGACCGGCGACCTGCGGACTCCTCTGCCCATGTCGCTCGCCGACCAGCTCGCCGACGTCGATGGCGCCGCGGGCGCCTACCCCAGCCTCGAGGGCACCGCTGTCCTCGTGGGCAAGGACGGCACCGCGGTGCGCAACGGGGGCGCGCCGTCGTTCGGGTTCGACTACCGGGCGGACGACCCAGCGCTGCCTCTCGTGGCCGGCCACGGCCCGACGAGCGCCGACCAGGTGGCGGTCGAGAGCACGACGCTCGAGAAGTCGGGGCTCTCCCTCGGTGACCGGACGAACCTCGTCGTCGCCGGCCACGTGCAGCCCGTGACCGTCGTCGGCGAGGTGTCCTTCGAGGGCGGCGCGGCCGGTGCCACCATCGTGGTGGTCGACCACGACTCCGCGGTGCGCTGGTTCGCGCCGGACGGCACGGTGCAGCAGATCACCGTGCAGGCGAAGAGCGGGGTCAGCCAGGCGAGCCTGCGCGACCGGGTCGCGGCCGCCCTCCCCTCGGGCACCGAGGCCATCACCGGCAAGGCGTACGCGGACGAGCAGCGATCCGCCCTGGCGGACGGACTCGGCTTCCTGAACACGTTCCTGCTCGTCTTCGCGGCGGTCAGCTTGTTCGTGGGCGCCTTCATCATCGCCAACACGTTCTCGATGCTGGTCGCTCAGCGCACTCGCGAGCTGGCGCTGCTGAGAGCGGTCGGGGCGACGCGTCGGCAGGTCATCGGCGTCGTGCTGGGCGAGGCCGTCGTGGTCGGCCTGGCGGGCGGCGTCCTCGGCCTGCTGGTGGGCATCGGCCTCGCTGCGGGCCTGCAAGCGCTGGTGGGCAGCTTCGGGCTGGAGATCAGCGGCGGGCTGCCGGTGCACGCGCGGACCGTCGTGGCGAGCCTCCTCATCGGTGTCGTGGTCACCACGGCATCGGCCGTGCTGCCAGCGCTTCGAGCCGGACGCATCGCGCCGGTCGCGGCGATGCGTGACGACGTCGCGATGCCGGAGAAGAGCCTGCGTCGGCGGGCGGTCATCGGCGCGGTGGTGCTGGGGCTCGGGACGGGCACGATGGCCGTCGCTGCCGTGTCGATGGA
This sequence comes from Actinomycetales bacterium, assembly GCA_035707965.1. Lineage (GTDB taxonomy): Bacteria > Actinomycetota > Actinomycetes > Actinomycetales > Angustibacteraceae > DASSTJ01. The sequence goes on from DASSTJ010000202.1 coordinate 51,787, forward strand.
CGGCTCGGACGCCGCGAAGGTGCTCGGCCTGGGGGCCGCCCTCACGTTCGTCGGCATGGTGGTCTGCGCGCCGCTGCTGTCGCGTCCGGTGGTGCGCGTGGTGGCCTTGCCGTTCCTCGCCGTGTCTCGGACCATCGGTCGGCTGGCGCGCGACAACAGCCTGCGCAACCCGCGGCGGACGGCGACGACGGCGATCTCGCTGATGATCGGTCTGGCGCTGGTGTCCGCGTTCTCGGTGCTGGCGTCGTCAACGAAGTCCTCGGTGGACAGTCTCATCGACGACCAGGTGACCGCCGACTTCGTCCTGGACGGCGGTGCGTCGCCGTTCCCGGTGGCAGTCGCCGACGAGGCGGCGAAGCTGCCGGGCGTCGAGGCAGTCGTCGACTCGGGTGTCGTCCCCGTCAAGATCGGCGAGAGCACCACCTCGGCGGCCGCCGTGACGGGATCGGGCATCCAGCAGGTGCTCGACCTCGACGTGCTCTCCGGCGACCTGTCGTCACTCGACTCGGGCGACCTGGCGGTCTCGCGGAGCTACGCGGACAGCCACGGTGTTCGCGTGGGCGACACGGTCACCGCGACCGTCGGTGTGCTGCCCGGCACCACGCTCACGGTCGGCGCGGTGTACGACGACTCCCAGGCGATCGGCACTCAGCTCCTGGTGCCCCGGCCCCTGTACGCGAAGGCGGTTCCAGCGGCCTACCAGTCGGCGTACGCGGCCTATGTGAAGGCTGCCCCGGGGGCCGACCTGGAGAAGGTGCGGTCGGAGCTGACGACGCTGGTGAAGCCGCAGCTGGTCATCTCCGTGCAGGACCGGCAGGAGTTCAAGGAGGCGCAGAGCGGCCAGATCGACCAGCTGCTGGCGATCATCTACGTGCTCCTCGCGCTGTCGGTGGTCATCGCCGCGCTCGGCATCGTCAACACGCTCGCGCTGTCGGTGTTCGAGCGAACGCGCGAGATCGGCCTCCTGCGGGCGGTCGGCATGACTCGAGGGCAGCTGAGGCGCACCATCGTGTCCGAGTCGGTGCTGACCGCGCTCTTCGGCGCGGTCCTGGGCACGGCCCTCGGTCTGACACTGGGTGTCCTCCTGCAGCGGGTACTGGAGGAGCAGGGGCTGCAGTCGCTGTCGGTTCCGTGGGGTCAGGTCGTGCTGACGTTCGTGCTCGCCGGCGTGGTCGGCGTCGCTGCCGCGATGCTGCCCGCCTGGCGGGCGAGCCGGCTGGACGTGATCCGGGCCGTCAGCACCGACTGAGTGGCTGCCCGGCGGCGCGGAGGTGGCACGGTCCGCTCCGCGTCGCCGGCGTCCTCAGCGTGAGTCGAAGATCCCGCTGAGGAATGCCAGGTCGACCCCGTCGAGTGTGGGGTGCACGACCCGCCCCGCGGCCTCCTCGACGGGCAGCACGTGCGGGACGGCCAGCACGGGCATGCCTGCGGCCGTCGCCGACGCGACGCCGGTGGGCGAGTCCTCCACGGCGAGGGCCTCGGAGGGCTCGACCCCGAGCAGACGGGCAGCGTGCAGGTACGGCTCAGGGTGAGGCTTCCCTCTCGTCACCTGGTCGCCGGTGACGACCACCGAGAAGGTGCCGTGCGGGACGGCGTCGAGGAACGTCCTCGCCAGACTGGCCCACGACATCGTGACGAGGGCGCACGGCACCCCCGCCCGACGGAGCTCGGCCAGCAGCTGACGAGCTCCCGGTCGCCACGGCACGTGGTCCTGCATGCGGTCGATCACGCCGTCCAGCAGGCGCAGGACGATCTCCTCGGGCGCGAGAGGGACGCCGCCGTGCTCCCGGATGTAGTGGGCGGCGACGAGCAGGTCGTTGCCGACGAGCGCGTTGGCGTGCTCGGTGCTCCAGGTGCCGCCGTACTGCTCGACCAGCGCGATCTCCGCGGCCATCCAGTACGGCTCGGTGTCGACCAGGGTGCCGTCCATGTCCCAGAGCACGGCCGCGGGTCGCCGCGGGGCGCGCGACAGGACGTGGTCGGCGTGCTGGGCGTCGCTCATGTCGCGTTGAAGTACTTCGCCTCGGGGTGGTGGACGACGATCGCGTCCGTCGACTGCTCAGGGTGCAGCTGCAGCTCCTCGGACAGCTCCACGCCGATGCGGCTGGGGTCGAGCAGCCCCACGAGGACCCGGCGGTCCTCCAGGTTGGGACAGGCCGGGTAGCCGAACGAGTAGCGGGAGCCGCGGTACCCCTGCCGGAAGATCGCGGCAAGGTCGGGGTCGTCGTCGGCGCCGAACCCGAGCTCGGAGCGGACGCGGGCGTGCCAGGCCTCGGCCAGCGCCTCCGTCAGCTGCACCGAGAGGCCGTGCAGCTCGAGGTAGTCGCGGTAAGCGTTCTCGGCGTAGAGCTCGGCGGTGCGCTGGGCCGCTCGGGAGCCCATGGTCACGAGCTGGAGGGCGACCACGTCCGTGCGCCCCGAGTCCTTCGGGGCGAAGAAGTCGGCGAGACAGAGGCGACGGTCCCGACGCTGCCGAGGGAAGCTGAGGCGGGCGCGCTCGGTGCCCTGCAGCTCGCCCTCGTGGTGGAGGATGACGAGGTCGTTGCCCTCGCTGACGCACGGGAAGTACCCGTAGACGACGGCCGCCTCCATGAGGCCCTCGGTGTGGATGCGGTCGAGCCACATGCGCAGCCGGGGACGTCCCTCCGTGGCCACCAGCTCGTCGTACCCAGGGCCCTCGCCGCGCGAGGGCTTGAGACCCCACTGGCCGAGGAACGTCGCCCGCTCGTCGAGATAGGAGGCGTAGTCGGCGAGAGCGATGCCCTTGACCACGCGAGAGCCCCAGAAGGGAGGCTGGGGCACCGGCACGTCGGTCGCGACGTCGGACCGGGCGTCGGCGTCGTCGGGCGCCGGTTCGTCCGCCCGCGCGACGCGCTTCACCCGACGCTTGCGCAGCTCGGGCAGCTCGTCACCGAGGGTGAGCGTCGGGTCGGCCTTGACCCGTGCGATCGCGTCCATGAGACGCAGGCCCTCGAACGCGTCGCGGGCGTAGCGCACCTGTCCCTGGTAGATCTCGGCGAGGTCGTCCTCGACGTAGGCGCGGGTGAGAGCGGCGCCTCCGAGCAGCACGGGGAGCGTCGTGGCGATCCCGCGCGAGTTGATCTCCTCGAGGTTCTCCTTCATCACGACCGTCGACTTCACGAGCAGGCCGCTCATGCCCACGGCGTCGGCCCGCTGCTCGCCGGCCACCCGGAGGATCTCGCTGATCGGCTGCTTGATGCCGATGTTCACGACGTCGTAGCCGTTGTTCGTGAGGATGATGTCGACGAGGTTCTTGCCGATGTCGTGGACGTCGCCCTTCACCGTGGCCAGCACGATGGTCGCCTTGCCCTGGCGTCCCCCGTCCGCACTGCCCTCGATGTGCGGCTCGAGGTGAGCCACCGCGGCCTTCATCACCTCGGCCGACTGCAGCACGAAGGGCAGCTGCATCTCCCCCCGGCCGAAGAGGTCGCCGACGACGCGCATGCCCGCCAGAAGGGTGTCGTTGATGATGTCGAGGGCCGGCTGCCCCCGGCGGAGTGCCTCGTCGAGGTCGTCCTCGAGCCCCTTGCGCTCCCCATCGATGATCCGGCGCTCGAGCCTCTCCGCGAGGGGCAGAGCGGCGAGCTCGGCGGCGCGCGACTCTCGGAGGGAGGCCGCGTCGACGCCCTCGAACAGCTCCAGGAACCGCTCGAGCGGGTCGTACTCCAGACGGGTGCGCTCGTCGTCCGCCCAGCGGCGGCGGTCGTAGACGAGGTCGAGCGCCACCTGGCGCTGCTCGTCGTCCATCCGGCTCATCGGCAGGATCTTCGCGGCGTGGACGATCGCCGAGTCGAGGCCGGCCTTCACGCACTCGTGCAGGAACACCGAGTTGAGGACGATGCGGGCGGCCGGGGCGAGCCCGAACGACACGTTCGAGACCCCGAGGGTGGTCTGGACGTCGGGATGCCGTCGCTTGATCTCGCGGATCGCCTCGATCGTCTCCAGGCCGTCGCGACGGGTCTCCTCCTGCCCGGTGGCGATGGGGAACGTCAGGGTGTCGACCACGATGTCGCTGACCGACATGCCCCAGTCGTTCGTGAGGGCCTCGACCAGGCGGTCCGCGACGGCCACCTTGTGGTCACGGGTGCGGGCCTGGCCCTGCTCGTCGATCGTGAGCGCGACGACCGCGGCGCCGTGCTCGCGCACGATCGGCATGATGCGCGAGAACCGGCTGCCGGGCCCGTCGCCGTCCTCGTAGTTCACGCTGTTGACGACGGCACGACCGCCGAGCACCTCCAGCCCGGCCTCGACCACGCCGGGCTCGGTGGAGTCCAGCACCAGGGGCAGCGTGGAGCTGGTGGCGAGGCGCGACACGAGCTCTCGCATGTCGTCCGCGCCGTCGCGCCCCACGTAGTCCACGCACACGTCCAGGAGGTGCGCGCCGTCCCTCGTCTGCGCCCGGGCGATCTCCACGCACTCGTCCCAGCGCTCCGCCAGCATGGCCTCGCGGAACGCCTTGGACCCGTTGGCGTTCGTACGCTCGCCGATCGACAGGTACGCGGTGTCCTGCCGGAAGGGGACGTGCTGGTACAGGCTGGAGACGCCAGGCTCGGGACGGGGACGGCGAGGTGCGAGCGGCTGACCCCGAACCGCTTCGACGACCCGGGCGAGGTGCGCGGGTGTGGTGCCGCAGCAGCCGCCGACGAGCGACAGACCGAACTCGTTGACGAACTGCTCGTGAGCTGTGGCGAGCTGGTCGGGGGTCAGCGGGTAGTACGCGCCGTCCCTGCTGAGCTGGGGCAGGCCGGCGTTCGGCATCGCGGTGACCGGCACGCGCGCGTGCTTGGCCAGGTGCCGCAGGTGCTCGCTCATCTCGGTCGGACCGGTCGCGCAGTTGAGGCCGATGGCGTCGATGCCGAGCGGCTCGAGCGTCGTCAGGGCGGCACCGATCTCGCTACCGAGCAGCATCGTGCCGGTCGTCTCGACGGTCACCTGCACGAGCACCGGCAGGTCCTCGCCCGCGTCGGCCAGAGCTCGACGGGCGCCGACCACAGCGGCCTTGGCCTGCAGCAGGTCCTGCGCCGTCTCCACCAGGAGCGCGTCCACGCCACCGGCCACCAGCCCCGCGACCTCGGTCTGGTAGGCGTCGCGGAGCGCGGCGTACGTCGTCTGGCCCAGGGAGGGCAGCTTGGTGCCCGGACCCATGGAGCCGAGCACGAACCGGGGGTGCTCGTCGCTGGCCCAGCGGTCAGCGGCCTCCCGTGCGATCCGTGCCCCGGCCTCGGCGAGCTCGCCGATGCGGTCGGCGATGCCGTACTCGCCGAGGTTGGCGAGGTTCGCGCCGAACGTGTTCGTCTCGATCGCGTCGACGCCGACCGCGAGGTACTCGTCGTGCACGGCACGGACGACGTCCGGCCTGGTCACGTTGAGAACCTCGTTGCAGCCCTCGTGGCCCTCGAAGTCCTCGAGCCCGGGGTCAGCCGCCTGCAGCATCGTGCCCATCGCGCCGTCGGCGACCAGCACCGTGGAGTGGAGCAGGGAGCGGAACAGGTCGGAGCGGCTGCTCATGGAAGACCTTCGGGTGTGGGTGTCGGTGTCGGTGTCGGTCGGGTGTCGTCAGGGGCGGTCGTCGACATTGCCAGGTTCAGGGTGCCCGTCGCGGCAACGGCCGAGTCTATCGAGGGCCGCGACACGACTCCCGGGTTCGTCCGGGTGGCGGGACGCGGCAGGGGTCGGCGCCCGTAGGCTGGATCCGACGTCGTCACGGGAACACCCGACCCTTTCTCGACGGCCTGCGAGTGGAGGTGCGGTGATCGAGCTCACGGAGCTCCCACGGCTCAGCGACCCGGTGATGGTGGCCGCCTTCGAGGGGTGGAACGACGCGGGCGAGGCGGCCAGCGCGACCGTCGAGCACCTGTGCCGGGTCTGGGACGCGGAGGTCTTTGCCGCCCTGGACCCGGAGGACTACTACGACTTCCAGGTGAACCGGCCGATGATCGGGCTGGACGACGAGGGTCAGCGCCGGGTGACGTGGCCGACCACTCGGCTCCTGTGGGCTCACGTGCCCGGCATCGACCGGGACGTCGTGATGGTGGACGGGATCGAGCCGTCGATGCGGTGGCGCTCGTACACGATCGAGCTGCTGGAGCTCGCCGAGCAGCTCGGCGTCACGACGATCGTGACCGTGGGAGCGCTGCTGGCCGACGTCCCCCACACGCGTCCGATCCCCGTGACGACGACGAGCGACGACGAGACGATGCTGGCGCGCCTGTCCGCGGAGCAGTCCCGGTACGAGGGGCCGACGGGCATCGTCGGGGTGCTCAGCGACGCGGCCGCCCAGGCCGACGTGCCGGCGGTGTCGCTGTGGGCGGCGGTCCCCCACTACGCGGGGGCCGGACCGTCCCCGAAGGCGACGCTCGCGCTCGTGCGGCGGGTCGAGGAGCTGCTGGACGTCACGATCCCCCTCGGCGACCTGGTGGAGCAGGCGCAGGCGTGGGAGCGAGGGGTCGACGAGCTGGCCGAGTCCGACGCGGAGGTCGGCGAGTACGTCCGGGCGCTCGAGCAGGCGAAGGACACGACGGAGCTGCCCGAGGCGTCCGGCGAGGCGATCGCGCGCGAGTTCGAGCGGTACCTGCGGCGACGTGACGACGACCCGCCGTATCCCAAGGGCTGACTGGTCAGAGCTCGACACCCAGCAGGGCGTCGACGGCGCGGCGCACGAGACGCGGGCCTTCGGGGTCGTCGCCACCGCGGGTCAGCTGCTCGTCGGCCCACCGGTCGACGGCCGCCAGGGCGTGGGGGCTGTCGAGGTCGTCGGCGAGGAGCTCGCGGACGCGCTGCACCGTGCCGGTGGCCGAGGGCCCGACGGGCAGCTCGACAGCCCGACGCCAGCGGCCGAGGCGTTCTCGCGCGGACGAAAGGTCGCGGTCGTCCCAGAACCAGTCGGTCCGGTAATGGTGAGCGAGTAGCGCGAGCCGGACGGTCATGGGGTCCGCGCCACCCCGCCGCAGTCGGGACACCAGCACGAGGTTGCCCCGGGACTTGCTCATCTTCTCGCCGTCCAGGCCCACCATGCCCTGGTGCGCGTACAGCCGGGCGAACGGCCAGTCCTCTGTGAGCACCTGACCTTGCACGGCGCTCATCTCGTGGTGGGGGAAGACGAGGTCGTTGCCCCCGCCCTGGACGTCGAACGCCATGCCGAGGTGCCGGAGTGCGATCGACGTGCACTCCATGTGCCAGCCCGGCCGGCCGGCACCCAGCTCGGCGTCGTCCCACGAGGGCTCGCCGTCGCGGGCGCCGCGCCAGAGCAGGGGGTCGAGCACGTCGCGCTTACCCTCCCGGTCCGGGTCGCCGCCACGCTCCGCGAACACCTCGAGCATCTGCTCCCGCGTCCACCCCGACACGGCGCCGAAGCGTGGCACCTCGGCGAGGTCGAGGTAGACGTCGGCCGCTCCTGCGGCTCCTTGCTCGTCGGTGGGCACGGGTAGTCGGTAGGCGAACCCGGTGTCGAGCAGCCGGCGCACGTCCTGGGCGATGACCGGGACGCTCTCGACCACGCCGACGTAGTCGTCCGGAGGCAGCACCCGCAGCGCCGTCATGTCGTCGCGGAAGAGCTGGACCTGCTCGGCGGCGAGCTGGCGCCAGTCCTGACCATCACGGGCGGCGCGCTCCAGGAGTGGGTCGTCCACATCGGTGACGTTCTGCGCGTACCGCACGTCGTGCCCGCTGTCGAGCCACAGGCGTTGCACCAGGTCGAACGTCACGTAGGTGGCGGCGTGCCCCAGGTGGGTCGCGTCGTACGGCGTGATGCCGCACACGTAGAGGCGGGCCTGCGGGCCGGGACTCGTGGGTCGGACCTCCCCCGTCGCGGTGTCGAACAGCCGGAGTGGCGGTGCCTGACCAGGAAGGGAGGGGACGTCGGGACGCGGCCATGACTGCACCGACGCAGCCTATCGAGCCGGGCCGTTGCGGCTTCAGGCGCCGTTGCGGCGTCAAAGGCTGAGGCTCGTCGAGGGCGGCGCTGCGTCAGAAGGGCGGCCAGGGGATGCGCGGGCCGTGCAGAGGAGGGCGTGGGAGCCGTCCCGCCGTCAAGAGCCGCTCGGCGCGTTCGGCCGTGCACTCCACCTCCGGTCGGCTGAGGTGCCGGCGCAGCCGAGAGCCGAGGGAGCTCGTGCCGGTGCTCCGCAGGCCCTCGGCGAGGCAGCCGAGCACGTCGACGGACCAGACCGGCAAGGGCTGACCCGACCAGCCCCAAAGCACCGTGCGGAGCTTGTCGTCGACGTTGAAGCAGACGCCGTGGTCGACTCCGTGCACGCGGCCGGACTCCGTGAGGAGCACGTGGCCGGCCTTGCGATCGGCGTTGTTGATGACGGCGTCGAGCACCGCCATTCGCTGCAGCCGCTCGTCGTCGGCGTGCACGAGCAGTACCGGGTCGCCAGCGGAGTCCTCGGCCTGGAGCACCGGGAGGGCGCCGTCCGGCACCTCGTCGAGCGGTACGACGTCGACGAGAGCGGGCTCCGCGACCTCGTCCACCCACAGCTGCACGCTCCCCGGCCCGAACGGACCGTCCCTCCAGACCGTCGGCGGGACGACGTCCCAGCCGGTGGCGGCGGACAGCTCGTAGGCGGCAACCTCGCGATGCCCCAGGGTGCCGTCCGGGAAGTCCCAGAGCGGGCGCTCCCCCGCGACCGGCTTGTACACGCAGTGGCCTCGCAGGTCACCCACGCTGATCGACGCATAGAGAGTCGCGTTGGACGCGGTCACCAGGCGGCCCTCGACCTCGATCGTGCCGCGGCGCAGCAGATCCAGGGCGCTCGCCTCGGGCGGCGACACCGCGGGACGGCTCACCGACGGTGGCCGTTGGCCCGTGGGCAGACGTGTCCTTCCGGGTCCAGCGGGTTGCCGCAGAAGGGGCAGGGCGGGCGACCTGCGGCCACGACAGCGCTCGCCCGCTTGGCGAACGCGCGGGCCGACGCACCGGTCAGAGACACGCGCAGCAGCCCGGCGCCGGGCTGCGGTGACAGGTCACCAGCGTCGTCCACCTCGGACGCGTCCTCGCCGACCTCCAGGCACTCGATCACCACGCGTTCAGCCTCGCCGTCCCAGGCCAGGCTCATCGTGCCGACGCGGAAGTCCTCGTCCACCGGGACAGCGAGCGGCGCGTCGTCCATCAGCTCCACGGGGGCCAGCGCCGGTACCGGCGCCTCACCGCCGCTGCGACGCACGACCTCGTCGAGGAGCTCGTCGATGCGCTCCGCGAGCACCGCGACCTGCTGCTTCTCCAGGGCGACCGAGGTGACCGCACCGTGGCCGCTCGCCTGGAGGAAGAACGTGCGCTCGCCGGGTTGGCCCACCGTGCCGGCGACGAACCGGTCGGGTGGGTCGTACTCGTAGAGCGCCATGAGGTGACCTTACGACGAGCCGACGCGGGAGGAGAACGGGAGAGGTGTGCGCCGCCAGGCACCCGGTGCGACCGGGTCAGGTGCCGGTTGACCCGCCGACGACGGCATCGCTGTCGGTGGTCACGGCGGTGCGGCGGCTGCGACGTCGTCGGCGGGTCGGGGTCACCAGAGACGCCAGCTCACCGCCCGTGTCGTTGCAGCGCAGCAGGAAGGGGCGGGTCGAGGTGTAGCGGATCGCGGTCACGGAGCACGGGTCGACGACCACCCGTTGAAAGGCGTCGAGATGCGCTCCGACCGCATCCGCGACCAGCGCCTTGATCACGTCGCCATGCGAGACCGCCACCCAGATCGCGTCGTCGCCGTTCTCAGCGGCGAGGCGAGCGTCCCAGTCGCGGACCGCGTCGAGCGCCCGCAGCTGCATGCCGCGCAGCGACTCGCCGTCCGGTCCGGGGAAGACGGCCGCGCTCGGATGGGTCTGCACCACCTTCCACAGCGGGTCCTTGGCGAGGCTCTTCAGCTCTCGTCCGGTCCAGTCCCCGTAGCGGCACTCGCCCAGGCGGTCGTCGAGCTGCACGGCCGGCCGGGATCGACCCGCCGTGCCTTCCACGGCCGCCAGCGCGTCGGCCGTGCTCACGCACCGCTCGAGCGGGCTGCTCACCACCGCCGCGAGCGGGACGACGCCCAGACGGTTGGCCAGCGCTGTCGCCTGCGACCGGCCTTGCTCGTCGAGCTCGACCCCAGGGGTCCAGCCGGCCAGCACTCCACCGGTGTTGGCGGTGGACCGGCCGTGTCGGACGAGGAGGACGGTGGGCACCGACCCAGGGTACGAGGCAGGATGACGCGCGTGATCGTCGACCGCGCTGTCTACCTCCACGGCGTCCGCGAACCGTGCGGCGACCTGTCCGACGAGCTGGACCGGCTGCGTGGCACGCCGGACGGGTTCTTGTGGATCGGTCTCAAGGACCCGAGCGACGAGGAGTTCGAGCAGGTGCAGCACGAGCTCGCCCTGCACCCGCTGGCCGTTGAGGACGCGGTCAAGGGCAACCAGCGCTCGAAGCTCGAGGTGTATGACGACTCCGTCTTCGTCGTCCTCCGCCCCCTGCAGTACACCGACGCCACGTCGCAGGTGGAGACCGGCGAGCTGATGATCTTCCTCGGGGACCACTTCGTCGTGACGGTGCGCCGGGGCGACCCAGGGCCGCTGGGTGAGGTGCGGCACCGCCTCGACACCGACGGCCCGCGGCTCGCCCACGGGCCCGCGTCCGTGCTGCACGCCGTGATGGACGCGGTGGTGGACGGGTACCTGGACGTGGACCAGGAGATCGGTCACGATCTGGAGGAGATGGAGGAGAGCGTGTTCGCCAGCGAGGTGGACGTCGAGACGCGGGCGACCGGCCAGGCTTCACCCGTGTCAGGAGGTCCGAGCACCGACGCGTCGGACGCGCGCCGCATCTACCTGCTCAAGCGCGAGGTGCTCGAGATCCGTCGGGCCGTCCACCCGCTGACCGACGTGGCCGTGCGGCTGTCGCAGCAGCAGGTGCCTTTCGTGCCCGGTGAGGTCCGACCCTTCTTCCGGGACGTGGCCGACCACCTGCTGCGCATCACGGACCACGTGGAGTCGTACGACCGTCTCCTCACCGACATCCTCTCGGCGCACCTGACTCGGATCTCCGTGCAGCAGAACGACGACATGCGCCGCATCTCCGCCTGGGTGGCGATGGCGGCGGTGCCGACCATGATCGCTGGCATCTACGGAATGAACTTCGACCACATGCCCGAGCTGCACTGGCAGCTCGGCTACCCGCTGGCCGTGGCGGTGATGGCCGCGATCTGTCTCGCGCTGTACCGAGCGTTCAAGCGATCCGGCTGGCTCTGACCGACGGGCCGGTCAGGTCGCGCTCAGCACGCCGAGCCAGAGCAGCACGGCCAGGGCGATGGCGAGGGCGACGCGGTACCAGACGAACACCGTGATCGGGTGCCGCTGCACGAACCTGAGAAGCCAGGCGATGGACGCGTAGGCGACGACGAAGGCGACGACCACACCCGTGCCCATCTGGCCCCAGCCGACCACGGACGTGTCGACGTCCTTCAGCTCGAACAGGCCGGCGGCGGTGAGAGCCGGGATGGCGAGGAAGAACGACAGCCTCGTCGCGGTGACCCGGTCGACCCCCCGCAGGAGGCCGGCTGAGATGGTGGCGCCGGAGCGGGAGACGCCGGGCACGAGCGAGACGCACTGGACGACGCCCACGACGAGGACGTCGACGAGGCGGAGGTCCCGCTCCTCCTTGGCCTGGGTGGCGCGGGCTTCGGCGAGCCACATCACGCCGCTCCACACGAACAGACCGGCGGCCACCACCCAGAGGCTGCGCAAGGGCCCGGTCACGAGGTCGCGGGCCAGGAAGCCGACGACGCCCAACGGCACCGAGCCGATGATGACGTACCAGGCCTCGCGGTAGTCACGTCGGTCGCGGGCCCCCCTGTCCCGGAGCCCCGCGAACCACGCGGTGGCGAGCCGGACGATGTCCCGCCAGAAGTAGATGAGGGTGGCGACGATGGCCCCGAGCTGGATGACGGCCGTGAAGGACGTCACCGCCGGGTCGTCGACCTCGAGACCGAGGAGTCCCTCCGTGATGGTGAGGTGCCCGGTGCTGGAGACCGGGAGGAACTCGGTGAGGCCCTCCACCACCCCGAGCACGACCGAGTTGAGGTAGGTCAGGTCGCTCACGCGGTCATGCTCCCAGGCCGGACTCGTCGAGGACCTCCGCCATCGTGCGGAGGGTGTGGAGACGCTGGTCGAGCGTCGCGTCGAACGTGCTGATGCTCAGCGTCGTGACACCTGCCTCGGCGTAGGCGGCCAGGCGGTCGCGGATCCGGTCCCTCGGGCCGATGAGGGACGTCGCGTCGATGAAGTCGGCGGGGACGGCCTCAGCCGCCTCGCGGTGCTTGCGGTCCAGGAAGAGCCGTTGCACCTCGTCAGCCGCCTCGTCGAAGCCCATCCGGCGGGCCAGGTCGTTGTAGAAGTTCTTGTCCTTGCTCCCCATCCCCCCGATGTAGAGCGCGCTGTACCCCCGCAGCGGGGCGGCGGCGGCGTCCAGGTCGTCGCCGATGACGACCGGCACGGTCGGCACGACGTCGAACCCCTGCATGAGGTCGCTGTCGCCGTCCGGCGGGTCGCTCTCGGCGCGTCGGGAGGCGCGACCGGCGCGCAGGGGCTCCATGGACACGGCGGAGTGCTCCGGACTGAAGAAGATGGCGAGCCAGCCGTCGGCGATGCGTCCGGTCAGCTCGAGGTTCTTCGGTCCGACTGCTGCGAGGTAGACGGGGATCTCCGGGCGGACCGGGTGCACGGTCAGCTTCAGGGCCTTGCCCGGCCCGTCGGGGAGGGGCAGCGTGATGTGGTCCCCCTCGTACCGCACCGTCTCGCGCCGCAGCGCCATGCGGACGACCTCGACGTACTCCCGGGTGCGGCCCAGCGGCTTCTCGAAGCGGACGCCGTGCCATCCCTCCGACACCTGCGGCCCGCTGACGCCGAGCCCGAGCCGAAACCGACCGCCGCTCAGGGTGTCGAGGGTGGCCGCGGTCATCGCGGTCATCGCAGCGGTCCGTGCGGGGATCTGCAGGACGGCGCTGCCGACGTCCATGCGCTCGGTCTGGGCGGCGACCCACGTCAGGACGGTGACGGCGTCGGAGCCGTACGCCTCGGCAGCCCAGGCCACCGCGTAGCCCAGTCGGTCGGCCTCGCGGGCCAGCGCCAGGTTCTCGGCGTCGTTGCCCATGCCCCAGTAGCCGAGGTTGAGCCCCAGCCTCATGCGCCCTGGTGTCTGCGTCATGCCGGTGAGACTAACGACGTGCGCCCGACCGCCCGCGACTGCTACGCCGGTACGGTGTGCCCCATGCAGCAGCGGTACGTCGGGACGTCGGGACTGCGCGTCTCCCGACTGGCGCTCGGCACGATGACCTGGGGTCGCGACACCGACGAGCACGAGTCGAAGGACCAGCTGAGCGCCTTCCTCGACGCCGGGGGCACCTTCGTGGACACGGCTGCCGGCTACGGCGACGGCGCGTCGGAGGAGCTGCTCGGGTCGCTGCTGCCGGAGCTCGCGCGACGCGACGAGGTGGTGATCTGCACCAAGGCAGGGATCTCGCGCCGTACCGGTGAGCGCGTGGTCGACACCTCGCGTGGTGCCCTGCTCTCGGCGCTCGACGGCTCGCTGCGCCGTCTCGGCACCGATCATGTCGACCTGTGGCTCGCCCACACGTGGAGCGACGACGTGCCGCTCGAGGAGACGCTGTCGGCGCTGGAGCTCGCTGTCGCGAGCGGCCGCGCTCGCTACGTCGGCATCTCGAACTACAACGGCTGGCAGTCGGCCCGGGCCGCCACGCTGACCCAGGTCCGGGGCACCACGCCGTTGGTGGCCACGCAGGTCGAGTACTCGTTGGTGCAGCGGTCGGTCGAGGGCGAGGTGCTCGAGTCGGCGGCGGCCCACGGCCTCGGGGTGATGGCGTGGTCTCCGCTGGGTCGTGGGGTGCTGACGGGCAAGTACCGCAGCGGCACGCCGGCCGACTCGCGTGCCGCGTCGCCGCACTTCGCGAGCTTCGTGGAGCGTTACCTCGACGACCGGGCTCGTCGGGTGGTGGACGCGCTGGTCACCGCTGCCGACGGGCTGGGCTGCTCCCCGGCCGAGATCGCCCTGGCGTGGGTGCGTGACCAACCGGGCGTCGTCGCGCCGGTCGTCGGCGCGCGGACGGCCGCGCAGCTGCGGGGAACGCTGACCAGCGAGGACGTCGAGCTGCCGTCGCAGATCCGCGACGTGCTGGACGAGGTGTCGTCGCCCGACGCCTGAGTCTCGCCTCTACCGTGGTCGACCTGGCAGTGCGGCACAGCAGCGGGTCGCCGTGACCGTCCTTACCCGACCTCAGCGCCGGCCGGCGCCGTCGCTCTCGTCGTCGTACTCCTCGACGTCCAGCCCCGTGTACTCGTCCTCGTCGTCGTCCGGGTCGTCGAGCTCGTCGTCGTACTCGTCGTCATGCGCGTCGTCATCGTCATCATCGTCGTCGTCGTCGTCATCGTCGCCGTGGAAGATCTCCAGCGGGGTGACCTCGTCGTACGCGTCGAGCAGCGCGTCGTCGTACTCCTCGAAGGCCTCGGCGACGGCGCGGTAGGCGGCGAGCACCACCGGGTCGTTCTCGCCTCGTCGGCCGGCAGCAGCCTCCAGGTGACGTTCCAGGGCAGCGACCAGCTCGTTGAGGGCGGCGCGGGCATCGGTGGTCATGGCTGAACCGTATCCGCTCTCGCGGCGGGGACGTAGGGATAAACGGCCCGCATCGTGCGCGGGTCCTGCTGAGGTCCGGAAGTCCAGAAGGCCCTTGCCACGGGACGCTCTCGTTGCACAATGGGTCGCGATGATGGAGTACGAGTACCGGGTGCTGCAGCTGCCGCGCGACGTCTCCCGGCCGCAGGCCCGCGCGCTGCTTGCCGAGGAGGCCGAGTACGGCCGTTGGGAGCTGGACCGCGTGCGGCTGTTCGCCGGCGGCGTACGGAAGGTGCGGCTTCGACGCCGGATCATCCGCGTTCGACGGACTGCCTGAAGCGTCTCGAGGTCGGAGCCGCTACCTCAGCAGGTCTCCAGGAACCGCGCGAGCACTCGGGTGCCGAAGCGCAGGGCGTCCACGGGCACGCGCTCGTCGACGCCGTGAAACATCGCCGCGAAGTCGAGGCCAGGAGGCAGGCGCAGCGGGGCGAAGCCGTAGCCGCGCACGCCGAGCGTGCTCAACGCCTTGTTGTCGGTACCGCCTGACAGGCAGTAGGGCAGCACCCGGGCCCCTGGGTCCTCGCTCTGCAGGGCCGCAACCATCGCGTCGACGAGAGCGCCGTCGAACGGTGTCTGCAGGGCGATGTCGCGGTGGTGGACCTGCACCTCGACGCCGTCCCCGGCGAGCTCGCGCACGGTGGCGAGAAGTCGCTCCTCGTTGCCCGGGAGGTAGCGGCAGTCCACGAAGGCCTCGGCGGTCTGGGGAATGACGTTGTGCTTGTAGCCGGCCTTGAGCAGGGTGGGGTTCGCCGTGTCCTGCAGGGTGGCTCCCACGAACCGCGAGATGGTGCCGAGACGGTCGAGGACGTCGTCCGGCCGCTTCGGGTCGAACTCGACCCCGGAGATCTCCGTGACGCCGTCCAGGAACTCGCGAACGGTCGGCGTGAGCTGGATGGGCCAGTCGTGCGCCCCGATGCGGCTCACCGCCGCGGCGAGCCGCGTGACGGCGTTGTCGGTGTTGATCTGGGAGCCGTGGCCGGCGCGCCCGTGGGCGACGAGGCGCAGCCAGGCGATGCCCTTCTCGGCGGTCTGGAGCAGGTAGAGACGGACCGGGTCGCCCAGGCGGTCATCGACCGTGACCGAGAACCCGCCCACCTCGCTGACGGCCTCGGTGACCCCCTCGAGGAGGTCACGACGGTGCCGCACGAGCCAGTGGCTGCCGAGGACGCCGCCGGCCTCTTCGTCGGCGAAGAAGGCGAAGACGAGGTCGCGCGGCGGGCGCTGGCCGCTGCGGGCCAGGTCGCGAAGCACCGCGAGCATCATCGCGTCCATGTCCTTCATGTCGACCGCACCTCGGCCCCAGAGGCAGCCGTCGTGCTCGTCGCCGCCGAAGGGGTCGACCTGCCAGTCGGCGGCGTCGGCGGGGACGACGTCGAGGTGCCCGTGCACCATGAGGGCCCCGCGCTCGGCGGTGCCGGACGGATCGCCCTCGACGCGGACGACGACCGTGGAGCGGCCCGGCTCGCTCTCGACGAGCTCAGGAGTCAGGCCGACCTCGTGGAGCAGGCCCATGACGTGCTCCGCGGCGGCGCGCTCCCCCGGTCCGGACCCGTCGCCGTAGTTGCTGGTGTCGATCCGCAGGAGGTCGCGGCAGAGGGCGACGACCTCGCGCTCGGCGGCCGAGCCGGGGCTCGGGTCCGCGGCGGTTGTGGGCTCGGTCACGGGGCCTCCTCGACGTCGGTGGGGCCACCGTAGCCGCGGGCTCGGACGCCCGCCGCCGGGCCAGAGCAGAGCCGCGCGCATGCTAATCTCGTCGTCGCAGTGAGCGGCCTTCGGCGGCTGTTCACTCCACTCGTCCGGGTGGCGGAATGGCAGACGCGCTAGCTTGAGGTGCTAGTGCCCTTAACGGGCGTGGGGGTTCAAGTCCCCCCTCGGACACCAGGTTCACCAGGACCCGTCGGCCCGAGCCGACGGGTCCCGTCGTTCCGGCTCGACCGGCGCAGGCAGCAGGCAGAACTCGTTGCCGGAGGCGTCGGCGAAGTGCCGCCACGGCAGGGTGCCCCAGCCGAGGTGCAGCTCACGACCACCGCGAGCGGCGATCCCTGCGGCCACCTCGTCCGGGTCGTCGGAAGCTTCCAGGCGGACGTCGAGGTGCACCCGGTTCTTGACGTCACCCTTGGCACCCGGCTCAGGGCGCAGCTCCAGGACCGGACCCCGCCCGGAGCGATGGCGGAGTGACGTGCTGCTCGCGGGAACCTCCGCCCACCCGCTGACCCACGTCCAGAGGTGACGTTCCTCGTCGGGGTCGGCGCAGTCCAGCCGCAGGGCAGCCAGCGGGCCGGTGCCGTCGGCGGGCGACGTGCCGGTGACGCGGAAGGGATTGCCCTCGAGGTCGGCGAGCACCACGGAGCCCGCGTCTCCTCCTGCCCCGGCGACGTCGTCCAGCCGTCGCGCTCCGAGGGCGACGAGCCGGTCGACGACCTCCGTCTGGCGCTCGCCCCCCACCACGTCCAACCGCAGACGCGACGGCACCGCCGGCAGCCGGGGCACGCGCTGAAAGCAGAGGTCCAGCACCGGACCACCCTCGACGGCGAGCCGGGTCTCGTAGCCCTCCGGCTCGTCAGTGAGCTGCTCGCCACGGACCACCGCCTCCCAGAACCGACCGAGCACGGCGGGCTCGACCGCGTCCATGACGACGTTCTCCACGAACATGAGCGTCAGGTTAGGTGATCACGGGCTGACCGCTTCAGGCCGCGTCACCGTCGTACCAGCGCAGCACCCGGAGCGCACGCAGCGTGTTCCAGCGGCTCGGCCGGCCGTCGCCGCCCTCGAGGGAGAAGTGCATCGCGCCCGGATGCGTGTTCTCGAGCAGCCAGCTGCCGTCTGACTGCTGCTTGTGGCGCAGACGGTCGACGGCCTCGTCGAGCCGAGGGTCCGGGGTGCCGCTGGACGACCGGAAGTAGTCCAAGCCGTGCAGCACGTCGTAGTGCCACTGCGGCGGGAACGAGAACTGCAACCATGCGGGGTCGGCGATCTCGCCGGTGCTGGCGCGGCGGAACAGGTGGCGGGTCAAGAGGTACTCCTCGGCGGAGCGCCGGGAGTCGGCGACGGGCACGGCTCCCCCGGCGCGTTCGTACTCCAGCAGCCCGTCGAGCACGCAGATGGTCGTGTGGAAGGACGACCGGGTCGACCCGTTCTCCGCCTCGCAGTTCCAGCCCCCGTCCTCGAGCTGCTCACCCAGCAACCGCGTCACGACGCCGTCGACGTCCTGCCCGAAGTACGCGCCCACGGCGACCGTGCCACCGTTGATGCACGGTTCCACCTCGCCCCCGAAGAACGGCAGGTCGTCGTACTCCCACCGGCAGTGCTCACGAACTCCCGCCATCGCGGCCCGCACCCGAGGGTCGTCGGGCTCGATGCCGAAGTGCCGCAGGAGGCGAAGGGTGGGAAGCGTCGCGGTCCACGGCTGGCTGCCCGGCTCCGCGTGCGCCAGTCGCCAGTCGCCGTTCGGGAAGCACGCTCCTCCGGCCCACTGACCGTTCTTCTGCAGGTCGAGCAGCTGCTTGCCCCAGCCCGTCTCGGCGATGCGGGACCGTTCGCGCACCACCTCGTCGGCCGGCGCGTCGGTGAGGTCCTGCAGCACCTGCCAGCGGAGGGCGGGGTCGGAGTCCAGCAGCCAGGTGGTGACGTCGTCCATCGTTCCTCCCGTGGATCGGCTTCTCGGCGACGCTAGGAGCCATTCCGGACGAAACCGTTCCTCACGCCGTGGATATCCGGTCGACATCGCGGGCGACGTCAACCACCCTGCCGAAGGTGACGAGCAGCGAGGTCTGGGACGCGGAGACGGCGGAGCGCTACGAGCAGGACTCGGCCGAGATGTTCGCAGCGCAGGTGGTGGCGCCCGCGGTCGAGCTGCTCGCCGGCCTGGCCGGTTCGGGGGCGGCCCTCGAGCTGGCGATCGGGACCGGACGGATCGGGGTGCCGCTGCTCGAACGCGGGGTCCCGGTCAGCGGGATCGAGCTGTCGGCCCCGATGGTGCAGCAGCTGCGCGGCCGGGTCGACGAGGCGTCGCTGCCGGTCGTCCTGGGTGACATGGCGACGACGCGGGTGCCCGGCGCGTTCTCGCTCGTCTACGTCGTGTGGAACAGCCTGATGAACGTGCGGACGCAGGACGAGCAGGTGCAGTGCTTCGTCAACGCGGCGCGGCACCTGAGCGTGGGTGGTCGCTTCGTCGTCGAGATCGCGGTCCCCGGCTTGCGCCGGCTGCCTCCCGGACAGCTTGCGGTCCCCTTCGAGGTGAGCGACGGGCACCTCGGCTTCGACACCTACGACCTGGTGACGCAGGCCTTGACGTCGCACCACTACCGCCGCGAGCCGGACGGGACCGTTCGATATGGCGCCGGGCACTTCCGCTACGTGTGGCCCTCCGAGCTGGACCTCATGGCGCGCATCGCCGGTCTCGAGCGTGAGCACCGGTACGCCGACTGGCACGCCCACCC
>DASSTJ010000203.1:0-5571 GCA_035707965.1 Actinomycetales bacterium
CACCCGCTGCTGCATGCCGCCGGACAGCTCGTGAGGCAGCCGGTGGGCGAAGGCGGACAGGCCCACGAGCTCCAGCAGGTCGTCAGCCCGCGACCGTGCCTCCTGCCGGCCGATGCCGATGACCTCGGCCGGCAGGAGCACGTTGTCGAGCACGCTGCGCCACGGCAGCAGCGCAGGACGCTGGAACATCACGCTCACGTCGCGGCGGGGTCGCTGCACCGGATCACCGGCGACCACGACCTGCCCCTGCGTCGGCGCGATCAGGCCGGCGATGATCCGCAGCAGCGTGGACTTGCCGCACCCGGAACGCCCGACCAAGGTGACGAACTCGTTGTCGGCGACGTGGAGGTTGATGTCCTCCAGCGCGTGGACCGAACCCTTGCGGCCCAGGAACGTCTGGCTGACGTTGGTCACCTCGATCATGCGGTTGCTCCGATCAGCTCGTGGCCACGTCGGCGTCGACCACCTGCGACGGCTCGAGGCCCGCCGGGATGGCGCCGGCCTCGGTCAGCATCTCGATGATCTTCGCGACCCTGGCGTCGTCGACGTTCCCGATGGCCGCGCCCTTGTCGCCCTTGACGTACGGCGCCATCAGCGTCACCTCGCCTGCGGCGACCTTCGGGTCCTGAGTGGGCTGGTACTTCTTCAAGATGTCACCGGTCTCGTCCGGGTGGGCGATGGAGTACTCCAGGCCCTTCATCAGCGCGGCGACGAACTTCTTCGTGACCTCGGGCTTGTCCTTGGCGAACGCGGTGGACGTGAGCAGTGCGTTGCCGTAGAGGTCGGGCAGCACGTCACCGAACGGCAGGAAGACCGACGCCTTGCCCTTCGCGGCCTTCTCGATCAGGCCCTTGCCCACCACGAACTGCCCGATCGCGTCGACCTTGTGAGCGGCGAGCAGCTGGGGCAGCGTCGGCGGCGCGGCGGGCACGAACTTCACCTTGGACGCGTCGATGCCCGCGGCCTTGGCGTAGACCGGGAACATCACGGTGTTGGTCGAGCCGGGCTGGTCCGCGATCGTCTTGCCCTCCAGGTCCTTGGGCGAGCTGATGCCGTAGCCCTCGAGCGACACGATGGCCGCCAGCGACTTCTGCTGGACCATGGCGACGGTCGTGACAGGCAGCTTCTCCTTGGCCACCGTGATGACGACGGTGGAGAAGTCACCCGGACCGAAGTCGGCGCGCCCGCTGGCGATGAGCTTCATGACGTCGACCGTGCCCGTCCCGGGCTTGATGTCGACGTCGAGCCCAGCCTCCTCGAAGTAGCCCTTCTCCTTGGCGACGTAGACGTACGCGTCACGACCGAAGGTGTTGAAGGACGTCAGGTAGTTGATCTTCGTGACGGCTCCACCGGTGGACGACGAGCCGGTGGCTGCGGTGCCAGCGGTGTCCCCTCCTCCACAGGCCGCTGCGGCCCGGATCCCTGCTGTGGCGGCGGCGACGCCGACCAGGCGGTTCAGTTTCACGGCGCTCCCTTGGACAGCGATGGGCCCCCGCCACCGGATGTGATGTTTGATCACATATCAAATCTTCGACGACCCAGCGACGTCAAGAGGGTCCGCAGAGAAAGTTCGGTCAGCCCTCCGGGGTGCCGACGCGCGGGGTCACTTGATCGAGCCCGCCGTCAGGCCGCCCACGAGGTGCTTCTCGATGAGCGCGAACAAGATCACGACCGGCACGATCGCGATGATCGACGCCCCGAAGAGCTGGTCCCAGTGCTGCTCGTAGCCGGTGACGTAGGAGTTGATGCCGACCGTGAGGGGCTTGCGGGCGTCGTCCTGGATCAGCGTCAGCGCCACGACGTACTCGTTCCAGGCCGCGATGAACGTGAAGATCACCGCCGTCACGAGCCCGGGCAGCGTCAGCGGCAGCATGACGCGCGTCAGCGTGCGCCAGCGACCGCAGCCGTCCAGGTGCGCCGCCTCCTCCACCTCCGAGGGGATGGACGAGAAGAACCCGTGCAGGATCCAGGTGGCGAACGCGAGGTTGAAGGCGGCGTTGGTGATGATCAGCGCCGCGTACGTGTTGACCAGGTTGAGCGCGAAGAACTCGCGGTAGATGCCCACGACCAGAGCGGTCGGGGAGAACATCTGGGTGACGAGCACCAGGAACAGGAACGCGGTGCGCCCCGGGAACACGTAGCGCGCGGTCATGTACGCGGCAGGGATCGCTGCCACCACCACGATGGCGGTGGACGCCGTCGCGACGATGACCGACGTCTTCAGCCAGTTGAGGAACCGCGGGTCGCTCAGCACGTCGGCGAACGTCGACAGCTGCCACGTGCGCGGGAAGAACGTGGTGGGGGTGTGGACGACGTCCGCGCTCGGCCGCAGTGCGTCGAGCAGCATGACGATGTAGGGCCCGAGGAACACGAGCGCCAGCGCCAGTCCCACGAGGGGCAGCACGAACCGGCGCGCCCCCCGCCCCGAACCCGGACGTCGGGTGCGCGGGCCCGGCGCGTCGGCGGTGAGCGTCGTCATGCCGGGTCCTCCTGCCACTTCACGGTCCGCAGGTAGATGACGACCACCACGAGGATCAGGAGCACGTTGAAGACGCCGGCGGCCGCGGACATCCCCACGCTCTTCTCCGCGCTCTTGAACGCCAGCTTGTACATGAACGTGATGGTCGTGTCGTGCCCGTAGCCGGGGTTGGACTCGTTCAGCGTGTAGATGATGGGGAACGAGTTGAAGACGTAGATGATGTTGAGGACGCTCGCCACGAGCATCGCCGGACGCAGCAGCGGCAGGGTGATCCGCCGGTAGACCTGCCAGGGCCCGGCGCCGTCGATCCGGGCCGCCTCGTAGACGTCGTGCGGGATGGCGTTCAGCCCGGCGAGGAACACGTACGCCGTGAACGGGATCGAGACGAAGACACCGACGAGGACCATCGACGGCATGACCCAGTGGTCGTCCCGCAGGAAGTCGACCGGCTTGTCGACCAGGTGCAGCGTGAGCAGGACGTAGTTCAGCGTGCCGTAGTAGTAGTCGTAGATCAGCGTGAACAGCCGCGACGTGATGATCAGCGAGGCCGCCCAGGGCACGATCAGCGCCCACCGCACCAGGCGCCGCCCGGCGAACTGCTTCGACAGGAACTGCGCCACGGCCAGGCTGACCACGATCGTGAGCACGACCACGGCGACGACCCACACGAGGGTGTTGCGCAGCACCGTGACCAGGTCCGGGTGCGCGAGCACCGCGCTGTAGTTGGACCAGCCGGCTGAACCCAGCCGCAGCCCGGTGATCGAGTAGTGGCCGAACGACGCTCGAACCAGGGCGTACGCCGGGAAGAGGACCACCCCGACGATCAGGGCGAGCGCCGGCGCCAGCCAGAGCAGCGCCACCGGCCACGGCGTCCGGCGACCGTGGCCGGTGCGCGGACGACGCGAGCCTCCGCGCCGGCTGCTGCTGAGTCCGCGTGGCGTCCGGGCCACCGTCGTCGAGGGCCCCACTGCCGAGGTGACGGCGACCGACTCGTCGTCCGCCGCCACCTCGTCGTGGGTGCTGCTCGTGCTCATCCGCCGTTCTCGGCCAGCTTCTGGAGCGAGTCGAGCACGGCCTTCGGGTCACCGTCGGGCTCGACGGCCTTGCCGATGTTCTGCTGCACCGCGAGCTTCACCTTGTCCCACGTCGGGTCGTCGGTCGGCGTCAGGTGCACGTTGGGCAGGGTGTCGAGGTAGACCTTGAGCTTCGGGTCGTCGGCGAACTTCTGCAGACCGGTCTTCGTCACCGGCAGGAAGCCCTCGGCCTTGATGAACGTGTTGACCTGGTCCGGCTGGTAGTAGAGGTCGTAGAACGCCTTCACCGCGTCGGCGTTGCCCGGCTTCTTGAACGCCATGAGGTAGTCGGTGACGCCGAAGGTCTGCGGGGTGCCACCGTCGCTGGTGGGCATCGGCGCGACGCCGTAGTCCACCTTGCCCGCCTGGTCGAGCGTCGCGGCCAGCGGCGAGAAGCCGACGACCATGCCGACCTTGCCGGAGGCGAACAGGTCGAACGCCTGCTGCCGGTTGGTCTTGCCGGGGTTGTGCTCGGTGACCTTGTCGGTGACCGCGAGCTTCTTCAGGAACTCGAGCGTCTCGACGTTCTTCGGCGAGCTGATGACCCAGCTGTCGCCGTCCTTCCAGGCGCCGCCGTTGTTGAACGTCCAGATCGAGAACTCGGCCTGGGCCTCCTCCGGGCCGAGGGGCAGGCCGTAGCCGATCGTGCCGTTGCCGAGGGCGCTGATCTTCTTGGCGTCGTCCTCGAACTCGGCCCACGTCGTCGGCGGCGCGGTGATGCCGGCCTTGCTGAACAATGTCTTGTTGTAGAAGAAGGCGCGGGCGGACGACAGGTCCGGCATGCCGAACATCTTGCCCTTGTACGTACCGCTCTTCACGAACGCGTCGAGCAGGTCGGACCTCACGTCCGGCGACAGCACCTCGTCGGCGCTGTAGAGCAGGCCGTCCTTGGCGTAGCTGGCGTAGGCGTTGAGGTTGAGGATGTCCGGCGGGTTGTTGTTCTGGACCATCGTGCTGCTCTGCTGGTCGATGTCGTCCCAGCTGACGACCTGGACGTCGAGCGTGATGCCGGTCTTCGCCTGGTACGCCGTCGCGAAGTCGTTCCAGAACGTCGCGGTGTGGTCCTTGGAGTACTCGGCGGCCACGAGCTTGATCGACGAGACCTTCTTGACGTTGCCGTCGGCGGCGGCGGTGCCGCTGCCCGTGCCACCGCTGCAGGCCGACAGAGCCAACGCTGCTGTGCCGAGGCCGGCCAGCAGTACCGTCATTCGTCGTGCCATGGATCCTCCTCAGCCGGGCGGCCGCCCGTGCCTCGAACCGTGTGTGGGCTTGAGCCGTGGTGGTCCCATGGGTGTATTAGTATGGGACGCTGCATTTATATAGCCCGGATTGCCCGACCGCAAGGATCGCCATGAGCCCAGACCACCGCAGTCCAGCACCGAGCGGGTCACACGTGCTGCGCCGGCTCAACACGGCTACCGTCCTCGACGCCGTGCGACGCGTAGCGCCCGAGCCCTTGCGGATCTCCGAGCTCGCCGCCAGCACCGGTCTGGCTCGCCCGACGGTCGCCCAGGCCGTCGACGACCTGGTCGAGGACGGCTGGCTCACCCAGCACTCGGCCCCGAGCACGTCGCGGGGCGTCGGGCGGCCTGCCGCCCGCTTCAGCCTGGCGGCCAGAGCGGCGCCCGTCGTCGGCGTCGACGTCGGCGCGCGGTCCGTCACCGTCGCGGTCGCCGACCTGACCGGCGCCCAGCTCGCCATGGTGCGCCGCACCGGACGCCGCAGCGACGCCGGCGAGATCCTCCGCACCATCTCCTCGGTGCTCCACGAGGCGCTGCAGCAGGCCGGCGTCCGCGCCGGCGAGGTCGCCGCGGTCACGGTCGGCAGCCCCGGGCTGGTCGACACCCGTCGCGACACGATCACGTTGGCCCCCGGCGTCCCCGGCTGGTCGTCCGTGCACCTGGTGGAGCACCTGCGCTCGATCGTCGAGTGCGACGTACGGCTGGAGAACGACGCGAACCTCGCGGCCCTCGGAATCAGCGCCACTCGCGCCGACGACCAGACCCTCCTGGCCGTGCA
>DASSTJ010000204.1:0-3301 GCA_035707965.1 Actinomycetales bacterium
TTCCACGGCCGCACGCTGGGGGCCCTCGCGCTCACCCACAAGCCCGCCTACCGCGAGCCGTTCGAGCCGCTCCCCGGCGGCGTCGAGCACCTGGCGTTCGGTGATCTCGCGGCGCTCGAGGCGGCGCTCGACGACCAGGTCGCCGCGCTCGTGCTCGAGCCCGTGCAGGGCGAGGCCGGCGTACGACCGCTGCCCGAGGGCTACCTGGCCGAGGCGCGCCGGCTCACCGAGCGCGTCGGTGCGCTGCTCGTCGTCGACGAGGTGCAGACCGGCATGGGCCGCACCGGTGCGTGGTTCGCCCACACCCGGCACGGCGTCGTCCCGGACGTCGTCACGCTGGCCAAGGGTCTCGGGGGCGGTATCCCCGTGGGCGCAGTCGTCACGTTGGGCGAGCGCGCCTCCGGGCTGCTCGGCGCCGGTCAGCACGGCACCACGTTCGGGGGCAACCCGGTCAGCGCAGCCGCCGCCCTGGCGACGCTGCACGTCATCGAGCGCGACGGGCTGCTGGCGAACGTGCGCGAGGTCGGTGGACGCCTGCACGACGACGTCCTCGCTCTCGGGCACCCGCTCGTCGGCGGCGTGCGAGGGGAGGGCCTGCTTCTCGGCATCGCCCTCACGCGCCCCGTCGCGGCGCAGGCGGCGGCCGCGGCGCTGGCCGCCGGCTTCATCGTGAACGCCGTCAACCCCAGCACGCTGCGCCTGGCCCCGCCCCTGGTGCTGACCGGTGACCAGGCGGGCACCTTCGTCCACGCGCTGCCCGGCATCCTCGACGCAGCGGCGGCAGCGACGGCAGCGGCGGACGCCGCGACCGGCGTCGTCACGGGCACCGCGCGAGCGCCGTCGTGACGGCGGTGCGGGGCAGCGGCGTCGCCCAGACGAAGGCGGCACGGCAGCAACGCATCGCGGACCTGCTCGGCCGTGAGCGCGTGCGCTCCCAGACCCAGCTGGCTGACCTGCTCGCCGACGACGGCATCGAGACGACCCAGGCCACGCTCTCGCGCGACCTCGTGCAGCTCGGCGCCGTGCGAGTGAGGGACGACGAAGGTGCGCTGGTCTACGCGGTCGCGGGCGAAGGTGGTGACCGCACGCCGCGCGCCGCTGACCAGCTGAACGACGTGCGGCTCTCGAAGGTGGCCTCCGAGGTCCTGGTGTCGGCGGAGTCGTCGTCCAACCTCGTCGTGCTGCGCACCCCGCCCGGCGCCGCCCACTACCTGGCCTCGGCACTCGACCACGCCGACGTCGCCGACCTCCTCGGCACGATCGCCGGTGACGACACCGTGCTGCTGATCTGCCGTGATCCGGACGGCGGCCCGGACCTGGCGGCCCAGCTGCTGGCGCTGGCGGAAGGCACGGACGCCGACGGTTCCGCGGCCTCCGCGACCGCCTCGGCGCGTGCGGCCGGCAAGCAGTCCCCCCGACCCGACCATCCGACGACCCAGAGGAACCCACGTTGAGCAAGGTCCTGACCTCCCTTCCCGTCGGCGAGCGCGTCGGCATCGCCTTCTCCGGCGGACTGGACACGTCGGTCGCCGTGGCGTGGATGCGCGAGAACGGCGCCGTGCCGTGCACGTACACCGCGGACATCGGGCAGTACGACGAGCCCGACATCGACGGCGTGCCGGCACGCGCCCTGCAGTACGGCGCCGAGCTGGCGCGAGCCGTCGACTGCCGCCGGCCGCTGGTCGAGGAGGGGCTGGCCGCCCTTGCGTGCGGCGCCTTTCACATCCGGTCAGGGGGTCGCGCGTACTTCAACACCACGCCGCTGGGCCGTGCGGTCACTGGCACCATGCTGGTGCGCGCCATGCGCGAGGACGGCGTCGACATCTGGGGCGACGGCTCGACCTTCAAGGGCAACGACATCGAGCGCTTCTACCGTTACGGCCTGCTCGCCAACCCGAACCTGCGCATCTACAAGCCGTGGCTGGACGCGCAGTTCGTCACCGAGCTGGGCGGACGCGCCGAGATGAGCCAGTGGCTCGCCCAGCACGACCTTCCCTACCGCGACTCGCCCGACAAGGCGTACTCGACCGACGCGAACATCTGGGGCGCCACGCACGAGGCCAAGACGCTCGAGCACCTCGACGTGTCGCTCGAGTCCGTCGAACCGATCATGGGCGTCCGGTTCTGGGACCCGAACGTCAGCATCGAGACCGAGGACGTGACGATCCGGTTCTCCGGCGGCCGCCCGGTGGCGATCAACGACACGACCTTCGACGACCCCGTGGCTCTGGTGCACGAGGCCAACGCCATCGGCGGCCGCCACGGCCTCGGCATGTCCGACCAGATCGAGAACCGCATCATCGAGGCGAAGTCGCGGGGCATCTACGAGGCGCCCGGCATGGCGCTGCTCTGGGCCGCCTACGAGCGGCTTCTCAACGCGGTCCACAACGAGGACACGATCGCCAGCTACCACGCCCAGGGGCGTCGCCTCGGTCGGCTGCTCTACGAGGGCCGGTGGCTCGACCCGCAGTCGCTGATGCTGCGCGAGTCGATCCAGCGCTGGATCGCGTCGGTGGTGACCGGCGAGGTGACGCTGCGGCTGCGTCGCGGCGAGGACTACACGATCCTGCGCACCGAGGGGCCGCACTTCTCCTACCACCCCGACAAGCTGTCGATGGAGCGCACCGAGAACGCGGCGTTCGGCCCGACCGACCGCATCGGCCAGCTGACGATGCGCAACCTCGACATCGCCGACTCGCGCGCGCTGCTCGAGGCGTACGCGGGCCAGCCGCTCGACCAGGGGCAGGTGCTCGTCGAGCACGGCACCCTCTTCGGCGCCCTCCCCGCTGGTGGTGCCGACCAGATCGCGGCGAACCCCGCGGTGGTGGGCGACGAGGAGGTCGCGCTCGAGAGCGCGGCCATGGAAGCGGGCACCGACTGATGGCCGACCACTCGGGACCCGAGCACACCGAGGGCAGCACCAACGCGGGCGCTCTGTGGGGCGGCCGGTTCGCCGGCGGTCCCGCCGACGCGCTGGCGGCGCTGTCGAAGAGCACGCACTTCGACTGGCGGCTGGCGCGGTATGACATCGCGGGTTCCCGCGCCCACGCCCGCGTGCTGCACGGTGCCGGACTGCTCGACGACGCCCAGCTGGCGGCGATGCTCGACGCCCTCGACCGGCTCGAGTCCGACGTCGTCGACGGCACCTTCGCGCCTGAGCCGGACGACGAGGACGTGCACTCCGCGCTCGAGCGCGGGCTGATCGAGCGCGCCGGTGCGGACGTCGGAGGGCGCCTGCGCGCCGGACGGTCACGCAACGACCAGATCGCCACGTTGGTGCGCATGTACCTGCGCGAGCACG
>DASSTJ010000205.1:0-10885 GCA_035707965.1 Actinomycetales bacterium
CGGGCGGAGTCCGCGGCGCCGAGGCCGGCGCGATCAACCTCCTCGTCGGTGGCGACGAGCGGGACCTGGAGCGGGCGCGGGCGGGGCTGGCACCATGGTGCTCGGCCATCCACCACCTCGGCCCGCTCGGGGCGGGCCAGGTCGCCAAGACGGTGAACAACCTCATCCACTGGGCGCAGATCGCCGCGATCCGCGAGGCGTTGAGCCTGGCGGCCGCCTACGGCCTCAGCGTGCCGGACGTGCGCGCGGCGCTGGAGGCCGGTCCCACCGACAGCCGCACGCTGCGCGAGCTGGAGCTCATGCGCCTGACGTGGCACGTCAAGGACCTGGCGAACGCGCAGAAGATGGCCGCCGAGGTCGACATGGTGCTCCCGATCGCCGAGGCGTCGCGCCTGGCGATGCTCGACACCAGCGTCGACGAGCTGCACCGGCTGCTGACGACGACGGGTGCGAGCGAGCCCAGGACCAGCCATTCCGCCACCGGGGGGACCGGGGCTGGGGCGCCGCGACCAAATCGTTAGGAGAATGGTTAGACCAAAATACCAAACCGGTGTAGCGTCTCGTCTCATCGAGAGAACACCACGGGCCCCTTGGGAGGGTGCATGCGCGACAAGTACGGATTCGGTGTCCTGTCCAGCGAGAAGCGCAACCTGGACAGCTCGGAGATCGCGGTGCGCGACGAGTTCAACCGGCAGCACCCTCCGACCACTGGGCTCGTCGTGCCGCATGACCTGCGCAAGATGGAGCTGCCGGAGCGCCCGTGGCGCAACAACCGAGGCCACTACTTCGACCTCGGTGACTACGAGGTGCTCTCGGCGCACCTCTCGGAGCTGAAGCCGGGCACCCCGTCGGTCCGCCACCGTCACACCACGGAGGCGTACCTCTACGTCGTCAAGGGTCACGGCTACTCGCTCATCAACTACGACGACGAGCCCGTCGAGGCCGTGGAGTGGTCGGAGGGCACGCTGTTCGCTCCTCCGCGGTGGGCCTGGCACCAGCACTTCAACCTGGACGAGAACGACACCGCTCGGTACCTGGCGATCCAGGACACGGGCCTCCTGCGCACGATGCGGCTGCACCAGATCGAGCGCCACTCGATGCAGCTGTCCCCGGAGCAGGGACGGGAGCTGCTCTCGTCCGCGCTCGAGAACGCGTCACGCCACCGGGCGACCGACCAGCCCAGCACGATCGTCGAACCGCTCCACGACCCCAGCTAGCCGCCCAGCAGGACAGGGAGAACCCGATGAAGGCTCGCTCGTCCCTCGTGGCACTCGCCGCCGGCCTCATGCTCGTGAGCGGCTGCGGAGCCTCACCCACCTCGTCCAGCGCCGACGGTGCTGGCAAGGACGCCGGGAGCCAGGAGAAGGCCGGCATCTACGGCCCGTACCAGGCCCTCACCGGTGCCGACCGGGAGCAGAAGCTCCTCGACGCCGTGAAGAAGGAAGGGTCGGTGCTGGACATCTACACGTCCAACACCGACGAAGAGGACCTCATCAAGGCGTTCAACGAGAAGTACCCCGACATCAAGGTCAACAACTTCCGCGCCAACTCCGAGACGGTGCTGCAGCGGACGCTCCAGGAGCACAGCGCGAACAAGACGTCGAACGACATCGTCGACACCAACGACGCCGAGCTCAACGTGCTGAGCAAGGAGGGCGTGCTCGCGCCCTACAAGGGGCCGGGGCTCGACAACCTGCGCAAGGGGTCGACGTTCAAGGACTGGACGGCCTCACGGTTCAACGCCTTCGTCGTCGGTTGGAACACCGACCTCGTGAAGGACCCGCCGACGCAGTTCACGGACCTCGCGGACCCCAGGTGGAAGGGAAAGCTCTCCCTCGAGCTCGGGGACTGGGACTGGTACATGGCCATGCACACCTACCTCACCAAGGAGAAGGGGATGTCCGACCAGGCGGTCGACGACCTCTTCACGAAGATCGTCAGCAACGCCAAGGTCGTCAAGGGGCACACGGTTCAGGGTGAGCTGCTGACCGCCGGCCAGTTCGGGGTCGCCCTCTCGATCTACAGCCACACGGTCGACAAGGCGGTTCGCAAGGGCGCCCCGCTCGCCTGGCGGCCGGCGGTCGAGCCGGTCATCATCCGGCCGAACGGCGTGGCCCTGATGGCGCAGGCCCGCCACCCCGCCGCGGCCACCCTGTGGATGGATTGGGTGCTGACGGGAGGCCAGAAGGTGATCGCCGAAGCGACCCGGGTCCCCGCGGCCAAGTCAGTGCCGGGGTACGACGACCCGATCCCGGCCGACGCCGTCACGTACGACGTCCCGCAGGACTCCATCGCCGAGGGTGGCGGCGAGTGGAGCAAGAAGTACGACGACCTCATCCGCAGCGCGCCGAAGGCCGGCTGACTGCGACCCACCACGAAGCGAAGGAACCTCTGATGCGCAGATCAGCTCTGGTGACGGGCATCGCCGCCCTCACGTTGGCACTGTCGGCCTGCGGCGGCGGTGGCGCCGCCGACCTCGGGTCGGGCCCGGCTGGGACCGGCGGCGACAACGGCGACTCTGCCGCGGCGAAGGTGTACAAGGACCTCAACTCCAAGGGGGCCGACGCTCGGGCAGCGGCCGAGGCCGCGGCCAAGAAGGAGGGCCAGCTGTCGCTGTACACCTCCATGACCAGCGATGTGGCCGACGCGGTGTCGAAGGCCTTCACCGAGCAGTTCGGCATCAAGGTCAACGTGTTCCGGGGCAACTCCGAGACGGTGCTGCAGCGGGCCCTGCAGGAAGGCAAGGCGGGACGGCCGGGAGCCGACGCCATCGAGACGAACTTCCTCGAGCTCGAGACGCTGGGCAAGGAGGGCCAGCTCGCCAAGTTCGAGGGCACGTCGCTCGACGCGGTGCCGGACAACCTCAAGTTCGACTGGTGGACGGCGGACCGGCTCAACATCTTCCTGCCGGCGTGGAACACCAAGCTCATCAAGCCGGGTGAGGAGCCGAAGGCCTGGGAGGACCTGGCCGACCCGAAGTACAAGGGCAAGTTCCAGATCGAGATCAGCGACAGCGACTGGTTCGAGAACGTCACGCAGTACTGGCTGAAGAACGGCAAGTCGCAGGCGGAGGTCGACGACCTCTGGAAGAAGATCGCAGCGAACGCGACGGCGGCCAAGGGCCACACCACGATGATGGAGCTGCTCGCGGCCGGCCAGACCGCCATGGACGGCATGAACTACTCCTACATCACCGAGCGGGCGAAGCAGGACGGCGCTCCCGTGGCCTACAAGGGTGCGGACGGCACGACGTCGGTGCCGGCCTTCCCGCGCCCCAACGGTGTCGGCATCGTGGCCGAGGCGCAGCACCCGAACGCCGCGTGGCTGTTCTACGACTGGATGCTCACCGACGGCCAGAAGGTCCTCGTCGACCTGCACCTCACCCCGTCGACGAAGGTGCCGGGTGACACCAGCCTCGACGGCATCACCTTGGCCGACTTCGACGTCAAGACGCTGGCCACGGACGCTAATACGTGGGACAAGAAGTACGACGCCCTGCTGCGCGGCGTGAAGGTCGCCCCGGCGAAGAAGTAGCCGGGGGCCGGGGGCCACGCCCCCGGCCTGTCGTCCGACAAGCTCTGTGACGAGAGGTAGCCCGATGACCACGACCACCGTCCCCACCTCGGACGTGCGCGAAGGCACGAGCCTGGTCCGCCGAGTCGCGGACCGGTGGCTGACGCCGCGGACGCTGCTGGTCGGCGGTGCGGTCGTGGTCGTCGGGTACCTGGCTCTGGTGCCGTTGGTGTACCTGTTCCGGGACACCTTCACCGGCAGCAGCGGTCTGTCGTTCGCCGCGTTCTCTCGCGCCTACAGCGCCGACCAGCAAGCCGGCTCCATGCTGCGCAACTCGCTCCTGTTCGCGGTCGGCTCGGCCACGTTGGCGCTGGTGCTGGGCACCACGCTGGCCTACGTGCAGGTGCGGACCGACGCGCCGTTCAAGGGTCTGTTCTTCGCAG
Source organism: Actinomycetales bacterium (assembly GCA_035707965.1). GTDB lineage: Bacteria > Actinomycetota > Actinomycetes > Actinomycetales > Angustibacteraceae > DASSTJ01. The sequence goes on from DASSTJ010000205.1 coordinate 3,957, forward strand.
CGTCGCTGGTGCCGCTCATCGTGCCCGGCATCCTCTACACCGCCTCGTGGATCTTCCTGGGCGACCCCGGCATCGGGCTGGTCAACACGCTGTTCTTCGAGCCCCTGATCGGCCACTCGCCGATCAACGTGTTCAGCATCTGGGGAATGGTCTGGGTGCAGGGTCTCCACCTCGCCCCCGTGGCGTTCTTGCTGATGGTCGCTGCCTTCCGGGCGATGGACCCGTCGCTCGAGGAGTCCGCGCTGATGAGCGGCGCGCGGAAGCTCACCGTGCTCCGGCGGGTCACCGTGCCGCTGCTGCGACCGGCGATCATCTCCTCGGTCCTGCTGATGTTCGTCCAGTCCCTGGAGAGCTTCGAGGTGCCCGCGCTGCTCGGCCTGCAGAACGGGATCTACGTCTTCACCAGTCGCATCTACTTCGTGCTGAGGCAGTACCCGATCGACTACGGCTCGGCCGGGGCCTACGCGATCACCCTCCTCGCGATCGCGGCCGCCGGCGTCTTCATCGGCGCTCGGCTGTCGCGCAACGCGAAGGGCTTCCAGACGATCACCGGCAAGGCCTTCCGACCCCGGCCGGTCGAGCTCGGTCGCGCCAGGCCCTTCGTCGGCGCCGGCGTCATCGTCTACTTCCTCATCTCCGTCGTCATGCCGGTGGGCGTCCTGGTCTACGCCTCGCTGCTCAAGTTCTACGCCGCGCCGTCATGGCAGGCGATCAAGACGATGACGCTGGACAACTACCGTCAGGTCATCCACATGCCGCTCGCGGCCACCGCGCTCAAGAACTCCATCATCCTGGGGCTGGGCTCGGCCATCGTCGTCATGCTCATCACATCAGTCGTCGCGTGGGTCGTCGTCCGCACCAACGCTCCCGGGCGTCGGCTGCTCGACCTCCTGGCGTTCACGCCGCTCATCATCCCGGGCCTGGTGCTCGGCGTCGCGCTCTCCTTCGTCTACCTGCGGGTGCCGCTGCCGATCTACGGCACGCTGCTGATCCTGCTCATCTCGTACGCGACCCGGTACATGCCCTACGGCATGCGGTACGCGTCCGCGGCGATGGCACAGCTCTCGAGCGAGCTCGAGGAGTCCGCGATGGTGTCGGGCGCCTCGTGGTCGCAGACGTTCCGCCGGGTGCTGGTGCCGCTGGCCAGCAGCGGCATCCTCGCCGGGTTCATCTACATCCTCATCGTCTCGTTCCGCGAGCTCTCGAGCACGATCCTGCTCTACAGCCCCGGAAAGGAGGTGCTGTCCGTGCTGCTGTGGGAGCAGTTCGAGAACGGGCAGCTCACCACGCTGGCCGCCATCGGCGTCGGCATGGTGCTCATCCTCGTCACCCTCGTCCTGGTCGCCTACCGGTTCGGCGCTCGCGTCGGGCTCGAAGCATCGAACAACACCTGACGGTCACGGAAAGGCCTTCTCCATGCTGACCATCGAGTCGCTGTCCAAGAGCTACGGACCCGTCGACAGCGGCAAGCGCCGTGGCCGCAAGCGACGGCGAGCCGCTGCCGACGAGCAGGACCGGCAGTTCGCCGTCGACAACATCTCCTTCGACGTGCAGGACGGGGAGCTGTTCACGCTGCTCGGCCCGTCGGGATGCGGCAAGACCACGACCCTGCGCTCGGTCGCCGGGCTCGAACGTCCGGACAACGGAGTCATCGCCCTCAACGGCAAGCCGATGTTCGACGGCGAGCGTCGCGTGAACGTGCCCGCCAACCAGCGCGGACTGGGCATGGTGTTCCAGTCGTACGCGATCTGGCCGCACATGACCGTGTTCCGCAACGTCTCCTTCCCGCTCGACGTCGCCCCGCGCCGCCGCCGGCTGGACGGTGCGCACATCAAGGAGCAGGTCATGCGGGTGCTCGAGGTCACCGAGCTCGCTCCGTTCGCCGACCGGCCGGCCACCAAGCTGTCGGGTGGGCAGCAGCAGCGGCTCGCGCTGGCCCGGGCGCTCGTGACGCGGCCGGAGCTCATGCTGCTCGACGAGCCGCTCTCGAACCTCGACGCCAAGCTGCGCGAGACCATGCGCTTCGAGCTGAAGCGCCTGCAGCGCGAGCTGGGACTGACCACCGTCTACGTCACGCACGACCAGTCCGAGGCCCTCGCGATGTCGTCGCGGATCGCCGTCATGAACGCGGGCAAGATCGAGCAGGTCGGCAAGCCGCGCGAGATCTACACGCAGCCGCGGACCCAGTTCGTGGCGGAGTTCATCGGCACGAGCAACTTCCTCCCGGGCAAGGTGACGAAGGTCGAGGGCGACGAGGTACGCATCGACACGGCCGAAGGAACCCTGTGGTCGACGTCGGCCGTCGGCGCCGCTGCCGGGGCCGACGTCCTGGTGTCGCTGCGCCCCGAGAACCTGAGCATCTCCACGCAGACGACGGGAACCTCTCGCAACGAGTGGCGGGGCTCGGTGCTCACCCGTGCCTTCATGGGCGACAGCGTCGACCACGTGATCGGGGTGGGCAAGTTCGAGCTGCGGGTGCAGTGCAACCCCTCGGTGTCCATCCCGCAGGGCAACGAGGTGTACCTGACCGTCGACCCGCACAACGTCACGGTGGTGCCCAGCAGCTGACCTGAGGCGCCGCGGCACGACCAGCACATGCACGTCCGGTCCCCACCTGGAGGTACGCAGGACGGTGCACCATGCCCATCTCGCTCGACGTGTCACTCGACGCGTGGCAGTCACGGGGGCCGTGCTCGCGGTTCTCGGTACCGCCGCGTGCGGTGGGTCGCTCGCCGGCGCCAGCAACCCGGGAGAGTCGCCGTCCACGACGGCGGTGCAGCATCCCTGGGACGGGCTCACCGGAGAAGCCCGGGAGAAGGCGTTGGTCGAGGCGGCGAGGAAGGAAGGCCCCCTGTCCGTGTACTCCGGGTACAACGACGAGAAGAGCATGGCCGAGGCGTTCACCAAGAAGTACGGCATCCAGGTCGAGGTCTACAACGCGAACTCGGAGTCGGTGCTGCAGCGCGTCATGCAGGAGAAGGCGGCCAGCAAGCCGCAGAACGACGTCCTCGTCAACCCGTCACCGGACATGCAGGTAGCGCAGTCGGAGGGCGTGCTCGGCGTGTACTCCTCGCCCTACCGCGACGCCATGTCGCCCAAGGGCAAGGGCGAGCGCTGGACCGGCGTGCGCAGGCTCGCGTTCGTGGCCGGCTGGAACACCAAGGGCGCGCCGACCTCGTCGATCCCCGGCGACTACAGCGGTTTCGCCGACCCCACGTGGAAGGGGCGGATCTCGCTGGAGCTGAACGACGTCGACTGGTACGCGACCGTCAGCCAGTACTACCTCGACCAAGGGAAGTCCCAGGACGAGGTCGACGCGATGTTCCACTCCATCGCCAGCAACGCCAAGGTGGTCAAGGGACACACCGTGCAGGGCGACCTCATGGCAGCGGGTCAGTTCGACGTGGCGCTCTCGCTGTACTCCCAGACGGTCGAGCGTCTGCTCGGGAAGGGGGCGCCGGTCAGCTACGGCGCGGACGAGGGCCACGTCGTCTCACCGGTGGTCGTGCGGTACGACGCGGGTGGTGTCATGGCGTCGACCGACAACCCCGCCGGTGCGACGTTGTACCTCGACTTCGAGCTGAGCCAGCCAGGCTTCGACGTCGACAAGGAGCTGGGGGCACTGCCGCCCGTCCCGCAGCCGGGCGAGCCGCTCGCGAAGGCCACCACCGTCGAGCTGGACGTGCCGGCGTTCGTGAAGGACCGGACGGCGCTGGCCAAGAAGTACGAGCAGCTCCTCCGAGCCGGCACGAAGGCCGGTTGAGCCGGGTGGGCCGCGCCGACCACCGGCGCACGTCGACGGGAGAGGGAGAGACCGCATGTGTGTCGAGACGCCGGGCGTGCCCGCGCTGCTGCCGCCGGAGTCGCGTGGGCCCACGGACCGCATCGACCCGCGCGAGCTGACGGCCATCGGGGGGACGTCGGCCGCCTGGGTTGGTCTTCCCCCCGAGGCCGGCGGCCACGAGCCAGCGATCGTCGTGCTCTGCCACGAGCGGTACGGCGTGGTGCAGCACACCATCGAGCTCGCGGACCGCTTCGCCGCCGCCGGCTTCGTGACGGTCGCCCCTGACTTCTACGCCGACATGGAGCTCACGGGCGCTGAGGAGAGGCTGCCGGACGTGCCGGACGAGGCGGTGCTGCGGCACGTGGACGCGGCCATCTCCTTCGCGCGCCGGCAGCCGGGGTGCGGTGCCCGCACCCCGGTCGCGGTGATCGGCATCTGTCGCAGCGGCAGCTACGGCATCCTGGCGAGCGCGCAACGGCCGGATGTCGACGCGGTCGTGATGCTGTACGGCGGAGCGCAGGCGCGCGAGTTCCGCCCGGACGGCCCGCGGTCGAGCGACTACGAGACGGCGTTGCGCACGGGGACCGCTCCGGTGCTGGGTCTCTGGGGCGAACGGGACCACACGATGTCCGTGGACGACGTGCGGCGCGTGCGGGACGTCTTCGAGGAGGCCCGGCGCAGCTACGACTTCGTCATCTACCCGGACATGCCGCACGGCTGGCTGAACGACACCATGCCCGGCCGGTTCCGCTCGGGCGAGGCGAACGAGGCGTTCGAGCTCATCGCGTCCTGGCTGCGCAACGCCCTTCGACCTGGCGACGACGGCGGCGACGTCAGGTGGACCTTCCGGTCGGTGATCTCGAAGGACTACGACTTCAGCACCAACGAGCGACTGGACTGACCCGTCGTCCCAGGCACGTCGTGACACACGCCCAGCAACAGAACGGGAGCACCATGACGGACACCTTCGACCCGGCGACCACTGGCCTCGTCGTCTTCGACATGCTCGAGGCCTACCGGGAGCCGATCGAGGCCGCGGGTTCGATCGAGCCGACCGTGCAGCTCATCGCCGGCTGCCGCCGTCGAGGCGTCCCCGTGCTCTACGCCCGGGCGGACCACCGCGCCGACGGCATGGACTTCGCGCGCAGCATCGCCGACACGGACAGCCACTTCAGGCCCTGGGGACCCGACAACCCGCTGCGCACGAAGCCGCCGCACGCCTCGGGCAGCGCGGGCCTCGAGGTGCTGCGGGAGATCGCTCCCCAGCCGGGCGACTACGACGTTCCCAAGCACCGCTGGAGCGCCTTCTGCGGCACCCACCTCGAGCTGTCACTGCGCAGCCGAGGGATCGACTCGATCCTGCTCGTCGGCGGCTCGGTGCACGTCGGCATCGCGTCGACGGCGTTCGCCGCCCGCGACATGGACTTCCAGGTGACGGTCGTCAGCGACTGCTGCCACGGGTTCGAGCTGCAGCGTCAGTTCTTCATGGAGCACGTGTTCCCGCGCATGTGCCACGTGCGCACGTCGGCCGAGGTCCTTCGCGGGCTCGCCGCGTCGGAGGGCGAGCCGAACCGGCTGGTGGGGTGACGGCGAGAGGGCCCGTGACCGGGCGCTGCGTCGTCGCCGCCGGCCGCGCGTGCGCCGTCGACGTCGTTCGGATCAGGCGCTGACCGTCGCTCACCGGAGGCGCAAAACCGACCAAAAGTGACGCTCCGTCACTCTGTGTGTCGGTACTCACACGGAAATTGGTCATGAGCACCCCTTCCCCGGGCGTTGAATTGAGGTACCGCATCGGTCATCGTCCAGCTCGGGAGAACCCCTCATGCTCAGCACGTCCCTGCCCTCAGCGCTCTTCGTCGAGGACGGGGCCGCCGTGGCCATGGTGCGCCCGCGCGCCGTGCGTGCCGGCAAGGGCGCGGTGGCCGAGCAGGGCTCGACGCAGACGACGCAGCGGCTGGCCGAGACGCCGCGCTGGCTGACCCTCGTCCGGCAGTCGTGGGTCTCCGCGTCCTGACCTGCTACTTCGGCTGGCAGACCACGTCGACCAGCGCCGGACGTCCGGTACCGAGCACGTGGCCCGCTGCCCGTCTGAGGGCCGCGCTCACGGCGTCCGGGTCCGTCACCGGCCCCTCGGCCCACCAGTCGAACGACCTCGCGAGCGCGGCGAAGTCAGGGGCGGGGTCGTCGATCTCCATGCCGATGGCTGCCCGCTCCACCGGTGTCCCGCGCTGGCGGGCGAGCCGCTCCTGGTGCTCCCAGTCGTTGTAGTACGCGCGGTTGTTGAACATGACGACGAGCAGCGGCAGCTCGTACTTGGCAGCGACCCAGAGCGCCCCCGGGTCGAACATGAGGTCGCCGTCCGGCTGCAGGTCCACCACCAGTCGCCCGGACCCCTTGTGCGCCAGGGCGACGCCGAGCGAGATCCCGATCTGGGTGGCCGTGCCGAGCTGACGGCCCGGGTGGCGGTACGGCTCGTCGAAGTCCCACGTGCGCCGGGCCCACTCGGCGGCCGTACCGGCCGTCAGCACCCAGTCGTGCTCCTTGACGACCTCCCAGACCTCAGCGGCGAGGCGCGACGTCGACACGGGCGAGTCGTCGTGCCGCTCCGCGGCCTGCTCGCGCCACGACTGCCACGTCGCGTCGTGCCGGGTGGCCAGGTCGTCGCGCCAGGCCTGCCGGCGAGCCGCGGTCTCGGCGTCGTCCGTCGCGACGAGGGTCCGGCACAGCTCCAGCAGCAGCGGTAGCGCCACGGCCGTGTCGGCGGTGACCTGCACGTCGGCTCCAAGCAGCTCGGCGTAGTCCTCGCTCCACGACGAGATGCCGACGTCGTTGAACCCGAGGTCGAGGACGACGGCACCCGGCTCGATCCTGGACACGACGGTGCGCGTGGTCGAGTCCAGCCGCTGCGTCGGCTTCCCCATGTCCTTGACGTCCACGAAGAGCACGCAGTCCGCGTCGTCGAGGGCGTCCGTCCCGGTCGCGCACAGCGGGTGCCGGTTGGGGAAGTTGAGCCGGATTCCGGTGTCGACGGCACCGATGCCGACGAGCTCGGCGAGGTCGACGAGCTGGTGGAAGGCCTTCGGGTCGCGGCCTGCGTGGCCGAGGACCATCACCGGACGCCGAGCGCTGCACAGCCGCTCGGCGA
>DASSTJ010000206.1:0-4617 GCA_035707965.1 Actinomycetales bacterium
TGGTCGGCTCGGTGGTGGTCGGCTCGGTCGTCGTCGGCTCGGTGGTCGTCAGCTCGGTGCTGGTCATCGCTCACCTCTTCGCTTCGTGGGGGCGTTCTGGGCGCCGCGGACGTCGGTCGCCGAGCCGCGCGGCTCGTCGCACCGGGCGCCGGTGTTCAGCGGCGGCAGGCTGGTAGTCTGGTTCGGGTCGATGCGCTTCGTGCCGGAGTAGCCACGCGTGCAGGCGGGCGGGTCGTCGAGGTTGAGCACCAGACCGAAGTGCGCCGTGCCGTCACCGGGTACGACCGTGAAGCCGCCCGCGACGACGTCCGGGTAGGTGACGAGCATCTGCTCGATGCCGCCGGTGCGCGTGACGGCGACCTGGCCGATCGTCACGAGGTTCGCGAGCAGGACGCCGAGGTCGGTGCGGTTGTCGCGCAGCAGGCCGTCGATCTGCTGCGCGGCGACGACGCCGCGGTCGAGCACCTGCCGCAGGTCGCCGTCGCTGCCGCGGAGGGTGGACGAGAGGTCGGCCAGATCGGAGGCGAAGGACCTGATGTCGCTCGCGGAGCGTTGCTGGGTCGCGAGCACCGTGCTGCCGTCGTCGATGAGCTTGACCGTCTCGGGCAGCGCCTCGGTCGCCGACCGGGTCAGGGCGTCGCCCGAGTCCAGGAGCCGCTGCAGGTCCGGCCCGGTGCCGGCGAACGCCTTGCCCAGCTCCGAGACCGTGGTGCGCAGGTCGCCCTGGTCCACCGACCCGACGAGGTCGTCGACGTGCAGCAGCACCTGGTCGATGCGCGGGGGGATGCGCGTGCTCGACCGGGGGATGCGTGCGCCCCCGGTGAGGTACGGCCCGCCGGACTGCCGCGGCTGCAGGTCGACGTACTGCTCGCCGACCGCGGACCGGTTCTCGACGACCGCCTCCGTGTCCCGCGGCACCCGGCTGCCGGAGTCCATGCGCAGGTCGACCAGCACGCCGCCCTCGGTGAGCCGGAGCCGGTCGACCTTGCCGACCGTCACGCCGCGGTAGGTGACCTCGGCGCCGCGGAAGATGCCACCGGAGTCGGCGAAGTCCGCGGTGACGACGTACGAGCCGCCGGCCAGCCGGTCGAAGAGGCCGACGTAGCGGGCCGACAGCACGCTGACGGCGACCAGCGTGATGGCGGCGAACGCCGCGAGCTGCAGCTTCACTCCCCGGCGGATCATCGCTGCGCTCCCTGGCCGCCGGTCGCCAGGCCGCCGAGCAGCAGCCCCAGCAGGCCGGGGTCGAGGACGCCCCCCGGCGCAGGGCTCGACGGCGACGTCCCACCGGGCAGGCCCGGCAGAGGAGTGGACAAGGACGTCGGCAGGCCGGGCAGCGCGGGCAGCGTCGGGCCGCGGCCTGACGTCTCCGAGTCCCCTCCCCCCTGCCTCGGGAGGCCCCGCAGGTCGCCAGCACCGGGAAGGTTCTCCAGGCCCGGGACCGTCGACAGGTCGGGCAGGGTCGTGACGCCTGGCAGGCGCGAGCCGAGGTCACCGACGTCGAGACCCGCGAGGCTGAGCAGCGACCGCGCGTCCAGGTCCATGGTCAGGTGGAGGTTGGTGTAGTCGCCCTTCATGGCGTCCAGCGCGCGGTCGGGGAAGGGGTAGGTGAGCAGCAGCTCGAGCGACGCGGGCAGTGAGTCGCCGGCCTCGTTCAGCTTGCTGAGCACCGGCTGGAGCGCCTTGAGGTTGGCGACGGTGTCGGCGGTGGAGGCAAGGATGACGCGACTGCCGACGTCGCCGAGGTCGCTGAGGGCGGTGAGCATCGTCGTCAGCTGCCTGCGCTGGTCGGCCAGCACCTTCAGCCCGGCGGGGAGGTCGTCGAGCGCGGTGGCGATGTCGTCGCGCTGCTTCGAGAGCGTGGCAGACAGGTCGTCGATGCTGTCGATCGCGCGGACGATCTCGGACTTCTGCGCGTCCAGGCTGCCGACGACGTCGTCGAGGCGGTGCAGCAGGTCGCGCACGGTGCTCTCGTTGCCGTGCAGCGCCGCGTTCAGCTCGGTCTCGATCGTCTTGAGCTGCGCCACTCCCCCACCGTTGAGCAGCAGCGACAGAGCGCCGAGCACCTCCTCGACCTCGGTGCTGCGACCGCTGCGGGACAACGGGATCACGTCGCCGTCCGACAACCTGCCGACCGGCTTGGCACCGGTCGGTGGCTCGAGCGCCACGTACTTCTCGCCGAGGAGGCTGGTCTGCTTCAGCTCGGCGGTGGCGTTGTCGGGGAGCCGCACGTGGTCCTGCACGCGCAGCCGCACGCGCGCCGTCCAGCCGTCCAGCTCGATGCCCTCGACCGAGCCGACGGTGACGTCGTCCACCTTGACGGCCGACTGCGGCACCAGGTCGAGGGCGTCGGCGAGCTCCACGGTGACGTGGTACGACGGGCCGCCCGCTCCGCCACCGGGGAGGCTCACGTCGTACGTGCCCTGGCAAGCGGTCAGCGAGGTCGACAGCAGGACTGCCCCCGCGAGCGTGACGATGCGGCGGCCGCGGCTCATCGCACCCCTCCCGTCAGCGCATCGGTCAGCGAGGTGGGGGAAGCGCCGGGGAGCGTGCGCCCGCCCGTGACCTGCGCGATGAGTGCGAGCACCGGGTCGAGCAGCTTGCCCAGGGTCGCGGCGCACGTCGTCGACCGCCCGAGCTGGTCGTTGATCAGCCCGCACAGCAGCAGCTCAGGCTTCTTCAGCTGCTCGGCGTTGTCGCGGGTGTCGAGGGTGCCGGACGCCGGGTTGTAGGCGTTCTGCAGGTTGGAGAGGGCAACTGGCGCGTTGTCGAGCGTCTCGGCCAGGGCGTCGCGCTTCTTGGCGATCGTGCTGGTGACGTCGGTCAGCGCCGAGACGTCGTGGGTCAGCACGTCACGGTTGTCGTGGACGAACGTCGACACCTCGTCGAGCGCGACCGCCAGGTTCTTCAGGGCCAGCGCCAGGTCGTCGCGCTCCCCGGACAGCTGGTCGGCAACGCTCGCCAGCCGGCTGTTCAGCTGACGCACCTGGTCGTCGTTCACGGCCAGCGTGCTGGTGAACGACTGCAGGTTCTTCACGGTGCCGAACAGGTCCTCGCGGCCGCCGGAGAGCGTGCCGACCGCCTTGGACAGCTCGGTGACCGCCTGGTTGACGTCGTCCCCCTGGCCGTCGAGGTTGCGCGCAGCCGTGTCGAGAAGCCGCGACAGGGAGCCGTTGGCGTTGGCGCCGTCAGGCCCGAGGCCGACGGCCAGGTCGTCGAGGCTCTTCGTGACGCGATCGAGCTCCACCGGCACCGCGGTGCGGTCGACCGGGATGTCGCCGCCGTCCTTCATCACCGGCCCACCCGTCCAGGCCGGCAGCAGCTGCACGTACCGGTCGCTGACGAGGGACGGCGACATGACGGCCGCCTTGGCATCGGCGGGGATCTTCTGGTCGCCGTCGACGTCGAGCACCACGCGCACCGACGTGCCTTCCGGGGTGACCGACCGAACGGTGCCGACGGGCACGCCCAGCACGCGCACCTGGGAGCCTGGGTACAGGCCGACCGCACGGGTGAAGTGCGCGGTCACCGTCGTCGTGGGGTGCCGCCAGAACGCGACGGCGCCCCAGCCAGGTCCGAGCGTCACCAGGGCGGCCAGGAGCGCGACGACGAGCGCGGCCACGACGAGCATCGGCAGCCGGGTCACCGGGCGCAGTCGCGAGGTCGTCATGAGCCCGCCCCCTTCGTCAGCGTCGGTATCGTGCCGCCCACCGGCACCAGGTTCGGGATGTACGTGTCGAACCAGCGCCCGGTGCCCAGCGTGTTGGCGAACAGCCGGGTGAACGGGGCCATGGCCTGGATGCCCGCGTCGAGGTCCTTCTCGTGGCGCTGCAAGGTCGCCAGCACCGTGCGCAGCTGCGCCAACGCGGGCGCGAGCTGGGCGCGGTTGTCGCGGACGAGCCCGGTGACCTGGGTGGCGAGCGCCGACGTGCTGGTCAGGAGCGTGTGGATGGCGTCGCGTCGGCGCTGCAGCTCGGCCAGCAGGAGGTCGGAGTCGGTGATCAGCTCCGCCACCTGGTCGTTGTGGTCGGCGACGGTGCCGCTCACGGCCCTGGCGTGCGCGAGCAGCTGCCTGAGCTCGTCGTCGCGCGAAGAGATCGTGCGCGACAGCCGGGTCAGTCCGTCGAGCGAGGCCTTCACCTGCGGCGGGCTGTCCTTGAACTCCTTCGCCAGCACGTCGAGGGACGCCGACAGCTGGGGGACGTCGATCTTCTCGGTGGTGGTGGTCAGGTCGCTGAACGCGTCGATGACGTCGTACGAGGAGACGGTGCGCTGGAGCGGGATCGCGCTGTCGCTGTCGAGCTGACCACTGCCGGCCGGTGTCAGGGCCAGGTACTTCTTGCCCAGCAACGTCTTCGTCTTCACGGCGGCGCCGGTGTCGCGGCCGAAGCGCACGCCACGGTCGACCGTGAAGGCGACGGCCACGTGCCCGCCGTCCAGCTCGATGCTCTTCACCTTGCCGACCTTGACGCCGGCGACCTGCACCTCGTCGCCGACCTTGAGCCCACCGGCCTCCGAGAAGTCGGCATGGTACGTCTGGCCGCGCCCAGGCAGCGGCAGCTTCTCGATGTTGAACGCCGCCAGCAGGAGCACGCCGATGACGAGCAGGCCGATCGC
>DASSTJ010000207.1:0-9693 GCA_035707965.1 Actinomycetales bacterium
CCGACGACCACGACACGATGACCATGAAGGAGGACTGACGTGGACGTCGGCACGCTCGTCACCCGCGCTGCGGCGCGCTGGCCGGACCGGATCGCCGTCGAGGGTCCCGACTCGTCCGGCACCGAGCAGCAGCTCACCTTCTCCGCGCTCGGCGAGCGGGTCGTCCGACTGGCCAACGGGCTGCGCCACGGCCTCGGCCTGCAGCCGGGCGACCGGGTCCTCGACCTGCAGACCAACACGACCACCTACCTCGAGACCGACCTGGCGATCCGGGCGGCCCGGCTGGTGCGGGTCGCGTTGAACTACCGTCTGCACCCGAGCGACTGGCAACGCATCGCCACCGACTGCGGCGCCGCGGCTCTCGTGCACCACGTGCGGTTCAGCGACGACGTGGCTCCCTTGGTCGACCAGGTGGGGGCCCACCGCGTGGTCGTGACCGGCGCCTCCAGCGGCACCCCACGGTCGTACGAGGACCTGCTCGCCCGGGGCTCCACCGCGACGCTGCCCGCGCCGAGCCCCGACGCCTTCTGCGGCCTGCACTACAGCTCCGGTACGACCGGGCACCCCAAGGGCGCGCAGCGCACGCACCGCAACTGGTTCGCCAGCGTCGTCAACATGACGCACGACGTGCTGGGCGGTCCGCCGGCAGGCGACTCCGCCTACTGCCACGCCGGGCCGATCACCCACACCAGCGGCCTCTTCGTGCTGCCGTTCCTCGTCGCCGGTGCGCGCCAGCTCATCCTGCCGGGCTGGGACCCGGACGTCTTCGCCGACGCGGTCGTCCACCGCGGCGTCACGCACACGGCGATGGTGCCGACCATGGTCTCGCGACTGGCCGCGCTGGCGACCGACCCGGTCGGTGAGGCGACCCTCGCGCAGGTGCGCGAGCGCCTGCGGATGCTCGGCTACGCCGGCGCGCCCATGCCGGCCGAGCAGATCCGTCAGGCTCACGCGCTGCTCACCCCGAACCTCGTGCAGTACTACGGCCTCGTCGAGGCGATCCCCCCGGTCACCGTGCTCGACGCCGCGGACCACGCGGCCGGTCTCGGCGTGGACGGCGAGGCCCGCCCGGACCTGCTGACGAGCGCCGGCCGGCCGGCTCTCGGCGTCGAGCTGCGCGTCGTCCAGCCCGACGACCCCGAGCTGCGGCCGCTCGCGCCCGGCGAGGTCGGCGAGGTCTGCACCCGCGGCGACCACGTCATGGCCGGCTACTGGAACGCCGGCCACCGCGAGGACCTCGGCAAGGCCGTGGTCGACGGCTGGCTGCGCACCGGTGACCTCGGTCGCCTGGACGACGCCGGGCGGCTCTGGCTGGTCGACCGCAAGGGCGACATGATCATCACCGGCGGCTACAACGTGTACCCGCGCGAGGTCGAGGAGGTCGTGGCCGAGGTGCCCGGTGTCGGCGAGGTCGCGGTGCTCGGCGTGGCCGATCCCGACTGGGGGCAGCAGGTCGTCGCCGTCTACACCGTGCGCGACGGCCGCGACGTGAGCCCCGACGCGGTCATCGAGCACTGCCGGTCGCGCATGGCGTCGTACAAGAAGCCGAAGGTCGCGCACCGGGTCGACGCGTTCCCGCTGAACTCCACCGGCAAGATCGCGAAGAGGGTGCTGCGCGACCGGCTCGAGGCAGGCCTGGCACCGGACGAGGAGCGCGTGTGAACCACCTCGACACCGACTACGCCCCGGACGACGCTGAGCACCCCGGGCAGTATCCGTACACCCGTGGCGTGAGCGCCGAGCCGAAGGTCTGGACGATGGGCCAGTACGCGGGATTCGGCACGCCCGCCGAGTCCAACCGGCGGTTCCGCTCGCTGCTGGCGGCCGGCGGCACGGGCTTCTCCGTGGCGCTCGACCTGCCCACCCAGATGGGTCTGGACTCCGACGACCCGAAGGCAGCCGGCGAGGTCGGTCGCGTCGGCGTGGCGATCGACTCCCTCGCGGACGTCGAGGTGCTGATGGACGGCATCCCGCTCGAGCAGCTGTCGCAGGTGCGCACGACGGCCAACTCCATCGGCTACGTCTGGGCGGCGCTCTTCGTGGCCCTGGCCGAGAAGCGCGGCGTCGACCCCGACCAGTTCGGCATGTTCATCCAGAACGACGTGCTCAAGGAGTACGTCGCCCGCGGTACCCAGATCGTGCCTCCCGAGCCCGCGCTGCGGCTGGCCGTCGACACGATCGAGTACTGCGCCCGGACCACTCCGAGCTGGGTGCCGCTGGCCATGAGCGGGTACCACATCCGGGAGTCCGGCTCGGACGCCGTGCAGGAGGTCGCCTGGACCTTCTCGAACGCCAGGGCGTACCTCGACGAGGCGGTGCGACGCGGCGTCTCGGTCGACGAGGTCGCACCGACGCTCTTCACGTTCCTCGCGGTCACGATGGACTTCCTGCCGGAGGTGGCGAAGCTGCGCGCCGCACGTCGAGTGTGGGCGCGCCTGATGCGGGAGACGTACGGAGCGGAGGACCCGCGCAGCCAGCAGCTGCGTATCTTCGCGTTCACGGCCGGGTCGACGTTCACGGCGCAGCAGCCGCTGAACAACGTGGTCCGGGCGTCGATCGAGGCCACGGCGGCGGCGCTGGCCGGCGTGCAGACGCTGCACGTGTCGGCCTACGACGAGGCTGTGGGGGTGCCGACCGAGGCGGCGGCCACGCTCGCGCTTCGCACCCAGCAGGTGGTCGCCCACGAGACGGGACTGACGCACACCGTCGACCCGCTCGCCGGCTCGTACGCCGTCGAGGCGCTCACCGACGACCTCGAACGCCGGATGTGGGACGAGATGGACGCGGTGCAGCAGCAGGGCGGCTCGCTGGCCTGCATCGAGTCCGGCTGGTACGCCGACCGGCTGTCCGAGAGCGCCTACCGGCACGCTCGGTCGGTCGACGCCGGCGAGCGCGTGGTCGTGGGCGTCAACCGCTGGGCCTCCGCCGCGGAGCCGTTGGAGGTGTTCGCAGCCGACCCGGAGGGCGAGTCGCGCCAGGCCGAGAGCGTGCGCCGGGTCCGGGCCGAGCGGGACGACGGCGCGTGGCGGGCGGCGATGGAGCGACTGCGCACGGACGCGACCGCCGGTGCGAACGTGCTGCCTGCGTGCGTGGACGCCGTCCGCGCCTACGCGACGGTGGGCGAGCTCTGCGAGGTCCTTCGCGGCGTCCACGGCGCGTGGCAGCCGACCCGGGCCTTCTGATGCACGACCCGCGGGAGGTGCTGTCGCGCCCGGCCCCTCCGCCAGACACGGTGCTGCGCTACGGCGACCTCCCGGAGCACGTCGTGGACGTGTACCTGCCGACGGCGTCCCAGGACAACCACACGATCGTCGTCGTCGTGCACGGCGGCTTCTGGCGAGTGGGGTACGACCGCCTGCACCTGCGGCCGATGGCCCAGGCGCTGGCCGCCGCTGGCCACACCGTCGCGTCCATCGAGTTCCGCCGCACCGGGCAGCCCGGCGGAGGCTGGCCTGGCACCTTCGACGACGTGGCTCGAGCGGTCGACCTCGTGCCCCGGCTCGTGGCGGAGGCCGTCGGAACGGCACTGCCGAGAGTGGTCCTGCTCGGCCACTCCGCCGGTGGGCACCTCGTCACGTGGGCGGCGAGCCGCCCGAGCCTCCCACCGGGGTCACCGTGGTTCCGGCCGGATGCCGGCGCAGTGCTGGTCGTGGACCTGGCCGGGGTGTGCGCGCTGCGTCACGCGCACCAGCTGGGGCTGGGCGACGGCGCCACCCACGACCTGCTCGGCGGAGGCCCGGACGACGTCCCCGACCGCTTCGCCGTCGCCGACCCGGCCGCCCTGCTGCCTGGCGCTCCCGTCGTGGTCCTGCACGGGACGGAGGACCCGCTCGTGCCCATCCAGGTCTCACGCGCCTACGCGGCGGCCATGGCGGACGCCGGTGCGGGTGACCGGGTGCGGCTCGTGGAGCTGACCGGGGTCGAGCACTTCGCGCTCATCGACCCGCTGTCGACGGCGTGGCCCGCCGTCCTCGGAGCCCTTACCCCACGCTGAGCCGGTCGCCGCAGCGCCCGACCCTTCTCTGCGCGACCGCTCGGGTACCGATCGGTAGCCTCGTGCCATGCCGGAGGCCGAACGCGACTGGGACGGGGTGCGTCTGCACGTCGTCAGCGGCAAGGGCGGCACCGGCAAGACCACCGTGGCGGCGGCGCTCGCCCTCTCGCTGGCCCGCGACGGGCGCCGGGTGCTGCTGACGGAGGTCGAGGGCCGTCAGGGCATCGCGCAGCTCTTCGACGTCCCTCCGCTGCCGTACGCGGAGCGCAAGATCGCGACGTACGCCGGGGGCGAGGTGCTGGGTCTCGCGGTGGACCCGAAGGCGGCGCTACTGGAGTACCTGCAGCTGTTCTACAAGCTCGGCCGGGCCGGCTCGATGCTCGAGAAGGTCGGGGCGATCGACTTCGCCACCACCATCGCGCCCGGTGTCCAGGACGTGCTGCTCACCGGCAAGGTCTACGAGGCGGTCCGTCGACGCGAGGCCGCGCGGCCGGTCTACGACGCCGTGGTGCTCGACGCCCCGCCGACCGGTCGCATCACCCGGTTCCTGGGCGTCGGCGCCGAGGTCGTCGGCCTGGCGCGGGTCGGACCGATACGCAGCCAGGCCGACCGCATCGTGAGCCTCATGCAGTCCCCGCAGACCGCGGTGCACCTGGTCACGCTCCTCGAGGAGATGCCCGTGCAGGAGACGCTGGACGGCGTGCGCGACCTGACTGCCGCGGGTCTGCCGGTCGGGGGCATCGTCGTGAACCAGGTACGCAGCCCCCTGCTGCCGGCGAGGCGCCTGTCGGCTGCTGGCAAGGGCAAGCTCGACCGCGACGAGGTCGCCGCCGGCCTGCGTGCGGCAGGGCTGCCCGACGGCCCGGACGTCGTCGACGGCCTGCTCGACGAGGCCGCCCGCCGGGCGGCACGCGTGGCGCTGGAGAAGAGGGAGCGCCAGTCCATCGCCTCGTGCGGGCGTCCCGTGTACGAGCTGCCCGAGGTTCCGGGCGGCATCGACCTGGGCGTCCTCTACGAGCTCGCCGAGCTGCTCCACGAGCAGGGCATGTCATGAACCCTCGCTCCGGGCACGGCCCGACCCACCTCGACGTCGACGCGCTCATCGACGACCCGGCCACACGCATCGTCGTGTGCTGCGGCTCGGGTGGGGTCGGCAAGACGACGACGGCTGCCGCGCTCGGGCTGCGGGCGGCCGAACGCGGACGGCAGGTCGTCGTCCTGACGATCGACCCGGCGCGGCGGCTCGCGCAGTCCATGGGCCTCGACCAGCTCGACAACACCCCCCGGCGGGTCACCGGGGTCGACGAGTCGGCGGGAGGTCACCTCGACGCGATGATGCTCGACATGAAGCGCACCTTCGACGAGGTCGTGGAGGCGCACGCCGATCCGGAGAAGGCGAAGCAGATCCTGGCGAACCCCTTCTACCAGGCGCTGTCCAGCTCGTTCGCCGGAACGCAGGAGTACATGGCGATGGAGAAGCTGGGGCAGCTGCGCGCCCGCGCGGACGAGGACGGCAGCTGGGATCTCATCGTCGTCGACACGCCGCCCTCACGATCAGCCCTGGACTTCCTCGACGCTCCGCAGCGGCTCGGCCTCTTCCTCGACGGCCGGTTCATCCGGCTGCTGACCGCGCCCGCCAAGGCTGGCGGCCGTGCGTACCTCAAGGTGTTCTCGGCCGGGATCAGCCTCGTGACGCACACGATGACGAGGCTGCTGGGGGCGCACTTCCTGAGCGACGTGCAGACGTTCGTCGCGGCGCTCGACACCATGTTCGGCGGCTTCCGGGAGCGCGCCGACGCCACGTACCGGTTGCTTCAGGCGTCAGGCACGTCGTTCCTCGTCGTGGCGGCGCCAGAACGGGACGCGCTCCGGGAGGCCTCGTTCTTCGTCGACCGGCTCTCGCAGGACCGCATGCCGCTCTCCGGCCTCGTGCTCAACCGCGTGCACCCCGCGGGCAGCACGCCGTTCTCGGCGGAGCGGGCGCTCGCTGCGGCCGAGACGCTGGCCGGCGACAAGGAGCACGCGCTGACCGCGCAGCTCTTGCGTCTGCACGCCGAGCGGGAGCGCGTGTCCGAGCGGGAGGCGGCCCTGGCCGAGCGGTTCACGGCGGCGCACCCGGACGTGCCCGTCGTGCGCGTGCCCGCGTGCGCCGAGGACGTGCACGACCTCGCCGGCCTGCGAGAGATCGGCTCCGGCCTCGGCGGATGAGCGCAGCGCGCGTCAGCCGGCGACGCGCTCGGTGGCGTCGGCGGCCTGCGCCTGGGCGGCACGCAGGTGCTCGGCACGGGCGTGCTCGAGCAGGCGGCGCCAGGACGTGACGTTGGGGCGCTTCTTCAGCAGGGCCCGACGCTCGCGCTCCGTCATGCCGCCCCACACGCCGAACTCGACGCGGTTGTCCAGGGCGTCGGCGAGGCACTCCGTGCGGACCGGGCAGCCCATGCACACGGCCTTCGCACGGTTCTGCTCCGCGCCCTGGACGAAGAGCGTGTCCGGGTCGCCGGTGCGGCAGGCTCCCTGCGCCGCCCAGTCCTCCGCCCAGACCGCGGCGCCGGTCGCCACCGTGCCGGGCACAGGCGTGCGCGCACTCACGCTCATCGGACTCCCACTTCCCTGCATCGAGGTCGGCTCCTCGGCCTCGGGCTGACCTCCCCACGTCGAAGGTAGGCGGGAAGCGTGCGCGGGACCATGACCCACCGTGGCCATCCAGGAGGCCCGGAGTGACTAGTCACCGTGGGTCGCGACACCACGCGGAGAGTCGGAGGGAGACGCCGCCCGCGTTAGTCTGGGGAGGCTTGTGCCCGCCTCGTGGTGGGACGAACCGCCCCCGAACGACGGAGACGACATGCGTGGTGACCGCGGCGAGAGCCTCGGCGGCGTCTTGGTGCTGCTCGCGTCCCTGGTGGCCACCTCGGTCGTCGCGGGCCTGATCGGGGCCGGGCTCATCATGCCGGCGATCGGGGCGACGGGCGCCGTCGCGCGCGGTGGGGTCGACTTCTTCGACTCGCTGCCAGCCGAGTACCAGGCCAGCCCGTTGGCGCAGCAGTCCCGCATCCTCGCGGCTGACGGCTCGCTGATCGCCACGTTCTACAGCGAGAACCGGATCGTCGTCCCGCTGTCGAAGATCGCGCCCGTCATGCAGAAGGCGCAGGTCGCCATCGAGGACTACCGCTTCTACGAGCACGGCGGCGTCGATCTCAAGGGCATCGTGCGGGCGGCCGTCAACAACGCCTCCAGCGACGACACGCAGGGGGCGTCGACCCTCACCCAGCAGTACGTGAAGCTCACCCTGCAGGAGAACGCGCTCTACGCCGGCGACGAGGAGGCGGCCAAGGACGCCGTGCGCAAGTCGCTGTCCCGCAAGATCCAGGAGGCCAAGTACGCGGTCGCGCTGGAGCAGAAGCAGAGCAAGTCGCAGATCCTCGAGGGCTACCTCAACATCGCGTACTACGGAGACGGTGCCTATGGGGTCGAGGCGGCGGCCCGGCACTACTTCTCCACGTCGGCGGCCAAGCTGACGCTGCCGCAGGCGGCCACGCTGGCGGGCATCGTGCAGTCGCCGACCTACTACCAGCCGACGACCAACCCCAAGGCCGCGCTCGGCCGGCGGGACGTGGTCCTGCGGCGCATGCTCGACACCCACGCCATCACGCAGGCGGACTACGACAAGGCCGTCAAGACGAAGCTGGCACTGAAGGTCAGCAAGACCGGCAACGGCTGCGACGCCTCGAAGTACGCGTTCTTCTGCGAGTACGTGTACCGCACGATCCTCAACGACAAGGCGTTCGGCGACACGCAGGACGAGCGCCGCCAGCTCGTCAAGCGCGGCGGCCTGACCGTTCAGACCACGCTGGAGCCGGACGTGCAGAAGGACGCGCAGGCGGCCGTGCACAAGCGGGTGCCGGCGAAGAACAAGCCGGACGTCGCCTCCGCGATCTCCGTCGTCGAGCCGGGCACCGGCAAGGTGCTCGCCATGGCCCAGAGCAAGCCGTACGGACGTAACGCCAAGAAGGGCCAGACGAGCGTCAACTTCAACGTCGACAAGAAGTACGGCGGCGCCAGCGGCTTCCAGACCGGTTCGACGTTCAAGGCCGTGACGCTGGCCACGGCCCTGGAGGACGGCCGAGCCCTCAAGAGCAAGGTCGACGCGCCGCCCGGCGGCACGCCCTTCACCCGCAACGACTTCAAGCCGGGCAGCTGCACCGACCTGCGGCCGACGGCGCCCTACAAGCCCTACAACGCCGAGGGCCACGAGCGGGGCCTGATGACGCTGATCGACGCCACGCGCCACTCGGTGAACACCGCGTTCGTGCAGCTGGAGGCAGAGATCGGCATCTGCGACGTCGCCGACATGGCAGGTCGCCTCGGCATCCACCTGGCGGCGCCCACCACCGAGATGCAGCCGGGCGGTCAGGAGAGCACCAAGGTGCGACCGATCGGCTCGCTGACGCTGGGATCGGAGACCATCGCGCCGCTCACCATGGCCGCGGCCTACGCCACGTTCGCGGCGGACGGCATGTACTGCGCCCCGATGCCGATCACCTCCGTGACCACGCGCGACGGCAAGCTGAACAAGACGATCAAGCCGAGCTGCGAGAAGGCGGTCGACCCGGACGTCGCCCGCGGCGTCACGGTCGCCCTGGAGGCCGTCATCACCGGTGGCACCGGCCGAGGTGCCTCGATCGGCCGCCCGGCCGCCGGCAAGACCGGCACGACGAACAGCTCGACCGACGCCTGGTTCGCGGGCTACACCCCGCAGATGGCCTCGGCGGTCTGGGTCGGCCACGAGAAGGCCGTCAAGCCGCTCAAGCACTTCACGCTGGCCGGCCGTTCCTACGGCACCGTCTACGGGGCGACGATCCCGGCACCGATCTGGGCCGACTTCATGCGCACCGCCCTGAAGGGCCAGCCGGTGGAGAAGTTCACCGACCCCAGCGACAAGGTCATGTACGGCGAGCGCGTCACCGTGCCGTCCATCATCGGCGGGTCGGTCGCGGCGGCGCGCGACGCTCTCGCTGCGGTGGGGCTCGGCTTCAAGGTGAGCGACAAGGGCGTGGCCTCCGACCTGCCGGTCGGCACGGTCGCGAACGCTTCGCCCGGGCCGGGCGCCCGCGTGCGGGGCGACACCACCGTGGTGCTCTACCTCAGCACCGGCCCGCAGGCGGCACCGCCCCCGAGCCCGCCGGCCGGTGGGCCGGGCGGCGGTGGCGGAGGCCCGGGTGGCGGCCCGGGTCAGGGCGGCGGCCCGGGCCAGGGCCCGGGCCCGGGTCAGGGCGGTGACAACCCGCGTCCGTAGCGACCGGCGCTCAGCCCCGGGCGAGGGCGCGCAGTCGCTCGACGTCCAGCACGGACGTCCAGCGCCGTCCGGACTCGATCACGCCGTCCTGACGCAGCCGGCTCATCACGCGGCTGGCGGACTCGGTGGTGGTGCCGCTCATCGAGCCGAGGTCGGCACGCGTCAACGGCAGCTGCAGCAGGATCGCTGAGCCCTGCGGCTCGCCGACGACGTCGACGAGCCGCAGGAGCGCGGCGGCGACCCGCTGGTCGACGGTGCCGGCGGACAGGTGGGTCACCCGTTGACGGCTCTGCTCCAGCCGGTGCGCCAGGTCGTCGAGCACCGCGAGCGCGACGACGGGATGGCGCTGCATCACCGCTCGGAAGTCGTCGGCGCTGATGCTGAGCACGCACGCCACGGTGAGCGC
>DASSTJ010000208.1:0-18786 GCA_035707965.1 Actinomycetales bacterium
GGCCGTCCTCGATGAGGAACGACACGGCCGTGTCGTTCTCGCCACCGGGGTCGATGCGCGCCGCCACCCCACCGTTGAGGTCGACGACGAATGCCTTCATCCCTGGCGCCTGCTCGGCGAACCCGGCCATGACGGGAGCCAGCTTCGCCGCCCCGCGCACCGGCTTCGGGATCGTCGGCGCCAGGCCGCCGCCGTCGCCGACGACCAGGACGTCGGGAGCGAGCACCTCCAGGAGCCCGGGCAGGTCGCCGGTGGTCAGCGCGTCGAGGAACCGCTGGACGACGACCTTCTGCTCCTGGCGGCTCACCGACGTCCGCGGGCGGCGCGCAGCGACGTGCTTGCGCGCCCGCGTGGCGATCTGGCGCACCGCCGCCGGCGACTTGTCGATCGCCTCGGCGATCTCGTCGTACGGGACATCGAAGACCTCACGCAGCACGAAGACCGCCCGCTCGGTGGGCAGCAGCGTCTCGAGCACCGCGAGCATCGCGATCGACACGCTGTCCGCGAGCTCGACGTCCTGGGCGACATCCGGGCTGGTGAGCAGCGGTTCCGGCAGCCACTCCCCCACGTAGTCCTCGCGTTGGCGCGCGAGCGTCCGCAGCCGGTTGAGGGACAGCCGCGTCACGATGCGCACCAGGTAGGCGCGCGCGTCCCGCACCTCACCGCGCTCGGCGTCGTCCAGGGCCGCCCACCGCAGCCACGTCTCCTGGACGACGTCCTCGGCGTCGGCGGCTGTGCCGAGCATCTCGTAGGAGACGGTGAAGAGCAGGCTGCGATGGGCGATGAAGGCGTCGTCCCTCATGACGCTGACGTTACCTGCGGTCTCTCGGCGAGTGGCTTGAGCCCGCAGGCCGCAGCGAACCCGTCGGACTCGATGCCGAGCGCGACGTTGCCGCGGGTCGTCATGTTGGCGAACGCGATGACCGAGGTGAGCTCGACGACAGCGGCTGGCCCGAGGGCGGCGTGCAGCCGGTCCACGAGCTCATCCGTCACTGTCGGCGGGGTCTGGCTCATCGCCTCGGCGTACCCGAGGACGTCGCGCTCCAGCGGCGTGAAGGCGGCGGACTCGCGCCACCGCGGAACCTCACGCGCCTTGTCGACGTCGAGGCCCTTGTTGCGCGCCTCGAAGTAGTTGAAGTCGAGGCACCAGGTGCAGCCGATCAGGGAGGCCACCGCCATGTGCGCGAACGACTTGAGGCTCTCGTCGCAGGCGTCCCACTTCTGCAGCTTGCCGCCGAAGGCTCCGGTCGCCATCAGTACCTTCGGGTTGTGCCAGTAGACGCCCACGCTGCTGGGCACCTTGCCGAGCTTCTTCTGGACGAAGTGCTTGACGAGCGCTCCCTTGAGTCCGGTGATCCGGGCGGCGGGGATCCGGGTCTCGTGCTCGGCGCTCACGCCGACGTCGAAACCGCTGATGGCTGTTGGCTTGATCGTGGTCATGCCATGAAGACACCGGCCGCGCGGCAGCTGTGACATCGACGGCCAGACTCGCCAGGCCCTCAAGCAGCGGTGTACGCCTCGATCGCTCGGATCGCGTGAGTCAGGAACGCGTCCTCGCCGAACCTGTTGATCTTGAAGAACATCGCCTGACTACCACCGGCGGTGACAGCAGACAGAGCCAGCTGCTCTCCGACCGCGAGGATGCTGATGCAGAGGCTGACGCGGTTGCCGCCGATAGCGCTGAAGCGCTCGTAGGCACGCACGACCATGCGGGCGTCGCCGACCCTGCTGTCAGAGCCCGCCTCGAACTTCGCGGTGATGCTGCCTCGCGGGATCGCCTGGTCCAGGTAGGTGACGAAGCTGTCGACGTCCGCGGTCAGCTCGTGCTGGTACTGCGCCATGTGCGAAGACTAGGGCCCGCGGCGCAGCACTCACCGGAAGCCCCTCGTCCGGAATCGATGCGACCCTGCCTCCATGGGCACCGAGAGCTCCGTCACGTGGGCACAGGCCCTGGCCTGGCGACTGGAACGACACCTGCTGGAGCCCATCGGCTCAGAGTCGGTCGCCGGTGTGGTCCGACGGCTGGGCGCGGTGCTCTCGATGGACGAGTCGCTCGCCGAGCTCGCCATCCGAACCCGTCGCCAGCAGTCGCGACCGGGTGAGCTCGCGGCGGCGCTTGCCAACGGCGAGGTGATCAAGGTGTTCGCGTTCCGCGGCTCCATGCACTACCTCTCGCCCGAGGACGGCGGCATCTACCTGGCTCTGCGATCCGCCGGCAAGCAGTGGGAGCTGCCCAGCTGGGTCGAGTACTACCGCCTCGCGCCCTCGGACTGGCCGGACTTCCGCGCGGCCGTGCGAGACGCCCTGGACAACGGCCCCCTCACGATCGCCGAGCTGGGTGAAGCGCTGGCCAGGCACCGCGCCTATCGGCACCTCAAGCCAGTCTTCGACGACGGCGCGGGCACGCTGATCAAGCCGCTGACCTGGCAGGGCGACGTGAGCTTCGGGCCCCCTCGCGACGGCGCGCCGACGTTCCAGCGTCTCGACCGCAACCCGCGGTGGAAGGGCATTCCCGAGCTGGACGAGGCGGGGCCGCGGGCAGTCACCGCGTACTTCGGCACGTACGGGCCGGCGACGCTGGAGCACCTCCACTACTGGCTCGGCAACGGCCTGAGCGCGGGCACCAAGCGTCTGAAGGTCTGGTTCGCCGAGCTGGGCGACCGCTTGGTCGCGGTCGACGTCGAGGGCACCGCGACGTACGCCCTGCGCGAGCATGTCGCCGCGCTCGAGGCGACGACTCCATCGGACGCCGTCCGGCTCCTCCCCGGGCACGACCAGTGGGTGATCGGGCCTGGCACGAAGGATGCGCACGTCACTCCTCCGTCGCACCGTGACCTGATGACCCGCAAGGCCAACCCGATGATCGTGGGTGGGGTCGTGCGCGGCACCTGGGCGCGCAAGGGCGACGACCTCACCGTCACCTGGCTCGGCGAGCAGCGCGCCCCACGGCAAGCCATCGAGCAGGAGGCCGACCGTCTCGCGGACCTCCTCGGCCAGCACCTCCGACCGCACCTGCTCTCGTAGCGGGCGAGAACCTGGAAGGGTCGATGTCGAGAACGCGTCGCACCGTTCGACGTACGGGTGACAAGCAAGCCCACCGGAGAGCAGGAGTGATCACCATGCCGCGTTTCATGGGTCTGGTTCGGATGGAAGAGGGCATCGGGACGCCGCCCCAGTCGCTGTTCGACGCGATGGACGCCTACATCGGCGAGCGGGCCGCCAACGGCGTGTTCCTCGACGGCGGCGGCCTGTTCGGCACGGAGGACGCCGTGAACTTCGTCGTCCGCAAGGGAGAGGTGACGCGCGTCGACGGCCCCTACGCCGAGGCCAAGGAGGTCGTCGGCGGCTGGGCGCTCCTGGAGTACGACAGCGTCGAGGAGGCCATCGCCGATCAGAAGGAGTTCGCCGAGCTGCACGCGAAGCACTGGCCCGAGGTCACCGTCGTCGCGACGCTGCGCCAGATCTCCGAAGGGCCGGATGCTCCCGGCGAGTGACCGACGCCCGCTGAAGGCCTCACTACGCTGGCATGATGCCGGCGCAGACGGGGGTTGATGGCACCAACGACGCCATCGTCGCCGCGTGGCGGGCCGAGTCGGCTCGCCTCGTCGGCGCCCTCACTCGCATGACGCAGGACGTCTGGCTGGCTGAAGACGTGGCCCAGGATGCTCTGGTGGCCGCGCTCGAGCAGTGGCCCTCCTCCGGCGTGCCCGAGAACCCCGCGGCCTGGCTGATGGCGATCGCCAAGCGGCGGGCCGTCGACCACTTCCGCCGTGCGGACACGTTGCGCCGCAAGGTGGCTGAGCTCGCGGCCGAGGACGAGGAGGTCGTGATGGGCGACCTCGACGACCAGGTCGACCACATCGAGGACGACGTCCTGCGGCTCATCTTCCTGACCTGCCACCCGTCGCTGACTGCCGAGTCCAGGGCGGCGCTGACGCTGCGGCTGGTCGGCGGACTCACCACCGCGGAGATCGCCCGGGGCTTCCTGGCTGCGGAGACCGCGATGGGCCAGCGGATCTCGCGGGCCAAGAAGACGCTCGCCCAGAGCAGCGCCACGTTCGAGCTTCCCACCGGGGACGAGCGGACGGAGCGTCTGGACGACGTCATGGCCGTGATCTACCTGATCTTCAACGAGGGCTACACCGCCACGGCCGGCGACGACTGGATGCGGCCGGACCTCGCGAACGAGGCAATCGGGCTGGCGAGGACACTGTCGGCCCTCGCCCCTGACGAGCCTGAGGTCCTGGGGCTCCAGGCGCTGCTCGAGCTGCAGGGGTCACGCATGGCCGCCCGGCTGGACGACCACGGGGAGCCGGTCCTGCTCGAGGCCCAGGACCGCGACCGCTGGGACCAGCTGCTCATCCGGCGCGGGCTCACCGCCCTCGAACGAGCCGAACAGCTCGCAGCGCGGGGCGAGCCCGTCGGGAAGTACTTCCTGCAGGCGTCGATCGCGGCGCAGCACGCACGGGCTCGGCGAGCCGAGGACACTGACTGGCGTCGGATCGCGACCCTGTACGACGTGCTGGCCGAAGCGGCGCCCGGGCCGGTCGTCGAGGTGAACCGTGCGGTCGCGCACGGGCGGGCGTTCGGCCCCGACGCCGGACTCGCCGTGCTGGCTGACGTCGACGCCAGCACGCTCGGCGGCTCGGCCCTCGTGCCGAGCGTTCGCGGAGACCTGTTCGAGCGGGCAGCGCGTCACGCAGACGCGGCGCAGGCGTTTTCCCAAGCGGCGATGCTCACCAAGAACGAGGGCGAGCGCACGGTGCTGCGCCACCGCGCCGAGCAGAACCGGACGCGTGCGCCGAGCTCAGACGCCGACTGAGCGCACCGCCTCAAGGCCACCAGCCGTGACGAGGAGCAGCAGCTAGCCCACAGCTAGCCCGTACCTGTCACAGTCGCTCTCGACGAAGCAGCCCGTAGACCCACGAGTCGGACACGTCGCCGTTCACGACGCAGTCCTCGCGCAACGTGCCCTCGAGCAGAAAACCTAGCTTCTCGAGCACGCGAGCGGACGCCGTGTTCCGGGTGTCGGTCTCGGCTTGGACGCGGTTGAGGTCGAGGGTGTCGAACGCCCAGTCGAGCAGTGCGCCGGCCGCCTCAGTCGCGTAGCCGCGGCCCCACCAGGTCGAGCAGAAGCAGTAGCCCAGAGCGCCGCTGCGGAAGTCAGGGTTCCACCGGCTGAAGCTGCACCACCCGACGAACGCCCCGTCGTCACGACGGTCCACCGCCAGCCGCACGCCGGTCCCGTCGTCCGCCATCTTCCGACACCTCTCGATGAACGGCTGCGCGCGTGCAGCGTCGCTCCACGGCGGAGAGTCCCAGTAGCGCAGCGCGTGCTCATCACTGTGCAGGGCGAACAGGGCGCCAGCATCGGCCTCACCAAACGGCCGCAACCGCAAACGTTCGGTCTGCAGCGTGGGGGTACTCAGGACCACGAACGTCATCCTGCCGTCATGCGGCGGGTGCAATCCTCAGGTTTGAGCTCAAGCTGGTACCGGGTGCCTGGCTTCCCGCCGACGTCCTCCGGGTCGGCGGGGCCGACCTCGACGAAGCCGGCATTCAGCAAGACCCTCTGGGACGCCGTGTTGCCGAGGGGGGTGGCTGCCTTCAGCGTCCGGAGGCTGTGCTGGCGGGACGCGAGCCGGCACAGCTGCTGGACCGCGGCCGTCGCGACGCCGCGGCCAGCCGCTCGCTCGGCGACGCGGTAGCCGACCTCAGCGACGTCGCCCTCGATGATGAGGTTGAAGCGACCGAGCACCGAGCCGTCGTCGTCCACCAGCACGTAGTAGGCGCCCTCGCCTGACTCCTGCTCTGCCAGGCGCAGGTCGTGCAGCTCGTTGAAGTGCTCGAAGTAGTCGTCGCCGCGGTCGGAGATGAACGCGGCGAAGTAGTCGCGGTTCTCCGTCTCGAACGCCAGGACCGCCGGCGCGTGGTCGGCGCGAAGCAGCTGCAGCTCGGCCATCCCTCGAGCCTAGCTAGCGCCCTACTGCACCCGTCGAGCGAGGAGCGTGCTGTCGTCGATGTCGACCTCGACACCCTCGCGAACCGTCCTCCGCGGGCGTTGCTCCACCACCAACGCCTCGAACCCGTCGGGCAGACCGGGAAGCAGGTCCTCGGCCAGGAACATCGCGTTGCGGTGGCTCGCGGCCAGCTTCGTGAAGACGTCGGACGGCGCGTGCCCCACCACGAGCAGGTGCCCGCCGGGAGCGACCGCCTCCGCCAGCCGGCCGACCACCTGCACCATGCCGCCATCCGGCGGGTGCAGAAAGTGCGTGGTGACCAGGTCGAACTCGCGGCCGCCGGCCTCGAAGGTGCGGGCGTCCACCTGCCACCAGTCCGTGCGGTCGCCCACTCCGGCCTGCTCAGCGTGCTGGGCCGCCCGTTCGAGGCCCTTCGCAGAGAAGTCGGCACCCGTGACGCGCCAACCCTGCTGCGCCAGCCAGATGACGTCACCGCCCTCGCCGCAGCCGACGTCCAGCGCCGTGCCGGGCGTCAGCTTCGACGCCTCCGCCACCAGCTGAGCGTTGGGGTTGCCGCTCCAGACCTGCTCCTCGCCGGAGTACCGCTCGTCCCAGCTCGGCGGCTCGAACCGGGCGGCGATCTCCTCCTCGCTGAGCTCCTGGTCGTGACCGTGTCCAGCCATCAGGCGGCATCCTCTCGTTTCGCAGCGTCGTCCCATCATGGCCCTCGGCCCTGAGGAGGGGGCCACACGGCCCTGGACGCCCGCCACCCTCGTCGCGAGACTCGCGACATGGCACCCGTCGTCGAGGTGCGTGCCTTGCGCAAGCAGTACGGCCGGACCGTAGCGGTCGCCGACGTCTCGTTCGAGGTGGAGGCCGGCCAGATCTTCGGGTTGCTCGGGCCCAACGGCTCCGGCAAGACGACCACGGTGGAGTGCCTTCAGGGGCTACGGCGCCCGAACGCGGGGTGCATCAGGGTGTTCGGTCTGGACCCTGCCACGGAAGCCAGGAAGGTCCGGCGCCTGGTAGGTAGTCAGCTGCAGGACTCGGCGTTGCCGGATCGGCTGCGGGTCGGGGAGGCCTTGGAGCTGTTCGCGGCCATCAGTCCCGGTGGCCCACCGTGGGAGCAGCTGCTGGACGAGTGGGGACTCGCGGACCGCCGGCACGCCGCGTTCGCTGAGCTGTCGGGCGGACAACGGCAGCGGCTGTTCGTGGCGCTCGCCCTGGTGTCCGATCCGAAGCTCGTCGTCCTGGACGAGATGACCACTGGTCTCGACCCAGCGGCCAGACGGGTCGCGTGGGACCTGGTGTCGGCCGTCCGCGACCGCGGCACGACCGTCGTCCTGGTCACCCACTTCATGGACGAGGCGCAGCGGCTCTGCGACCGGATGGCGATCCTGTCCCAGGGCCGCGTGCTCGCCGAAGGCACGGCGGCAGAGCTCGTCGCCGCCCGGCAGGTCGAGACCGTCGTCCGGTTCACGGCACCCGCCGAGGCAGACGTCACGTGCCTGCACTCCCTGGCGGGAGTGCGGACTGTCGAGCGGACGGGTGACGAGGTCGTCGTCCGAGGGACCGGCCCGCTGCTGGCCCGCGTCGCCCATGCGGTCGTGGAGCGCGGGATGGAGCCCGAGGACCTGAGCGTGCAGCTACCGACGCTGGAGGACGCCTACCTGGCACTGACCAGGACGGACGGAGCAGGTGAGGCCGTGTGAAGGCGCTGCGCGCTCTGACCTGGGTCGAGCTGAAGCTGTTCGTGCGAGAGCCGCTGACGGTGATGTTCGTGCTGGTGCTGCCACTCGTCGTCCTCTACGTGCTCAACGGCGTGTTCGGCAGCCAGCCGGATCCGTCGGTGTGGCAGGGTCTGCCGCCGATCGACTTCTACACGTCCGCCTACGTCGTGCTGGTGGCGGCCACCGCCGGCGTCCTGTCGCTGCCGGTGCACGTGGCCGGCTATCGGGAGCAGGGGGTGCTGCGTCGCTTCCGCGCCTCGGCGGTGAGGCCGTCAGCGCTGATCGGCGCGCACATGGTCGTGACGGTGGTGATCGCCACCGCCGGATCCGTGCTGCTCACGATCCTGTCGGTCGTCGGGTACCACGCGGCGCTGCCGCACAACTGGCTCGGCGTGATCGCGGCCTATCTGGTGACCGCCGTGGCCTTCGCGGCACTCGGAGCACTGCTGGGCTTCCTGCTCCCCACCGCGCGAGCCGCGCAGGGCCTCGGAGTGCTGCTCTTCTTCGTGTTCATGATGCTCGGCGGCGCCGGACCACCGAGGGAGGTGCTGCCGGCTGCCCTGATGCGCGTCGCGGACGTCATCCCGACCACGCATGCTGGCGACCTCGTGCGCGGTCCCTGGATGGATCAGGGCTGGGACGGTCAGGCGCTGGTCGTCCTGGTGATCATGCTGTTGGTCAGCCTCGGGCTCACGGCCTGGCGGCTGAACGGGGAGGACGGCGGCTGACCGGGTTGAAAGTTCTCTTTCGAAAGAGTACCTTCGACGCCATGCCCACCCAACCACGCCGGCTGACCGACCCGGGCGATCTCAAGGCCGTCGCGCACCCGTTGCGCATGGCGATCCTCGAGACGCTCACGCTGCACGGACCGATGACCGCCACCGAGGTCGGCGAGCGGCTGGGCGAGAGCCCCTCCAACTGCTCGTGGCACCTGCGCAAGCTGGCCGAGCACGGCTTCGTCACCGAGGCCAAGGGGGGTACTGGGCGGCAGCGCCCCTGGCAGTCCGCGCACACCGGCATGCAGTGGGACGACCCGGAGCCGGGCCAGGACGCCGACCTCTCCGTCGCTGGGCGCGCCCTCACCCGCATCCTGATCGATCGTGAGGTCGCGCGCCTGCTCGAGGCCAGCGAGCGACGTCCGCACGACGTCCCGAAGTGGCGGGAGGCGTCGTCCATCACGCAGTCCGCCATGTGGCTCACCGCGGATGAGCTGGCCGAGGTCAACCACGCGATCACCGCCCTGCTCATGGCGAAGCGTGAGCGCCTCGAACGGCCCGAGCTGCGCCCCGAAGGTTCCCGCCTCTGCGCCTTCATGGCGTGGGGCGTACCCAACCCCGACCAGATGCCGGCCACCCGCGCCGCGACCGAGGAGTGACCATGCGCAAGGCGTTCTCGCAGAACGGCTTCCGGCGGCTCTACACCGGCCTGACAGCCAGCATGCTGGGCGACTCCCTCATGCTCATCGTGCTCAGCATGTGGGTGAAGAGCCTCACCGGCTCGAACGGCAAGGCCGGCATGACCTTCTTCTGGATGGTCATCCCCGCGCTGTTCGCTCCTGTGCTCGGCATGTTCATCGACCGGGTGCGCCGCAAGCCGCTCCTCGTCTGGGGCAACGTGGCGTCCGCGCTGATCGTGGTGCCACTGCTGCTGGTCCGCGAGGCCAGCGACGTCTGGATCATCTACGCGGTGGCCTTCTGCTACGGCGTCTCGTTCGTCGTCCTACCGGCTGGCCTCAACGGCCTGCTCAAGGAGCTGATGCCGGAAGAGCTGCTGGTCGACGCCAACTCGTCACTGCAGACCACCAAGGAGGGCTTCCGTCTCATCGGTCCCCTCGCGGGCGCCGGTCTCTTCGCGACCCTCGGTGGAGGAGCCGTCGCGGTCCTCGACGCCGTCTCCTTCGTCGTCGCCGC
Source organism: Actinomycetales bacterium (assembly GCA_035707965.1). Lineage (GTDB taxonomy): Bacteria > Actinomycetota > Actinomycetes > Actinomycetales > Angustibacteraceae > DASSTJ01. The sequence continues at coordinate 9,601 of DASSTJ010000208.1, forward strand.
CGTGGTCATCGCGCACATCCCGCTCGTCGAGGACAAGCCGCAGCGCGTCGAGCAGCACTGGCGCGCTGAGATGTCCGAAGGGCTGCGCTACCTGGGGTCCGAGCGGATCCTCCGACACACCCTGGTCGCCGTCGGGCTCACGCTCGTCGTCATCGGCTTCTCGGAGTCCGCGGTGTTCGCGATCACCGACTTCTTCGACAAGCCCGTCGAGTTCGTCGGCGTCATCGTCACCGTGCAGGGCGTCGGCGCGATCCTCGGCGGCGTGACCACGAGCCGTTGGGTGCACCGGTTCGGCGAGCCGGCGACCATCGCGGTGTCGCTCGTGGTCATGGCCGGCGGCCTCGGACTGACTGCGGCCTCCGAGTGGCTGTGGCTGGTGCTCGCGTCGGCAGCCGTCATCGGCTACTCGCTGCCGATGCTGATCATCTCGTTCACGACCCTCATCCAGGTGCGCACCCCGGCCCGGCTCATGGGGCGCGTGTCCGCGGCCGTCGAGGTCGTCATGGGCACGCCGCAGGCACTGTCGATCGCCGTGGGCGCGCTGCTCGTGACCATCTTCGGCTTCCACGTGATCTTCGGGATCATGGCAGCCGTCACGGTCGTCGCGGTCGCCTACCTGCTCGTCAGCCTCCGCGGCCACCTCGGGCGTCGGGCACCGGTGCCGGGGGCTGTCGTGGTGGACGATGTGGAGGACGACGTGCTAGACGACGCGGTGGTGGCCGTCAGCCCGTCTGCTTGAGCCACTTCGTGCGGCCGCAGCGGTCGTCGCATCGGCCTCAACCGATGTCAGTCGTCCATCGCTTCGATGCCGAGCTCAGCCAGCTCGCCCATGCGCTCGCGGAGGTGCTGCACCATCTCCGCCGGCGGCGGCTCCCAGCCCGTGACCTCCTCGACCACGCGCAGGGGCTCCGTCGTCCGGTACGACCGCGTCGGGTTGCCCGGGAACCGCTTGTCGGTGACGTTCGGGTCGTCGTAGATGGTGCCGAGCGGCTCCACCCGGTAGACCCGGCCACGCCCGTCACCGCGCGCGAGCTCGGCCGCCAGCGGAGCGCCGGCCAGCGTGGCGGTGAGGTAGATGTGGTTCGACTGCCGGCCCGAGCCGTAGTTGGAGCGCCAGCCTGGCGTCAGCAGGTCACCCGGCTTCACGTCGGCCTTGGTGCCGTGGAAGAACGGGCCAGGGTCGTCGACCACCCGCGGCGGCGGCGGTGGGTCACGGAGCAGGCTGTCGAGACGGGTCATGAGGACGCCGACCCGGCTGCGACCCTTCGGTGCGCGTGGATAGCGGTGGAGCACGTCGAGCAGGGCCGGAGTAGCGCGCTTGCTCGCGGCGGTGATGACGTACTCCGCGACGACAGGATCGTCGCCGCGGGCGAGCTCGGCCGCGGCGGCGGCGTGTGCGGCGGCTCCCAGGATGTGCCGCACCTGCGTCGCCTTCGCGAGCGGGTGCAGGTATGCCGCCGCTGACGCGTCACCAGCGGCCATCGCAGCATGCCGCGCCGCCTCGGACGTCGCCTCCTTCGCGGCCCGGTGAGCGTCGACCGCCGCGGTGCGCTGCAGCCGGGACCGGCGCGCGCCCTCGGCGAACACCCGGGCGGCCTCGAGAGCGGCCGCCGGTCGTCCGTCGTCGGGTCGCTCCTTGCGGAAGATGACGAGCGCGGGCTCGGCGCAGGCCCATGCGTAGCCGGTGACAGCCCGAAGCTCGTCGATGGTCAGCTCGACGGCACGGGGGCCCGTCACGACGGGCCCACCCAGGACCGGAAGCGCTGGAGCGACTCCGGCGCACCGGACAGCTCGACGTCGGCCGCCTCACGGCGACCGGTCGCGTGCAGCAGCAGCTCCACCGGCTCACCCGTCAGCACCACGCCGCCGCCAGAGCCGTGGGCGCGGTAGCGCTCACCTGAGGGCAGCGCGAGCTCCACGCCGACCGGGGACCGTCGGTACCCGAGTCTTGCCATGAGGCGCAGGCGCGCCCAGATCGCGGCCTGCTCCTTGTCGGGCAACGGCCGTGCACCCGGGGTGCGCCCCCCGCCGCGGCGCACGTCTTCGTGGTGGATGACGTACTCGAGGAAGTTGACCGCCTCGTCGGCCCACGCCATCGGGGAGAGTCGAGGCGGTCCGGCGGCGAACCGCGCTAGCAATGCTTCGTAGCCCTCGCGCGTACGAGCGCTGTCGACGAGCGCGCCCATGCGCTGCTCGTGCCCAGGCGCGGGACGGGAGAGCTGGTCGGCGAACCGCGACAACGGCTCGTGCTCGCGCTGCACCAGGTGCGCCAGCAGATGACGCACCGTCCAGCCCTCGCACAGGGTCGGCTGGTCCGGGTCGGCCTCCGCGAAGGTCGACGCGAGCGCGCGCCTCTCACCCTGCACCCACGCCATACGACTCCCCCGATCAGAGCGCCAGGCGCTCCCTCACGACGCTGGCCAAACGGTCGGCGACGGCTTGAGCGACGTCGACCTCGTGCGCCTCGACCATGACGCGCACGAGCGGCTCCGTGCCGGACGGACGGAGCAGCACGCGACCGTCGTCCGCCAGCTGCTCGCGCGCGGCGCCGACGGCAGCCAGCACACCGTCGTCCTCGTGCGCCCGTCGCTTGTCGACGTCCTTGACGTTGACGAGCACCTGCGGGAGCCGCTCCATCACCGACGCGAGGTCGGCGAGGGGCCGCCCGGTCTCGGCCATGCGCGACAGCAGCCGTAGCCCGGTGAGCAGGCCGTCGCCGGTGGTGCCGTGGGACGCCAGGATGACGTGCCCGGACTGCTCGCCACCCAGCGTGAATCCGCCGGCGCGCATGCGCTCGAGCACGTAGCGGTCGCCGACGTCGGTCTGCTCGACCTGCACGCCCTCGCGACGCATGGCCTGCAGGAGGCCGAGGTTGCTCATCACCGTGGCCACGAGCGTGTCGCCGGCCAGCTCGCCCTGCTCGCGCATGGCGAGCGCCAGCACGGCCATGATCTGGTCGCCGTCGACGACCTCGCCCTTCGCGTCGACGGCGAGGCAGCGATCAGCGTCGCCATCGACCGCGATGCCGGCGTGAGCGTCGTGCTGGACGACGGCGAGGCGCAGGTTCTCGAGGTGCGTGGACCCGTAGCCGTCGTTGATGTTGATGCCGTCGGGCGAGGCGCCGATGACGACGACCTCGGCGCCGGCCGCACGCAGGGCGCGGGGGCCGACCTCGCTCGCGGCACCGTTCGCGCAGTCGATGACGACGCGCAGGCCGTCGAGCCGGTGTGGAAGAGCGCTGAGGAGATGTGCGACGTAGTCGTCGTCCGCTCCGGCGGCGTCGTCGCGGACCCGGCCGACGTCCGCTCCCGTCGGGCGGGTCCAGTCGGCCTTCAGGCGGGCCTCGATCTCGTCCTCGACGGCGTCGTCGAGCTTGTGGCCGCCGCGAGCGAAGAACTTGATGCCGTTGTCAGGCATCGGGTTGTGGGACGCCGAGAGCATGACGCCGAAGTCCGCGCCGCGCAGATCGGTTAGGAAGGCGACGGCCGGGGTGGGGAGGACGCCGACGTCGACGACGTCCACGCCGGCACTGGCGAGGCCGGCGGTCACGGCGGCGGACAGGAACTCGCCCGACGCCCGGGGGTCGCGCCCCACGACCGCGAAGGGTCGATGCTGCGCGCGGGCTGCGTCCCCCAGCACGTGCGCCGCGCTGACCGACAGGCCGAGCGCGAGCTCTGCGGTGACGTCGCGGTTGGCGAGGCCACGCACGCCGTCGGTGCCGAAGAGACGAGCCACGTCAGTGCCTCCAGAGGGTGAAGAACGGAGCATGCCGACGGCCCCGGGGGAACCGTACCCCCGGGGCCGTCGGAACGAACATGGGCGCTGGGTCAGCGCTTGGAGTACTGCGGGGCCTTGCGCGCCTTCTTCAGACCGGCCTTCTTGCGCTCGACCGCGCGGGCGTCGCGCGTGAGGAAGCCGGCCTTCTTGAGCGTCGGACGGTTCGCCTCGGAGTCGACCTCGTTGAGGGCGCGGGCGATGCCCAGGCGCATGGCGCCGGCCTGGCCGGACGGGCCACCGCCGTGGACGCGCGCCAGCACGTCGAAGGCCCCGTCGAGCTCGAGCACCTTGAAGGGCTCGTTGACGATCTGCTGGTGCACCTTGTTAGGGAAGTAGTGCGCCAGCTCGCGCCCGTTGATGGAGTAGCGGCCGGTGCCCGGGACGATGCGGACGCGCGCGACCGCCTGCTTGCGGCGGCCGGTAGCGGCGCCCGGGCCGGAGGCGCTCTTGCGCTCGGTGACGACCGGCGCCGACTCGCTGGTGTAGCTGCTCGGCGCGTCGGCCTCGACGTCGTCGGTCGGCGTCTCGATGGTGGACTCAGCCACGGTTCTCCTCGATGTGCTGCTGCGGTGCTGCGGGACTGTGCGGGCCGTGGGCTACTGCGCGACCTGGGTGATCTCGAACGGCTGCGGCTGCTGGGCTTGGTGGGGGTGCTCCGGGCCGGCGTACACCTTGAGCTTGGTGATCTGCGCGCGGGCGATGGAGTTCTTGGGGAGCATGCCGCGGACCGCCTTCTCGACAGCCTTCGTCGGGTGCTTCTCGAGCAGCTCGACGTACGACTGCGAGCGCAGGCCGCCCGGGTAGCCCGAGTGGCGGTAGGCCTTCTTCTGCTCCAGCTTGTTGCCGGTCAGGGCCACCTTGTCGGCGTTGATGACGACCACGAAGTCGCCCGTGTCGACGTGCGGGGCGAAGGTCGGCTTGTGCTTGCCGCGGAGCAGCACCGCCACCTGGCTCGCGAGACGGCCGAGCACGACGTCCGTGGCGTCGATGACGTGCCACTGGCGCTGGACGTCGCCGGGCTTGGGGGTGTACGTGCGCACGGTCGTAGCCTTCGTTCTCGTCACGGTTGGTCAGGCACGTAGGCGGTGCCCGCGGACAGTGGTGCCGCGCGCTCGACCGGCGTCCGCCCGTGAGGGCGCGCCAGAACCGCACGACGACAGCCCAGAGTACCCGCCCTGCTCGGTGGGGGTCAAAACATGCGGAGCCACGAGCTCGTCCACGGGCTGATGCGGGTGGAAGGTAGCACTCGCTGGGGCGACCTGAGTCTCCACGCTGGCGCGAGCATGGCGCGTGGCGCACCCGCCGTTCTGCCTGTGTGGAGCATCGGGCCCGCAGGGGTGACCGGAGTCTCCACGCTCGGGGCAGCGCCCCCCTGCTGCTCCTCCACCAGCGCTGCTGGTCAGGAAGCGCAGCCCCGTCCCGCCGCACTGCGCAGGGGGCTGCCCGTTCGTGCTACCGCTCGCGGACGACGCGCTCGGAGTCCCACACCGGCTCGGGGGCCTCGTAGACGCGGCCGTCGCTGCCGAACACCAGGAAGCGGTCGAAGCCACGGGCGAACCAGCGGTCGTGGGTCACCGCCAGCACCGTGCCCTCGAAGACCGCCAGGCCGTCCTCCAGCGCCTCGGCCGAGTGCAGGTCGAGGTTGTCGGTCGGCTCGTCGAGCAGCAGCAGCGTGGCACCGCTCAGCTCGAGCAGCAGGATCTGGAACCGCGCCTGCTGGCCGCCGGACAGCGACTCGAACTTCTGCTCGCTCGCCCTCGCCAGCTCGTACCGGTCGAGAGCCCGCGCCGCCTGCTCGCGCGGCAGGCCGTCACGGTGCTCGTCGCCTCGGTGGAGGATCTCGAGCAGGGTGCGTCCCACCAGCCTCGGGTGCTCGTGCGTCTGGGCGAACCAGCCCGGCCGCACGCGCGCCCCCAGCCGCGCACGACCGGCGTGCTGCACGGGCGCGATCACCACGTCGTCCACCGGCAGGTGCTCGAGCTCGGGGTCGGACCCACCTGCCGCGAGCAGCCGCAGGAAGTGCGACTTGCCGGACCCGTTGGACCCCAGCACCGCGACGCGCTCGCCGTACCAGACCTCGAGGTCGAACGGCTTCATCAGGCCGGTCAGCTCGAGGCCCTCGCACACGACGGCACGCTTCCCCGTGCGCCCGCCCCGCAGCCGCATCTTCACGTTCTGCTGCTGCGGCAGCGCCTCCGGCGGACCCTCGTCGAGGAAGCGCTGCAGCCGCTTCTCGGCCGCGTGGTACTGGCTGGACATGTCGCTGTTGTAGGCCGCCTTGGTCTTGTAGTACTGCACGAGGTCCTTGAGCTTGCGGTGCTCCTCGTCCCAGCGGGTGTGCATCTCCGCCAGCTTGGCCAGTCGCTCCTGGCGCGCGTCGTGGTACGTCGCGAAGCTGCCCGGGTGGACCCAGGCGATGCTGCCGGCGGCCGTGGGCTCGAGCGTCGCGATGCGCGTGGCCGCGCGCGACAGGAGCTCCCGGTCGTGGCTCACCAGCAGCACGGTCTTCGGCGTCTCCAGCAGCTGGTTCTCCAGCCACCGCTTGCCGGGGACGTCGAGGTAGTTGTCGGGCTCGTCGAGCAGCAGCACCTCGTCCGGGCCACGCAGCAGCGCCTCGAGCGCCAGACGCTTCTGCTCACCGCCGCTCAGCGTGCGCACCTCGCGCCACTGCGCGCGCTCGTACGGTGTGCCGAGCGCCGCCACCGTGCAGACGTCCCAGAGCGTCTCGGCCTCGTAGCCACCGGCGTCCGCCCAGTCGGCGATCGCCTGCGCGTACCGCATCTGCACGGGCTCGTCGTCCGACTCCATCATCGCCAGCTCAGCCGCGTCCAGTGCCGCCGCTGCCTCCCGGATACGCGGCTGCGCGACGCTGAGAAGCAGGTCGCGCACCGTCGAGGAGTCACGCACCTGCCCGACGAACTGGCGCATGACACCGAGCCCGCCGCTGCGGGTCACCGCTCCCCCGTGCGCGTCGACGTCCCCCGCCACGATGCGCAGCAGCGTGGTCTTGCCCGTGCCGTTGGGGCCGACGAGGGCGACCGTGCTGCCGTCGCCGACGCGGAAGGTCACCTCGTCCAGCAACGGCCTGCCGTCGGGCAGGTGGTAGCTGATGGAGTTGATGTCGACGTGGCCCACGAGAGTCCAGTGTGCGGTGTCGGACGTCGTCCACGCACACGGGTTTCCCGTTCAGAGGACGCGTACGGCGCGGGCCTGCTGTGCGCGTGCGGCCAGCTCGCCGTCCGGCGGGTAGACGACTCCCTCGAGCGACAGCCCGTGCGGCGGCATGACGGCGACGGCCGGGTCGCGGCGTCCGGCGCCGAGCACCTCCGAGGGCCAGCTGACCGGACGACGTCCCTGCCCCACCGGCACCACGGCACCGACGAGAGCACGGACCATAGAGTGGCAGAAGGCGTCCGCGACGACCGTGCCCTCCAGCGTGCCGTCGTCCACTCGCCGCCAGGAGTACTCGAGCAGCGTGCGCACCGTCGTCGCGCCTTCCCGCCTCTTGCAGAACGCCGCGAAGTCACGCAGGCCGACCAGCGTGCGTGCCGCCTCATCCATGGCCGTCACGTCGAGCTCGTCGCCGCGGAACAGCACGGTGTCGTGTCGCCGCAGCGGGTCGAAGTCGCTCGGCCGGTCGCTGAGCCGGTAGAGGTAACGTCGCCGCAACGCAGAGAACCTCGCGTCGAACCCCTCGGGTGCCACGCTGACGGCGTGCACCACGACGTCGGGTGGCAGTACCCCGGCCAGGCGCGTGACCGCGGCCTGCTCCGGCGTCCGGTCGGATCGGCCCGGCAGCGCCTGCCACCCCTCGGGCGGGACGTCGGCATGGCACACCTGGCCCCGTGCGTGCACGCCCGCGTCGGTCCGCCCGGCGACCGTGAGACGGACCGCCTCGGGCGAGCGGAGCACGGTCGTGAGCGCCGCGGACAGCTCGCCTTCGACGGTGCGTCGGCCGGGCTGCGCGGCCCAGCCCGAGAAGCCCGTGCCGTCGTACGCAAGGTCGATCCGCACTCGCACGACCGGCTCGCTCACGCAGGACAGGCTACCGGCGTGAACTTGGTTGACCTTGTGTACGTCAACGCGCGCTTTGGTGTACACAAGGTTGACCAAGTTCGGTCAGGACGCCGGACGCGCGAGAGCCCGTCACCCTCGGGTTCGGGTGACGGGCTCTCGCGGTGCTGACCTGGATCAGGCCTTGGCGTCGTCCTCGGCCTCGGTCGCCTCGGCCTCGGTCGCGTCAGCCTCGGCCGCGTCAGCCGGAGCCTCCGCAGCGGCGGTCTCCTCGACGGGAGCCTCCTCGGCCTTGGTGTCCTCGGCCTTGGTGTCCTCGGACGTAGCGGTGGTCGCGGCCTTCTTGGCCGTCTTCTTGGCCGCCTTCTTCGTCGCCGCAGCGGCAGCGAGCGGCTCGCGGACCAGCTCGATCACGGCCATGGGGGCGTTGTCGCCCTTGCGCGGCGCGATCTTCGTGATGCGCGTGTAGCCGCCCTGCCGCTCGGCCACGTCGGGCGCGATCTCGGTGAAGAGGCGGTGCACGACGCCCTTGTCACGGATGACAGCCAGGACCCGGCGACGGGCGTGGAGGTCACCGCGCTTGGCGAACGTGACCAGCCGCTCGGCGAGCGGACGCAGCCGCTTCGCCTTGGCCTGGGTCGTCGTGATGCGGTCGTGCTCGAAGAGCGACTGAGCCAGGTTGGCCAGGATCAGCCGCTCGTGCGCCGGGCCGCCGCCGAGGCGCGGGCCCTTCGTGGGCGTGGGCATGGTGGTGGATCTCCTACCGGTCGGTCAGCGAATGGTCAGTACTGCTCGTCCTCGGCGTAGGAGGCGTCGTCGTCCGCCCCGTACGCCTCGACAGCGAGCGCCGGGTCGAACCCGGGCGGGCTGTCCTTGAGCTGCAGCCCCATGCCGACGAGCTTCGCCTTCACCTCGTCGATGGACTTGGCGCCGAAGTTGCGGATGTCGAGCAGATCGGCCTCGCTGCGTCCGACGAGCTCGCCGACCGTGTGGATGCCCTCGCGCTTGAGGCAGTTGTAGGAGCGGACCGTGAGCTCCAGCTCCTCGATGGGCAGGGCCAGGTCGGCCGCGAGCGCTGCGTCCGTCGGCGAGGGGCCCATGTCGATGCCCTCGGCCTCGACGTTGAGCTCGCGGGCCAGGCCGAAGAGCTCGACCAGCGTCTTGCCAGCCGACGCCATGGCGTCGCGCGGGGTGATGCTGGCCTTGCTCTCGACGTCCACCACGAGGCGGTCGAAGTCGGTGCGCTGCTCGACGCGGGTCGCCTCGACCTTGTAGGTGACCTTCAGCACGGGCGAGTAGATGGAGTCGATCGGGATCCGGCCGATCTCCTGGCCCGGCTGCTTGTTCTGCGCGGCGGAGACGTAGCCGCGGCCGCGCTCGACCGTCAGCTCCATC
>DASSTJ010000209.1:0-54336 GCA_035707965.1 Actinomycetales bacterium
CGACCTGCCGACGCCACCCCCGCCGGTGCTGCACCCGGGGACGGGAGAGCCCGTCGGCCCGGACGACCTGGCGCCGCTCTTCCCGATGGACCTCATCGGTCAGGAGGTCAGCCAGGACCAGTACGTCGACATCCCCGACGAGGTGCTCGACGTCTACCGGCTGTGGCGGCCGAGCCCGCTCTTCCGGGCCCACCGGCTCGAAAAGCAGCTGGGCACCCCCGCCCGCATCTACTACAAGTACGAGGGCGTCTCGCCGGCGGGTTCGCACAAGCCCAACACGTCCGTCCCGCAGGCGTACTACAACGCCAAGGCGGGCATCCGGAAGCTGACGACGGAGACCGGCGCGGGCCAGTGGGGCACGGCGCTGGCGTTCGCCTGCGCCCAGTACGGGCTCGAGTGCGAGGTGTGGCAGGTGCGCGCGTCCTACGACCAGAAGCCCTACCGCCGCATGATGATCGAGACCTTCGGCGGCACGATCCACCCCAGCCCGTCGGACCTGACCGCGGCCGGACGCGCAATCCTGGCGAAGGACCCGAGCTCCACCGGCTCCCTCGGCATCGCGATCAGCGAGGCCGTCGAGGTCGCGGCGCAGAACCCGGACACGAACTACGCCCTCGGCAGCGTGCTGAACCACGTGCTGCTGCACCAGACGATCATCGGTGAGGAGGCGCTGCTCCAGCTCGCGAAGGTCGGCGAGACGCCGGACGTGCTGGTCGGCTGCACCGGTGGCGGTTCGAACTTCGGCGGGCTCGCGTTCCCCTTCCTGCGCGAGAAGTGGGCCGGGCGCATGAACCCCGTCGTCCGGGCGGTCGAGCCGGCCGCGTGCCCCTCGCTGACCCAGGGCACGTACGCGTACGACTTCGGCGACACCGCGGGACTGACGCCGCTGATGAAGATGCACACGCTCGGCCACGACTTCGTACCCGACCCGATCCACGCCGGTGGCCTGCGCTACCACGGCATGAGCCCGCTGATCAGCCACCTCTACGAGAGCGGCGAGCTCGAGGCGATCGCCAAGTCGCAGACCGAGTGCTTCGCCGCCGGCGTGCTGTTCGCTCGCACCGAGGGCATCGTGCCGGCACCCGAGCCGACGCACGCCCTGGCCGCCGCGGTCGAGGAGGCGCTGCGCTGCAAGGAGTCCGGCGAGGAGAAGGTGATCCTCACGGCACTCTGCGGGCACGGTCACCTCGACCTGGCGGCCTACGACGCGTACCTGTCCGGCCGGATCAGCGACCGGGAGTGGACGGAAGCCGACCAGGCCGCGGTCGCCGAGGCGCTGACGAAGCTGCCCGCGACCTCGCACTAGGGGCGGTCCGCGCACGAGCGGCAGGAGCAGCCGGGTCTCCAGCTGCTCAGCGGCGGCGTCGGCCCGGTTGATCCTGTCGGACGGTCACGCCGTCGGGTCCGACCCGACGTCGAGGGCGCGGGCCAGCGGTACGCCGGGGCGGTAGGCGAGATGCCGGTAGCTGGGCGCCTCGAGCACGGCCAGGTCGGCCCGCGCGTCCACGCCGAGCCAGCCGATGTCGGGACGTCGCAAGGCGATCGCGCCACCCCGGGTCGCTGCCCAGACGGCCTCGGCGGCTGTCAGGCCGAGCTCTCGCACGGCCAGGGCGACGACGAACGGCATGGACGACGTGAAGCACGTGCCCGGGTTGCAGTCCGTGGCCAGCGCCACCGTCACGCCCGCGTCGACGAGCCGCCGAGCATCGGGGTACGGGTGCCGGGTCGAGTACTCGACCCCGGGGAGCAGCGTGGCAACGGTGCCGCTCGCCGGCGTACGGGCCGACTCCAGGTCGCGGACGTCGGCTGGCGCGGCGCCCGACAGGGCCTCGACGTCCGCGTCCGTGAGGTAGGTGCAGTGGTCGACGCTGGCCGCACCCAGCTCGACCGCGAGCTGCACGCCCGGGCCAGCGGAGAGCTGGTTGCCGTGCACGCGCAGACCGAGACCGCGGTCGGCGGCGGCGGACAGGATGGCACGCGCCTCGTCGCCGTCGAAGGCGTGGGCGCTGGCCGGCTCGCAGAACACGTCGGCCCAGGTGGCGAAGGGGGCGCAGGCATCGAGCATGGCGCCGCACACGAGCTGCACGTAGGCGTCACGCTCCATGCCCGGCGGCACCACGTGGGCACCCAAGAACGTCGTCTCGTCAGTGACCTCGCGCGCGATCCGCAACGCCCGCGCCTCGTCGACGACCGTCAGGCCGTAGCCGCTCTTGACCTCGACCGTGGTCGTGCCCTGGGCACCCATCTCGGCGACCAGCGCGCGCACGCGCCCCAGCAGCAGCTCGTCGGACGCGGCGCGCGTCGCTGCCACCGTCGTCGCGATGCCGCCGCCGTCGTACGGCTGGCCGGTCATGCGCGCCTCGAACTCCGCCGCGCGGTCCCCGGCGAACACCAGGTGCGCGTGGGAGTCGACAAAGCCCGGGATCACCGCCCGACCCCCCAGGTCGCGCCGGACGTCGGCCACGGGCGCCTTCGTCGCGGGGCCGACCCAGCGGACGCGTCCGTGCTCGACGAGCAGCGCAGCGTCGCGGAGCAGGCCCAACGGCGACCGGTCGCCCAGCACGGGGTCGTTCGTGACGAGCTCGGCGATGCCGGTCAGCAGCACGCTGGTCACAGGCCCTCCCACAGAGGCTCGATGGCCTCGCGCAGCAACGCTCCGACGTCACCGAGAACGTGCTGGCCGTCCTCCACGATCGTGCGGCCGCCGGCGACGACGTGGTGGACGTCGGCCGCCGTGGCGCAGTGCACCACCTGCTCAGCCCGAGACCCGGCCGTGCGCACGCTGTCGAGCCGCACCGCGACGAGGTCGGCGGGTGAGCCGACCTCGATCCGCCCGGCGCCAGGGCGGCCGAGCGAGGCGTGACCAGCCGACGTCATGGCCGTGAGCAGCTGGGACGGCGCGAACCGCCCGCGCTGCAACGTGTTGAGCCGCTCGTGCGCCTCGAGACCCCGCGCCTCCTCGAAGGGGTCGACCACAGCGTGCTGGTCGCTGCCCAGAGCCACCGGAGCTCCCGCGTCAGCCAGGGCGCGCGCCGGACCGATGCCGTCGGCGAGGTCGCGTTCCGTCGTCGGGCAGAAGCACGCCGTCGTGGTGGTGCGTCCGATCCGAACGATGTCGTGATCGCTGAGGTGCGTGGCGTGCACGACGGTGCTGTGCTCGCCGAGCAGGCCCTCGTCGTCCAGCAGGGCGGTGGGCGTGAGGCCGTAGAACCGTTGGCACGCCTCGTTCTCGGCTGGTTGCTCGGACAGGTGCACGTGCAACGGCGTCGGTCCGTCAGCGCGCCACCCCTCGACCGCGGCGCGCATGCCGCCGAGCTGGTCACGCGGCACCGCACGAACCGAGTGCACGGCAGCGCCGACGACGATGCTCTGGGGCGACGAGTGCATCGCCGAACGCAGCGCGGCAACACGGGCAGCCCAGTGCTCCGCGTCACCGTCGCCGAAGCGCGTCTGCACACCCTCCAGGGGTGCATGGCCGTCGCCGGACAGACCCCCAGCGAGGTAGCAGGTGTCGAGCAGCGTGAGGCGAAGCCCGGCGTCGTCGGCGGCCTGCAGCAAGGAGAGTGCCATCGCGTTGGGGTCGTCGTAGGGCACGCCGTCCGGGCCATGGTGCAGGTAGTGGAACTCGCCGACCGCCGTGACCCCGGCCAGCGCCATCTCGGCGTAGGCGGCCCGGGCGAGGTCGAGGTAGGAGTCGGGGTCGAGGCGGCAGGCCACTGCGTACATGCGTTTGCGCCACGTCCAGAACGTGCCGTCCTCGTCGTGGGTCCGGCCGCGGAGCGCGCGATGGAAGGCGTGCGAGTGGGCGTTGGCGAACCCGGGCAGCACCAGGCCGGGTAGCCGCACGTCCTCCGGCTGCGGGTCGACGTCCGGCACGACAGCGGTGATGGTGCCGCCGGCCGCCTCGACCCGCACCCGTGCCACGGGGGCGTCGGCGAGCCACGCCTGCTCGCACCACCACGTGGTCACGCGCCGCCCGCCAGGTGCTCGACGACCGTCGTGAGTGCGGCGACACCGGCCAGGCAGTCGTCGCGCTCGGCGCGCTCCGCAGGAGAGTGCGAGACGCCCGTGGGGTTGCGCACGAAAAGCATGGCGGTGGGGATGCCGGCGCCTGCGAGCACGCCGGCGTCGTGGCCGGCGCCCGTCGCGAGCACCGGTGCCCCCAGGAGTGTCGCCAGCTGGTTCTGCAGGGCCGGGTGGAACGCCGTGCGGTCGGTCCAGGACTCCTCGACCGGCCCGAAGCGTCGCAGGTCGGCGAGAACGGCCCGCACCGCGGCCTCCTCGTCCGCACGGCAGTCGAGCCAGGCGGTGACGTGCGACGGGATGGCGTTGACGCCGTTGGGGTCCACCCGCACCTTGCCCACCGTCGCGAGGGCGTCGTTGCGCTCGGCCGCCGCACGCGCCTCGGTGACGAGCGCTGCGAGGTCGAGCATCGGGTCGGACCGGTCGGCCAGCCGGGTGGTGCCGGCGTGGTCGGCGCGGCCGGCGAGGTCGACGCGCCATCTGCCGTGCGGCCAGATGCCGCTGCCGACCGCGACCGCGTGGTCGGTGTCGACGAGTCCCTTGCCCTGCTCGACGTGCAGCTCGACGAACGTGCCGACGCGCCGCACGGCGTCGAGGTCTGGCCCGACCTGTGCGGGGTCGTGGCCCGCGGCCGCCATCGCCTCAGCCATCGTGGTGCCGCCACCGTCGCGCAGAGCCCTCGCGCGGTCGGCGTCCAGCGCACCGGTGACCAGCCGCGAGCCCGCGCAGGCGAGGCCGAACCGGGCACCTTCCTCGTCACCGAACACCACGACCCCGATCGGCTTCGAGGGCCGGAAGCCGTTCTGCCGCAACGCCGCCACCGCAGCAAGCGACGACACGACGCCAAGCGGTCCGTCGAACGCACCGCCCTCCGGCACCGAGTCGAGGTGGCTGCCGACGACGAGCCCCGGCCCCTGCGTGTCCGGATCACCCCACCAGGCCCAGAGGTTGCCGGCCCGGTCGGTGACGACGTCCAGCCCAAGACCCTCGGCCGCACCGACGAACCACTCGCGCAGGGTCGCGTCCTCGCTCGTCCACGCGAAGCGTCGGTACCCGCCCGCGGGCGATCGGCCGATGGGCTCGAGCTCGGCCCACCAGCGGTCGAAGTCAGCCGATGCGCTCACAGGCCTAAGCCTCGCGCATCGGCACGCGAACGCCGCGCTCCTGTGCCACCTGCTCGGCCAGGTCGTACCCCGCGTCGACATGCCGGATGACGCCCATCCCCGGGTCGTTCGTGAGGACGCGCTCGAGCTTCTGAGCCGCGAGCTCGGTGCCGTCGGCGACGCTCACCTGACCGGCGTGGATGGAGCGGCCGATCCCGACGCCGCCGCCGTGGTGGATCGACACCCACGTCGCCCCGGAGGCCGTGTTCACCAGGGCGTTCAGCAGCGGCCAGTCAGCGATGGCGTCCGAGCCGTCGGCCATGGCCTCGGTCTCGCGGTACGGCGAGGCGACGCTGCCGCAGTCGAGGTGGTCGCGACCGATCACGATCGGCGCGCTCACCTCTCCGGAGGCGACCAGGTCGTTGAAGGCGAGCCCCGCCTTGTCTCGCTCGCCGTACCCGAGCCAGCAGATGCGGGCGGGCAGGCCCTGGAACGCCACCTTCTCCTGTGCCGCGCGGATCCACCGCTGCAGGTGGTCGTTGTCTCCGAAGAGGTCGAGCACGGCCTTGTCAGTCGCGGCGATGTCCTTCGGGTCGCCCGAGAGAGCCGCCCAACGGAACGGACCCTTGCCCTCGCAGAACAGCGGGCGGATGTAGGCGGGGACGAAGCCGGGGAACGCGAACGCCCGCTCGAAGCCGCCGAGCCGTGCCTCGTCGCGGATCGAGTTGCCGTAGTCGAAGACCTCGGCGCCGGCGTCCATGAAACCGACCATCGCCTCCACGTGCTTGGCCATCGACGCGCGCGCCCGGTCGGTGAACTCCTCAGGCTTGCGCTCGGCGTAGTCGTGCCAGTCGCCGAGGTCGATGCCCTCGGGCAGGTAGGACAGCGGGTCGTGCGCGCTGGTCTGGTCGGTGACGACGTCCACCTGCACGCCCCGACGCAGCAGCTCGGGCAGCACCGTGGCGCAGTTGCCCACCAGGCCCACGGACAGCGCCTTCTTCTCGCTGCGCGCGTTCTCGCAGCGGGCGACCGCGTCGTCCAGGTCGTCAGCCACCTCGTCGAGGTACCGGTGCTCGACGCGGCGACGCAGCCGCTCGGCGTCCACGTCGACGACGAGGCAGACGCCGCCGTTGAGCGTGACGGCGAGGGGCTGGGCGCCACCCATGCCGCCACAGCCGCCGGTCACGGTCAGCGTGCCAGCGAGAGTTCCGTTGAACCGCTTGGCCGCGACGGCGGCGAACGTCTCGTAGGTGCCCTGCAAGATGCCTTGCGTGCCGATGTAGATCCACGACCCGGCCGTCATCTGCCCGTACATGGTCAGACCGAGGTGCTCGAGTCGCCGGAACTCCGGCCAGGTCGCCCAGTCACCGACGAGGTTGGAGTTGGCGATCAGCACGCGCGGGGCCCACTCGTGCGTGCGCATGACGCCGACCGGCCGACCGGACTGCACGAGCAGCGTCTCGTCGTCTCCGAGCGTGGTGAGCGTGCGCGTGATGGCGTCGAAGCTGCGCCAGTCACGAGCGGCACGGCCGGTGCCGCCGTAGACGACGAGGTCGTCGGGACGCTCGGCCACCTCGGGGTCGAGGTTGTTCTGCAGCATGCGCAGCGGCGCCTCCGTCTGCCAGCTGCGAGCGGTCAGGGTGGTGCCGCGCGGTGCGCGGACCGGTCGTGCGCCGTCCATGGGGTGCTCCTTCGGCGAGACGAGTGGGTGGGTCAGCTGAGCGGGCCGGTGACGGCCTCGGCGGCAGTGCGGACGTCGGCGGAGAGCACGGCGGCGACCGCGGCCTCGATCTCCGGTGACAGGTGGCGGTCCGGCCCCGGGCCCGCGACGCCTCGTGCCCGCAGGAGGTCGCGCACCGCGCCCGTCGCGGCAGCGGGTTCGAGCGGTGCCCGCAGGTCGATCGCGCGGGCCGCGGTGAGCATCTCGATGGCGAGCACACGCGCCAGGCCGTCGACGCCGCGGCGCAGCTTGCGCGCGGCGGCCCAGCCCATGGAGACGTGGTCCTCCTGCATCGCGCTGCTCGGGATCGAGTCGACGCTGGCCGGGGCGGCGAGGCGCTTCAGCTCGCTCACGATCCCGGCCGCCGTGTACTGGGCGATCATCAGGCCGCTGTCGACACCAGGGTCGTCGGCCAGGAACGGTGGCAGGCCGTTGTTGCGAGCCTTGTCGAGGAACCGGTCGGTGCGGCGCTCGCTCATGGACGCGACATCGGCGACGACGACGGCCAGGAAGTCGAGCACGTAGGCGACGGGGGCACCGTGGAAGTTGCCGTTGCTCTCGACGCGGCCGTCGAGCGTGACCACCGGGTTGTCCACCGCGGCGGCGAGCTCACGGCCGGCCACGGCGAGCGCGTGCTGGAGCGTGTCGCGGGCGCCACCGTGCACCTGCGGCGCGCAGCGCAACGAGTAGGCGTCCTGCACGCGGGTGCACTCAGGGCCGCGGTGGCTGGCCATGATGCCGCTGCCGTCCAGCAGCAGACGCAGGTTGGAGGCGCTGTCGGCCTGGCCAGGGTGCGGGCGCAGCGCCTGCAGGTCGGCGGCGAACACGGCGTCGGTGCCGAGCAGCGCCTCGACGCTCATAGCCGCCGCGATGTCAGCGGTCGTCAGCAGCGTGGCGAGGTCGTCGGCGGCGAGCAGCAGCATGCCGAGCATGCCGTCGGTGCCGTTGATGAGGGCCAGGCCTTCCTTCTCGGCCAGCTCGACCGGGTCGATACCGTTCTCGCGCAACAGCTCCGGGACGTCGCGCAGCTCGCCATCGCGGTCGCGGGCACGTCCCTCACCCATGAGCACGAGGGCACAGTGGGCCAGCGGCGCCAGGTCGCCCGAGCAGCCCAGCGAGCCGTACTCGTGCACGACGGGGGTGATGCCGGCGTTGAGGACAGCCGCGTACGCCTGGGCGACGACTGGCCGTACACCGGTACGTCCCGTGGCCAGCGTCGACAGCCGGAGCAGCATGAGCGCTCGCACGACTTCGCGCTCGACCTCCGGGCCGCTCCCCGCGGCATGGCTGCGCACCAGGCTGCGTTGCAGCTGCGCGCGGCTCTCGACGGGGATGTGGCGGGTGGCCAGCGCGCCGAAACCGGTGGAGACCCCGTAGTGGGGCTCGACGTCGTCCGCGAGCGCCTCGACGACGGCCCGCGTGCGCGCGATCTCCGCCAGCGCCTCGTCGTCCAGCACCACCCGCGCGTCGTGCCGGGCGACGGCCACCACGTCGGCGGGGGTGAGAGGGCCGACCCCGACGGTGACGGACGTCGTGGGGCCGGTGCGGGCGAGCGTGTCGGTCATACGGCCCATTCGACCGTCCGGCGGCGCCCGCCACGACCTCGCGAGGCCACATACTGTCTGGGATCTCAGACGCGCGCGTCTCGTACGCGTCGCTCCTCGTCGGCGAGCTCGCGCGTGCCCCTCGCGCTGCGCAGCAAGAGCGCCGTCACCACGACGGCAGCGACGAGCACCGCGAACGATGCCACGCGCAAGGCGTCCTGCATGCCGGCTGTGAAGGCGGCTCGGGCGAGGCCACCGATGGGTTCGGCCAGCTGCGCCCCGACGGAGAACGAGCTCTCGGCGGCGTGGGCGATCGATGCCGGCACCTGGGTGGGAAGGACCAGCGCCTCGCGGTACGTCTGGGTCGCCACGCTGCTCATCACCGCGATGCCCAGCGCCCCGCCGAGCTCGCGGGCCAGGTCGTTCATCGCGGACGCCACGCCCTGCTCCGCTCGGGGAAGGGCGTCGGTGATCGCCGTCGTCGCGGGCGGCATCGCCAGGCCCATGCCCAACGCCAGCACCCAGAGCGCGACGCCGAACGCGAGGTAGGGCGTCTCCACGTCCGCGCCGGCGAGGACCCACAGGGCCGCCGCGGCCAGCGTCAGGCCCAGGCCGACGAGACGTGCCTGCCCGAACCGGGCCATCAGGCGTGGCGCCAGACGGACGGCGGGCATGAGACCCAGGGGCAGCGGCAGCATGCTCAGCGCCGCCACGAGAGCCGAGTCGCCGCGAACGATCTGCAGGTACTGCAACGTCAGGAAGATGAAGCCGAAGAACGCGAAGAACTGTGCGGTCAGCGAGATCGAGCCGGCAAGGAAGGGGGTGTGCCGGAAGTACCGGGGGGCGAGCAGCGGGCGAGCGGCCCGGGTCTCCCAGGCCGCGAACAGGGCGAGCACGCCGACGCCGGCCAGCAGCCCACCCCAGGTGCGCACGGCACTCCAGCCGTGCGTAGGTGCCTCGATGAGGCTGTAGACGACCACGGTCAGCCCGAGCACCGACAGCACCACCCCCAGAGGGTCCTTCGAGGCCGCCTCCGGGTCGGCCGACTCCGGCACCGCGAGCACGACACCGACCAGCGCGGCGAGCGCGAGGACCGTCGAGAGCAGGAAGACCGACCGCCACGACCAGAGCTCGAGCACGATGCCGGACGTCAGCAGCCCGAGGATGGCGCTCGCTCCGGCCACCCCGGCCCAGAGGGCGACCGCGTCGACCCGACGCTCCGGCGGGAACGTCGCCGTGATCGTCGAGAGCGTCGCCGGCATGACGACGGCCGCGCCGACACCGAGCAGGGCGCGGACGACGATGAGGTGAGCCGGCTGGTCGAGCACGATCACCGACCCGGCGACCACGCCGTAGAGAACGAGCCCGCCGATGAGGACCCGTCGGCGTCCGATCCGGTCGCCCAACGCGCCACCGGGCAGCAGGAGCGCGGCGAACGAGAGCGCGTAGGCGTCGATCACCCAGGCGATCTGGGTGTTGCTCGCGCCGGTGCTCCGAGCGATGTCCGGGATGGCCACGTTGAGGCTGGCCACCGCCGACACCACGGTGGCCAGGGCCAGCAGGACTGCGGCGAGCGTGAGTCCGGGACGGGCCGGGCGGCGGGTTCGCGTCGTCATGGTGCGCAGTCTGAGGTCCGCGTGGCAGGCTATTCCACCGTGGTGAATAAACGCGGCCCTGGCCGGCCGCCGGGACGCCCGGACACGCGGTCCGTGATCGTCGAGGCCGCCCGCGCGCGCTTCCTCGCCGAGGGGTACACGGCGACCTCCATCCGGGCGATCGCGCGGGACGCCGGCGTCGACCACGCCGCGGTGAAATACCACTTCGGCACGAAGAGCGAGCTGTTCGGCGCGGTCCTGGCGGTCGACCTCACGCCGAGCAGGATCTTCGACGCCGTCCTCGGCCGTGACCCGGCGCACGTGGGCGAGGCGCTGGTCGCGACGCTGGTGGCGGTGTGGGACCAGCCGGAGTACCGGGTGCGGCTGCAGCGGATCCTCGCCGATGCGCTGAGCAACCCGGAAGCGGCGCGCTTCTTCCGTGAGTACATCGAACGTGAGGTGCTGTCGCGCGTCGCCGGTCTGATCGGCGGCGCCGACGCGACGAAGCGGGCAGCGGGTGTCGCCGCGACGATCGGCGGCCTCATCTTCACGCGCTACGCCTTGCGCCTGGAGCCCATGGCGTCGATGAGCCCGGAGGACGTCGTGCGGTACGTCGGACCCGCGGTCGACGCGGCGCTGACGGGCAGGGGGAGCCGGCTGCGGTGAGCGGCGGCTCCTACGGGCCCGCTGGCTAGTCTCCGACCATGCCAGCGTCGGAGAGACGAAGCCGCGTGCCGGCGGCCGAGCAGACGCTGCGCATCCTGACGTACCTGGCGGGCCGCGCCGGGCCGCAGCCCGCCGGACGCATCGCCGACGACCTCGCGCTCCCGCGCTCCACGACGTACCACTTGCTGAACGTGCTGATCGAGCACGGGTTCGTCGTCCACCTTCCGGAGGAGCGCCGGTACGGCCTGGGGGTGTCGGCGTTCGAGATCGGCTCCGCCTACACGCACCAGGAGCCGCTCACCCGGCTGGCCCGCCCGCTGCTCGCGCGCCTGGTCGACGGCGTCGGGCACAACGCCCATCTCGCGGTGCTGCACGGCCGCGAGGTGCTCTACGTCATCGAGGAGCGTGCGCCCGGTCGGCCGCCGCTCGTCACGGACGTCGGGGTCCGCCTGCCCGCTCACCTGGCGGCCAGCGGTCGCGCCATGCTCGCGGCGCTGCCTGCGGCGCAGGTGCGAGCGCTGTTCCCGGACCGCACGTCGTTCGTACAGCGGCACGGAACCGGTCCAGCCACCCTGCCTGCCCTACGGCGCGTGCTCACCGACGTCCGGGCGCGGGGCTTCGCCGAGGAAGACGGCGAGATCACGCCGGGCTTCGCGTCCGTGGCCGCTGCCGTGCTGGACCACAGCGGCTACCCCGCCGCGGGCCTCGCCGTCACGTTCCCGGCAGCGGACGTCGGCGCCGACCAGCGCGGGGAGCTGGCCGATCGCGTGGCTGCCGCCGCGCACCTGCTCAGCCGTCGGATCGGTGGACGTCCTCGCTGACGTGGTCGTCCGGGCCGAGCTGGTCGCCGTCGACGGCGCGCCCGTCCTCGCCGGTGCGCTCGACGCTCAGGTCGTCGACCGCCAGGTCGCAGCTGCGCACGAGGTCGGTGCGGTAGACCGCACGGCCCACCATGTGCGCGGCGACCGGCAGCGTGAGGCACTGGAACAGGCCGACCAGCAGGAGCATGCCGACGTCCAGGCCGGAACGCAGACGGAGCCCGACGCCGAGCAGCGCGAGCAGAACGCCGAGCACCTGGGGCTTGGTGCCGGCGTGCATGCGCGACAGCAGGTCGGGGAAGCGCAGCAGACCGACGGCGGCAGCGAGCGACAGCAGCGCGCTGGCGGTCAGGCACAGCAGGCTGGCGCTGTCGAGGACGGCCGTCATCCGCGTCCCTCTTCCACGTCGTCGTCCTCGGCGACCTCGCTGCTGTCGCGCTCCACGTACCGCGCCACCGTGACGGAGCTCAGGAAGCCCAGCAACGACAGCGTGATGAGGATCGGCAGCGTGGTGCCGTGCCGGTTCACGACGGCCTCGAGCGCGAGCGCCGACACGATGACGGCGATGAGGACGTCGAGGGCGACCACCCGGTCGAGGACCGTGGGCCCACGGACGATCCGGACGACGATCAGGAGGGCCGCCGCGGTCAGCAGCGTGGCGGACACCCACGTCAGCACGGTACTCACTCGTCCACCTCCGTGCCGATGCGTCCCAGCGGGTCGGCGGCGAGCGCGGCGAGGACACGCTGCTCGAGCGCGAGGACGTCGGCGCGGTGCTGGGCCGCCTGCGCCGGGGTGCCGACGTCGAGCACGTGTAACGAGATCAGCCCGGCCTCGCCGTCGATGTCGACGACCAGCGACCCGGGGACGAGCGACAGCATCTCGCCGACGATGGTCTGGAACAGCTGGTTGCGGGTGGTCAGCTGCGTCGTGACCACGCTGCTCCGCGGTGGTCGCTGGGGGCGGAACGCCAGCCACGACACGTGCAGGCTGGCCCGGATCACGTCGTACGCGAACCTGACGACGAGCCGCAGCAGCCGGAGGGGACGGACGCGTACGCCGACCGTGAGCGGCGGCAGCGGGAACACGACGACGATGAGCAGCGAGAGCAGGAAGCCCGCGACCACGTTGGCGACGGACACGTTGCCCCACAGCAGCACCCACACCACCGCACCGCCCAGCGCCCCGAGGACCTGACGACCCAGCCAGCCGTGCCGTCTCATGGCGTCCCCCCGGGCAGCACCGAGCTGACGTAGGGGGTGCGGGCCACCAGGTCGTGCGCGGCTCGACCGGTCAGCGCGAACAGCGGTCCGCCCACCACGGTCAGCGCGAGGCTGACCAGCACGAGTCCGGCCGTGGGCACCGTCATGCCTCGTGGCGGTGGCCCGGCCAGCACGGTGACGCCGGTGTCGCCCTCGATCTCGATGGCGGCTCCCGGGTCGTCGCGGTACACCGCCGGCGTGGCCTGCCAGAAGGCGCGGCCCCACACGCGGGACATCGCGTACAGCGTCAGGAGGCTCGTCACCACGGAGCCGGCGATGAGCACGTACGCCAGCGGCGTGCCGACGTCCGCCCCTGCCTGGATGAGCCCTACCTTGCCGAGGAAGCCGGACAGCGGCGGGATGCCCGCGAGGTTCATGGCCGGTACGAAGAAGAGCAGCCCGAGGACCGGGGCCACCTTCGCCAGCCCACCCAGCTCTCGGATGGACGTGCTGCCGGCTTGTCGCTCGATCAGCCCGGCCACGAGGAACAGCGTCGTCTGGATGATGATGTGGTGCGCCACGTAGTAGATCGCGGCTGAGAGACCGGTCGTCGTGCCCAGGGCGATGCCGAAGGTCATGTAGCCGATGTGGCTCACGAGCGTGAACGACAGCATGCGCTTGATGTCGTCCTGCGCGACCGCCCCCAGGATGCCCACGACCAGCGTCGCGAGCGACGCGACGAGCAGCAGGTCCGTCAGCTGGCCGCCGGGGAAGAGCAGCGTCTGGGTGCGGATGATGGCGTAGACGCCGACCTTCGTGAGCAGACCGGCGAACACCGCGGTCACGGGTGCCGGCGCCGTCGGGTACGAGTCGGGCAGCCAGCCGGACATCGGGAACACGGCGGCCTTCACCGCGAACCCCAGGAGCAGCATGAGGTGCAGCGTGAGCCGGGTGCCGTGCGGCAGGGCGTCCAGCCGACCCGCGAGCTGGGCCATGTTGACCGTGCCGGTGGCGGCGTAGATCAGCGCGATGGCGCTGAGGAACACCGATGACGAGAGGATGCTGACGACGACGTAGCTGACGCCCGCGCGGACCCGCGCCGCCGTCCCGCCGAGCGTCAGCAGCACGAAGCTGGCGAACAGCAGGATCTCGAACCCCACGTAGAGGTTGAAGAGATCGCCCGCGATGAAGGTGTTCGACACGCCTGCGGACAGCACGAGCATCGTCGGGTGGAAGACCGGCAGGGGCGACCCGCCGTCGCTCTCGTCCGTGTCCCCCGACGCACGTCCCTGGCCGATCGAGTAGAGCAGGACGCCCAGGGTGATGGTCGCCGAGACGAGGAGCATGAGCGACGACAGCCGGTCGACGACGAGCACGATGCCGAGCGGCGCTCGCCAGCCGCCGACGTCCACCGACAACGGGCCGACGTGGTCGGCGCCGTAGACGAGCGCGGCGCTCACCCCCAGCACCGCCGCCAGCACGCTCACGGTCACGGCCCGCTGCAGCCTCTGGTGGCCCTGCGCAGCGATCGTGATGCCCGCACCCACCAGGGGCAGGACGACGGGGAGGGGGACGAGGGCGTTCCAGCCCAGGTCGATCATGGAGCCGTCCCCTCGTCGAGGTCGTCGCCGACGAAGTCGCTGTCGCTCAGGTCGTCAGCCTCCGCGCGCCGCAGGATCTCGACGTCCTCGGGGTCGTCCCGGACGACGTCGCTGCGCTCCAGCTGCCACGACCGGTGTGCCATCGCGAGGAGGAACGCCGTCATGCCGAGGGTGATGACGATCGCCGTGAGCACCATGGCCTGCGGCAACGGGTCGCTCATGCCGCTGCTGTCGTGCCCCGTGACGATCGGGGCGCGGCCGGCTCGGCCGCTGGCGACCAGGAACAGGATGTTGCTGCCGTTGCCCATGAGCAGCAGGCCGATGAGCGCTCGGGTGATGCTGCGGGCCAGCAGCAGGTAGACGCCGGTGGCGAACAGGACGCCGACGAGCACGGCGAGCACGAGGTTGGGCGTCACGACGTCAGCTCGCTCTCCTGCTCGATCTGGTCGTCGATCGCGCTGCCCAGGCTGCGCAGGATGTCGAGCATGAGGCCGACCACCACGAGGTAGACGCCGATGTCGAAGAACAGCGACGTCACGAGGTGGACGTCCCCGAGGAGCGGGACGTGGAGATGGAAGATCCAGCTCTGCAGGGCCTCTCCCCCGAACGCCAGCGTCACCAGTGACGTCCCGGCCGCGAGCACCATGCCGGCGCCGAGCAGGGCACCAGGGCTGACGGGCAGTGCGGCGCGCAGCTCGCTGCGGCCGCCGGCGAGGTAGCGCATCGTGAGCCCCAGCCCGAGCACGAGCCCCGCAGAGAAGCCGCCGCCCGGGTTGTTGTGACCCGAGAACAGCAGGAACAGCGACCACAGCGCGACCGTGTGGAAGACCAGCCGCGTGACGACCTCGAACATCACGCTGCGCCGCTCGGACGCCACACCCATCGGTCGCGCCAGCCAGCCGACCCCACGCCCCGGCGGGCGCTCGGCCATCTCGCTGCGCGTCCGCTCGAGCGCCTGACGTGCCCGGTCGACGAATCTCTGACGCAGGAACACCAGGCTGGCCACGCCCGTCGCCGACACCAGCACGACCGACAGCTCACCCATCGTGTCCCAGGCGCGGATGTCGACGAGCGTGACGTTGACGATGTTGCGGCCACCGCCGAACTCCACCGCCGCCCGCGGGAAGTCCACCGAGACCGGGATGGCCTCGCGGACCGTCGTGGCCGTGAGGGCGAGGCCCGTCATCACCGCGCCCACCAGGAGCCCGAGCGTCGCGCGCGCCCACCGGCCGATGCCGGGAGGGGTGTCCGAGAACCGTTGCGGCAGACGGCGGACGACGAGCACGAACACCACGAGCGACACGGTCTCGACGAGGACCTGGGTCAGGGCGAGGTCCGGCGCACCGTGCAGCAGGAAGAGCATCGCGGTGCCGTAGCCCGTGATCCCGACGAGGATGACGGCACGGAGGCGCCGCCGCGACCGCGCCGTCCAGTAGGCCGCGACGAGGACGACGAGCGCGACGATGCCCTGCGCCGGCGTGTCCCACCAGCGCACCTCGTCCGGCCAGGTGACGCCGAGCAGCAGCGAGCCGCCCGGCACGATGACGAGCACCGACAGGATCAGCCCGAGCGTCAGCGGGAGCGACCCGCGCTGGAGGCCGCCGGTGACCTCGAGCGACGCTCGGTCGAGGCTGCGCATCGTGGCCCGGTAGGAGCGTTGGGCGTCGAGGGACGTCGGAACCGCGGCCTGCAGCCGTTCGACGCCCCCGCGGACGGCGAACAGCCCGGCTCCCCCCAGCACCGTCAGCGCCGACAGCCCGAGAGCGGGGGTCACGCCGTGCCACAGGCCAAGATGGACGGCGTGGCCGTCAGCCGGCCACAGGCGGCTGTACGACGACGTCAACGTCTCGAGCCTGGTCGAGAGGACGCCGACGACCACGCTGCCGGCGGCGAGCAGCACCGGGCCGACGAGCGCGTAGGCGTCCGGCCGGACCACGCGACTCCGCGGTCCGCGCTCCGCAAAGGCGCCCCAGACGAAGCGCGCGCTGTACGCGAAGGTGAGGATCGACCCGGCGACCAGCACGACCAGCACCCAGGTGCTGCCCGGCGCAGAGGAGTGCAGGAACGTCTCGTAGGCCGCCTCCTTGCCGACGAACCCCAGCAACGGCGGGAGCCCTGCCATCGACGCTGCGGCGAGGACGCCGCACCCGGCGACGACCGGGAGGGAACGGCCCAGGCCGGACAGCACCCGCAGGTCACGACTGCCGGTGGCGTGGTCCACGATGCCGACCACGAGGAACAGGCAAGCCTTGAACAGCGCGTGGGCGAGCAGCAGGGTCGTGCCGGCGAGCGCGGCTGCGCGACTGCCGGTGCCCACGAGCACCGTGAGAAAGCCCAGCTGGCTCACCGTGCCGAAGGCGAGCAGCAGCTTGAGGTCGTGCTGCCGCAGCGCGCGCCACCCGCCGAGCAGCATGGTCGCGCCGCCCAGCGTCAGAAGGACCGGGCGCCACAGCGGGACGTCGGAGAAGCCGGGGGCCAGCCGGGCCACGAGGTAGATGCCGGCTTTCACCATCGCGGCCGCGTGCAGGTAGGCGCTCACCGGCGTCGGGGCGGCCATGGCGCTCGGCAGCCAGAAGTGGAAGGGGATGAGCGCCGACTTGGTGACGGCTCCGACGATCAGCAGCACGACCGCCGTCGTCACGAGTGGCCCTCGTGGCGGATCGGCGAGGATCTCCGACAGCTGGTAGGTGCCGGCCCGCTCGCCGAGCAGCACGATGCCGACCAGCATCGCGAGGCCTCCGGCCGTGGTGACGACGAGCGCCTGCGTCGCGGCGGACCGGCTCGGGCGCAGCTCGGACGTGTGCCCGATGAGCAGGTACGACAGGACGGTCGTGACCTCCCAGAACAGGTAGAGCATCAGCAGGTCGTCGCTGGTGACGAGGCCGAGCATCGCGCCGGCAAAGGCGGTCAGGTTGGCAGCGAACCGGCCGAGCAGCGGTTCGTCGTCGCTGAAGTACCCGGCGCAGTAGACGAGGACGATCGCGCCGATCCCGCCGACGACCAGCACCATGAGCCAGGTGAGGGTGTCGGCGCGGAAGCCGAGCTCGAGGTGCAGGCCGTCGATCCAGCGGTAGCGCTCCACGACCGGGTGCCCGTCATGGATGGCGGCGGTGCTGACGGCCGCCCAGACGGCCGCGGCCGCCGGCGGCACCGCGAGCGCGAGGAAGGCCCGGCGTCCCCAGCGGCGCACGAGTGCGGGGGCGACCCCCGCAGCCGCCACGTGCGCCAGCAGGAGGGCGATCACCTCGGTCTCCCGTCGGTCGTGGCGGGCCGTGGACCGATCCTACGGTGACACCGCGGTGCCGCACTCGGCACGCACCGCGAAGAGGCAGTCGCTCCGGACCAGCGGAAGTGACCCGAGTCACCACCTCGGGCGCGTCAAGTTACTACTCAGTAGCATCGAGGCTCGGTACGCGCGGGCCTACGGTGTCCGTGGCGGCCGGTGCTGACCGGACGAGCGATGAAGACCAGCTGTCGACGAGGAGCTGCCCGATGCACGTCGCCCTGATCGTGATCACGCTGTGCGCGACCGTGGTCGGGTTCGCCTTGCTCGGCCGGACAGCGGCGGGTTTCGTCGGCACGTTCCGGGTGGGTCGGCCCGATCCGACGCGCACCGACCGCCCCGGCCTGCGGCTCGGCACCTTGGTCCGCGAGTTTCTCGGTCACACGCGCATGGCCAGGCTGCCCGTGGTCGCGGCGGCGCACTGGTTCGTCATGGTGTCGTTCGGCCTGCTCTTCCTGTCGCTGGTGCAGGCGTACGGGCAGGTCTTCGACCCCGACTTCACCATCCCCTGGCTCAGCCACTTCCCGCCCTTCGAGTGGGCCACCGAGGGCATCGCGTGGCTGTCCCTGATCGGCATCGTCGTGCTGATGGCCGTCCGCCAGAAGATCAGGCCGCGCAAGCCGGCCGACCAGGGTGGCCGGTTCTCGCGGTTCTTCGGGTCCACGGCCTGGCAGGCCTACTACGTCGAGCTCACGATCCTGGGCGTCGTCGTCTGCGTGCTGCTGCTGCGCGGCCTGGAGTACGCGCTGGCCGACGCCACCGGCTCCGGCCACGGCGGGCTGCTGCACTTCCCGCTGACCGCCTGGTTCGGCAGCGCCCTCACGAGCGCCTCGCTCTCCGCACTGCGCGACGCGATCATCGTCGTGGCGGCCATCAAGATCCTCATCTCGATGGCCTGGGCCGTCACCATCGGTCTACAGCCCACGATGGGCGTCGCCTGGCACCGGTTCCTCGCGTTCTTCAACATCTTCCTCAAGCGCCACGCCGACGGCCGGACGTCGCTGGGTGAGCTGCAGCCGATCCGCATCAACGGCGAGCCCGTGGACTTCGAGAACATCGAGGAGCTCGACGAGGACGCCGCCCTCGGCGCCGGCAAGGTCGAGGACTTCACGTGGAAGGGCCTGCTCGACTTCACGACGTGCACCGAGTGCGGCCGCTGCCAGAGCCAGTGCCCGGCCTGGAACACGGAGAAACCGCTGTCTCCGAAGCTGCTCATCATGTCGTTGCGCGACAACGCGCACGCGAAGGCGCCGTACCTCAAGGCTCTGCAGAACCCGACCTACCTGGCGGCAGCCCACGGCAAGCCGCTGGAGGCCGGCGAGGTCGACGTCCAGTCCTTCGACCAGCGGGTGCGCGACGCGCACGAGAGGCCACTGGTCGGCGCCACCGGCTACGACAAGGGGCAGCCGCTCGAGGCGTACCCGCGTGAGGGCGACGGCCCCGTGATGGACGACGACGTCATCTGGAGCTGCACCACGTGCGGTGCGTGCGTCGAGCAGTGTCCCGTCGACATCGAGCACGTCGACCACATCGTCGACATGCGGCGCTACCAGGTGCTCATCGAGTCGGCCTTCCCCAGCGAGCTCGGCGGCCTGTTCAAGAACCTCGAGCAGAACGCCAACCCCTGGGGCATGAGCCCCCGACTGCGACTGGACTGGGCCAAGGACCTGCCGTTCGAGGTGAAGCAGGTCGGGGTCGACGTCGAGTCGCTCGACGAGGTCGAGTACCTGTTCTGGGTGGGCTGCGCCGGCGCCTTCGAGGACCGGCAGAAGAAGACCACGCGCGCCGTCGCCGAGCTGCTCGACACCGCCGGCGTCACGTTCGCCGTCCTGGGCGACGGGGAGAGCTGCAACGGCGACCCGGCGCGCCGTGCGGGCAACGAGTTCCTATTCCAGATGCTGGCGCAGCAGAACATCGAGGTGCTGAACGAGGCTGGCGCCACGAAGATCGTCGTGACGTGCCCGCACTGCTTCAACACCCTGAAGAACGAGTACCCGCAGCTGGGCGGCCACTACGAGGTCGTGCACCACACGCAGCTGCTCAACCGGCTCGTGCGCGAGAAGAAGCTGGTGCCGGTCGCTCCCCCGGAGGGCACGAGCGTCCAGTCGGTCACGTACCACGACCCCTGCTACCTGGGGCGGCACAACGGCGTCTACGACCCGCCCCGCGAGCTCATCGAGGCGCTCCCCGGCGTCACGCACACCGAGATGCCGCGCCACCGCGAGCGGTCGTTCTGCTGCGGTGCCGGCGGTGCCCGCATGTGGATGGAGGAGACGCTCGGCACGCGCATCAACACGAACCGCACGGCCGAGGCGGTCGCCACCGGAGCGGACCGCATCGCCGTCGGGTGCCCCTTCTGCCACGTCATGCTCGGCGACGGGCTGACGGCCCAGCAGAGCGAGGGCACGGCGCGCGAGGACGTGGCGGTCGTGGACGTCGCGCAGATGCTGCTCGCCGCCGTCAACCGAGGTGCCGCTGCGTCCTGAGCCGCCGTTGAGTGATGCAGTCTGGCGCGACCTCCCGGCGTGTCGCGCGAGACCGCATCACTCGCGGGATGGCCGTGGGTCCGGTGGCGCATCTGGGTACCGTTGAGCGATGGCAGCGCTCGAGGTGCGGACGACGGACTTCCACACGGCCGGTGAGCCGTTCCGGATCGTGACGGCGGGGGTCCCGCCCATCGAGGGCTCCACCGTCCGCGAACGCCGCGAGTACGCGCAGCGGACCGAGGCGGTGGACCGCATCCGTCGGCTGCTCTGCCACGAGCCGCGCGGCCACGCCGACATGTACGGCTGCTTCCTGGTGCCGCCGGACGACGACGGCGCCGACCTCGCGGTCCTGTTCTGGCACAAGGACGGCTACTCGACGGCGTGCGGCCACGGCACGATCGCCCTGGGCGAGTGGGCGGTGCGCAGCGGCCGGGTCGAGGCGGTCGACGACGGCGACACGCCCGTGGTCGTCGACGTGCCGTCAGGCCGGGTAACCGCCACCGTCACCCGCCGCGGCGGGGTGACGCAGTCGGTGACCTTCCGCAACGTCGCGTCGTACGTGGTCGCACGCGGGGTCGAGGTGGAGACCGGCCGGGGCACGGTCACCGCCGACGTCAGCTACGGCGGGGCGATCTACGCCTCGGTGCCCGCGTCGTCCGTCGGGCTGGCCGTGACGCCCGAGCACTACGGCGACCTCATCGCGCTCGGCCGCGAGATCAAGTGGGCGCTCAACGACCGGGACGTCGCGCAGCACCCCAGCGACCCCCGGCTGTCCGGCATCTACGGCACGATCTGGTACGACGACCTGGGCCGCACGTCGACAGGTCCGCACCAGCGCGACGTCACGGTGTTCGCGGACGGCGAGGTCGACCGGTCGCCGTGCGGGTCCGGCACCTGCGCCCGCATCGCGCTGCTGGCGGACGACGGCACCCTGGCCGACGGCGAGGTGCTGACTCACGACTCGATCGTGGGCACCACGTTCACCGGCCGGGTCGTCGAGCGGACGACGGCCGAGGGCCGTCCCGCCGTCGTGCCGGAGGTGAGCGGCACCGCCTTCCCGACCGGGCAGCACGTGTTCGTGCTGGACGAGCGCGACCCGGTGGGCACGGGGTTCGTGCTGCGATGAGCGCGACGTCGCTGCCATGGTTCGACGCCTCCCGGGTGGAGGCGCTGCTGCCGATGCGTGAAGCCGTCGACGCGATCGAGTCGGCACTGCGGGACGGTTTCGACCCGGCCTCCGACCCCGCCCGTGGGCTGGTCGGCACGCGCCACGGCCACCTGCTCCTGATGCCGTCCGAGGTCGGCAGCGCGGTCGGCGTCAAGGTGGCGTCGGTGGCTCCGGGCAACCCCGAGCACGGGCTGCCGCGCATCCAGGCCGTCTACGTGCTGATGGACGGCGAGACGTTGAGGCCGGTGGCCGTGCTGGACGGCACCTCGTTGACCGCGCTGCGCACGCCCGCCGTCTCGGCCGTCGCCGTGCGCCACCTGGCTGTGCCGCACGCCCGTCGGCTCGTCGTGCTCGGCAGCGGGCCGCAGGCGGCTGGACACGTCGCCGCGCTGCGGACGGTCCGGCCGGTGGACGACGTCGTGGTCGTCGCTCGCGACCGGACGAAGGCGCAGGGGTTCGCCGACCAGGTCGGCGCGACCGGCCTGGGGGCGCGGGTCGGCACGGTGGACGACGTCGCGCACGCCGACCTCGTCGTCTGCGCGACGACCTCCGCGACGCCCGTGCTGCCCGGCGAGCTCGTCGCCGACCACGCGTGCGTCGTCGCCGTGGGATCGCACGAGCCGAACCGCCGCGAGCTCGACGAGCAGCTGATGGGCCGGGCGACCGTCGTGGTCGAGGACCGCGACACGGCCCTGCGCGAGGCTGGCGACGTCGTCCTCGCCGCCGGACGTGGCGTCTCCTACGAGTCACTGGTCTCGCTGCGCGAGCTCGTGCGCGGCGCGGTGCCCGTCGACGGGACCAGGCCACGGGTCTTCAAGAGCGTGGGGATGTCCTGGCAGGACCTCGTGGTCGCTGCCGAGGTCGTGCGCCGCGCCAGCTGACCCCGCTCGCGCGGGGGGTTGCACCGTAGGCCGGCGCGGCGCACTGCCTCTCGCGGCTCACCCGGCGGCGGCGAGAGGCGGCTCCTCGACGTGCTCCGGCGTCGCGGTCGTCACCGGGGCACGGTGCTCGTCGGGCAGCAGCAGCGGGTCGAGAGCGGCGGCCCCGCTCAGGACCTCGCCGTCTGCACCCACGAGGGTCAGGCAGGCTGGCGCCTCGAGCGCGGCGCGCTCGGCGCGCCACGAGCGGACCAGGCGCTCACCCGCCGCGGTGATCGCGCCACCGCAGATGCTGATGACGTTGCCGGTCCAGGGGACGACCTCCGCCGGGCCGCGCCAGCGCCAGGCGGGCTCCGTGCGCGGGCGGGTGCGGTCGTGACGCTGGTCGACGGCGTGCTGCAGCGGGCCCATGAGCAGGGCCCGCAGCAGGTTGAGGTTGCCGATGTCCAGGCCGTCCAGCCAGTAGGCGCCGAACAGCAGCCGGCGCGCGACGTCGCCGACGCCGGCGTTGGCGGCCTCGGCATAGGCCGTCACGGCGGCGCCCGTGCTGGGAAGGAGGCGCGGGACGTCGTGGGGCAGCGCGCCGTCGGCGAACGGCTCGCCGGGACGCACCGTGCCCAGCACCGCGGCGAGCTCCCGCTTGCGCGCCGCCTGCGTCTCGTCGTCCGGCGTGATCGCCGCCGTGCGGACGCTGGGCCGGTGCTCCACGAACCGCCACTGCGGCGCCTCGAGGCCCGCGCCGAGCAACAGGTCGGTGCGCAGGCTGGCCAGGTAGCACGCCGGGCACGTCACGTCGGCGTAGACGACGGCCCCGGCGAGGGGCGGACGGGTGAGGGTGGTCGGACAGGGGCTCATCGCTTCAACTCTCCCGTGACGGCTTCAGCGGTTCTCCTTGTTTTATACAGCGATGATGGGTAAAAATGAAGAGGTGAACGGCATGCGCGCACCACGCCCGTCCGGCACGGCGGCCCGTGCGGACCGCCGCGAGCAGCGGCTGCGCGGGCACCGCGCGCTGGCCGGAGCGAGTCGCGTCCGCGTGCTCGAGGCGTTGCGGCGCAACGGACCTGCCACGGTCCCCGAGCTCGCGTCCCTCGTGGGTCTCGCACCCAACACGGTGCGGCTGCACCTCGACCAGCTCGTCGACGCCGCACTGGTCAGCCGCGCGCGGGCGCAGCCGAGCGGCCGGGGGCGGCCCCGCCAGGTGTACACCGCCGTACCGGACGCCGACGTGTCCGAGGGCGCCTACCGTGAGCTCGCGCGCCTGCTGGCGGAGACCCTCGCCACTGTCGGAGCGGCTGCGGAACCGGCAGCGCTCGCGACCGGACGCACCTGGGGCGGCGAGCTCGTCGCCGAGAACGCCGCGGCCGACGCCCCCGCAACCGACGGCCGCGACGAGGTCGTGGCTCTCATGGACGACCTCGGCTTCGAGCCACGGCTCACCGACGACGGGGACGCCGTCGAGATGCACCACTGCCCGTTCCAGCAGGTGGCGAAGCAGCACTCCGACGTCGTCTGCGGGCTGCACCTCGGTCTCATGCAGGGTGCCCTTCAGCAGCTGGGGTCCCCCGTGCGGGCCACGCGGCTGGAACCGTTCGCGACCCCACGCATGTGCCTCGCCCACCTCGGCGCCGGGCCGCCCGCGGAGCACGTCGGCGCCGCCTGACCCACCCGCCCCACCGACTCGTCCCCACCCGCCGCACCGACTCGTCCCCACCCGCCCCACCGAAGACTCCCGGAAGACAGCTGACATGACCTACGTGATCGCCCAGCCGTGCATCGACATCATGGACCGCGCCTGCGTCGAGGAGTGCCCCGTCGACTGCATCTACGAGGGCGAGCGGTCTCTCTACATCCACCCGGACGAGTGCGTCGACTGCGGTGCCTGCGAGCCGGTGTGCCCGGTCGAGGCCATCTACTACGAGGACGACCTGCCGACCGCGTTCCAGCCGTACCTGATCGACAACGCCCAGTTCTTCACCGAGACGCTCGACGGGCGCGACGAGCCGCTGGGGTCGCCCGGCGGTGCGGCGAAGTTCGGCCACATCGGCGCCGACACCCCTCTCGTGGCCGCGAATCCCCCGCAAGGGGCGTGACCGATGCCGGACCTCGCCGTCATCCACGAGTCCCTCGCCGCGCTGCGCAACGACCTCCTCGTCGACCCCCGCAACGAGATGGAGGGCCTCGACCGCGCGTCGTGCCCGCCACACGTCAAGCACCTTGCCGTGCTGGCCGCCGGGTCGGCCGCGGAGGGCCGTAACGCCGAGGAGTGGCGCCGATGGGTGATCGACGGCGTCGCCCTCGACATCGAGCCGCTGCTGCGCACGGCGGAGCTGTGCATGAAGGACTCGGGCCTCTGGCCCTGGCCGGACTGAGGCGGCCAACGGCGTGGACGGGTGACGACGGGCGAGGGCGGACGGCCAGAGCCCCCGACCCGGTCAGGCGGGGTGGCCGGCGTCGACGTCGCGCACCTGCTGGTACGTCAGCGCCTGGTCGCTCGGGCCGTCGTGCTCGCTCAGCGGCTGCAGGAGGAAGCCCGAGTGGTCGCCCAGCGCGTACGACTCGAGCACCCGGCCGACGAACCGGCGAGGGCAGTCGTCGAGCAGGGGCAGCCCGTCCGGGCCAGGGTGCCAGCCGCACCGCGCGAACTTGTCGACGTCGTCGCCGCTCTCGCCACCGAAGAGGTGGGCGAGCTCGCGCTGGTCCGGCTCCACGACGTGCACCGCGAGGAAGCGCGCCGCCTGCGCGACCTCGAAGGTGCGGTTGCGCTCCGAGAGGCAGACGAGCATGCGCGGGGGGTCGATGCTCGCCTGCGTGGTGAAGCCGACCAGGCAGCCCGCGCGGCGCCCTCGGGCCACCGTGGTCACGATGAACATCGGGTAGTCGAGCCCGGCCACGAAGGTGCCGAACTCGTCGGTGGTCAGCCCGACCTGGTCGCGCTCAGCAGCCATGAGGTGATCGTGCCGCACCGCCGACCAACCCGCGCGTCGCGCACGTCGAGGACCGGCCGGCGCACGTCGTCGCCGCCCTGCACGCCTGGCTGCGGCTCCCCGCCGGTTGCACCGTGGATATGACGTGCACGACCGTCGCGGCAGCGAGGACAATCGCGCACATGACCTCGATCATCGAGAACACGTGCTTCGACTGCGCCGATCCCTACGAGCTGGCCAGGTTCTGGAGCCAGGTGCTCGACCGACCGATCGACCCCGACTGTGCGCCCGAGGACGACGAGGTCGGTTTCGAGCTCGACGGCGGCCGCTGGCTGCTGTTCTTGCGCGTGCCGGAACCCAAGACGGTCAAGAACCGCGTGCACCTCTGCCTGCAGCCGCAGCAGCCCCGCGACGCCGAGGTCGAGCGCCTTCTCGCCCTGGGCGCCACCCTGTACGACGACCGCCGGACACCGGACGGCAAGGGCTGGGCCGTGCTGCGCGACCCCGAGGGCAACGAGCTCTGCGTGCTGCGCAGCGCCTCCGAGCGCCGGGCAACGCCCTGACGTCGGGCGCCCTACCTGACTTCGCTGCGGTTCAGGCGAGGTCAGCGTCGTGCACGAGAAGCGCCACCTGCGTGCGGTTGCCCACCTGAAGCTTCGTGAGGATGCGCGAGATGTGCGCCTTCACGGTCGCCACGCTCATGAACAGCTCGGCGGCGATCTCGGCGTTGGTGCGGCCGTGACCGACGGCGAGCGCGACGTCCCGCTCCCGGTCGCTCAACGTGCCCAGCGCGGCCCGAGCACGCTCGAACGACCCGGCCTCCGTCGCCGCACGGTCCATCAGACGACGGGTGACGGACGGCGAGAGGATCGGCTCGCCGGCAGCGACACGACGGATGGCGTCGACGATCTGCGCCGGCGGAGAGTCCTTCAGCAGGAAGCC
Organism: Actinomycetales bacterium; assembly: GCA_035707965.1. Classification (GTDB taxonomy): domain Bacteria; phylum Actinomycetota; class Actinomycetes; order Actinomycetales; family Angustibacteraceae; genus DASSTJ01. The sequence continues at coordinate 25,957 of DASSTJ010000209.1, forward strand.
GCTCGCGCCGGACCGCAGGGCTCGCAGGACGTTCTCGTCGCTGTCGAAGGTCGTCAGCACGATCACCTCGGGCGCGTTCGGCCGGGCCCGCAGACGACGGGTGGCGACGATGCCGTTGACGTGCGGCATCCGCAGGTCCATCAGCACGACGTCCGGGGCGTGCTTGTCGAGCAGGGCGGGCACGCCGTCACCGTCCGTGGCCTCACCGACCACCCGGAGGCCAGCGGCGCCGTCCAGCATCATCGCCAGCCCGGCGCGCACGAGCGCGTCGTCGTCGACGAGCGCGACGCGGATCTCGGGTGGCCCCTCGCTGGTCACGCGCGCCACGGTAGCGAGGCCCGCACCGTGAACACCCCGTGGCGGGCGCCGTGGTCGAGAGTCCCGCCCGCGAGCTGGACCCGTTCCGTCAGCCCGATCAGCCCGGTCCCCGAGCCGAGGGACGTGGGCGGCGCCGCGACGAGTGGGCATCGGACGACGACGAGCAGCCGGTCGCCGTCGCGGGCCAAGGTCACCTGCACGGGCGCACCCGGGGCGTGCCGGCGCGCGTTCGTCAGGCCCTCCTGCACCACGCGGTAGGCCGCACGCGCGACCGGCCCCGGTGGCTCATTCCCCCACGAGGACACCGCGAGCGTCACGTCGACGCCCGCATCGCGCGACTGCCGCACCAGGTCGTGGACGTCGGCGAGCCGGGGCTGCGGCCGTCCGCCGGCGTCCGCAGGAGTGTCGTCGCGGAGCACCGCGATGACCTCGCGCAGCTCGTCGAGCGCCTCGTGCACGCCGTCCCGCACGACCCCGGCGGCCCTGGCCAGCAGCTCCGGCGGAGCGTCCGGGCGGTACTCGAGCGCGCCCGCGTAGGTGGCGAGCAGCGAGAGCCGGTGGGCCAGCACATCGTGCATCTCAGCGGCCATCTGGCGCCGTTCGAAGGCACGCGCCTCCGCCACGCGGCGACCCTGCTCGGTCTCGGCCCGCTCCGCCCGGTCCGTCAGCGAGCGCACCAGGTCGGTGCGCGCCTGCCACCAGGCACCCCAGCCGACGAGGGCCGCATGCGTCGCCACCATGAGCACGCACCACCACAGGAACGACATGCCGTGCAGGGGCCGCCAGGCGTAGCGGGCGACGTGCCCGGTGGCATCGAGCGCACCGACCGCCAGCGCCACCGGGAACCGTCGACGCTGCGCCGCCTGCAGGACCGCAGTCGGACCCACGGGAGCGGCGAGCGGCGAGACGACGGCGACCAGGGCGAGCAGGACGGCGACGACCACCGGGCGCCGGATCATCAGCGGCACGAGGGCCAGCGCGAGCACCCCGGCAGGGACGTCGAGGGCGACGCGGAAGTCCCCGGAGGCGTGGGTGCCCCAGGCCGTGAACAGCAGGAGCACCCCGAGCACCGTCACCACCAGCGCCAGTCCCCACGGAGGCAGGGCGGGGCGGTCGGAGCGGGCGGCGGCGGTGCCGCCCGTGCAGCCCTGCGGTGTCGTCGTGTCGAGCATGTCGTGACCGTAGGCAGCGGTTCACGAGCGCGGTAGCGACCAAAGTCGGGGCTGCGCCGTCGGATGTCGGCGACCCTCGGGAGGCGCCCGCCGCCGCGTCGTGGCAAGAATGTCGGGCAACGATGAGGCGGAGCCCGGCGGGTCGACGTCCGGGAGCCACCGGCAGCAGCGAGCGAGGAGCACCGCATGGAGAAGTCGTCCCTCACCGCCCTGGCGCGCGAGAAGCTCGAGCGCGCCAGGGCGACGTCCAGCGGCAGGAGCGCCGAGACGGTATATGGCGGCCACGAGCACGTGCTGCGCCAGACCCTGGTCGCGCTCGCGGCCGGTCAGGTGATGGACGAGCACGAGAACCCCGGCGAGGCCACGCTGCACGTGCTGCAGGGGCGGGTGCGGATGGCGGCAGGGGCGACCTCGTGGGACGGCGCGCCCGGCGACCTGCTCGTCATCCCGCAGGCGCGTCACTCGCTGGAGGCGCTCGAGGACTCGGTGGTGCTGCTCACGGTGGCGAAGCTCGCCTGACGCCTACGGCTGGAGGTCGGCGAGCACCTCGATGCCGAGGCTCCGCGCGAGCGTGATGGCCTGGTCGACGTCGATCGTCGCGCCGCGCAGGGGATTCGACAGTGGGTCGACGGCCGACAGGTCGGACCCGCGGAGGTCGGCCTGAGCGAGGTCGACCCGCTGCAACGACGCGCCGGACAGGTCCACCCGGTGCAGCGTCGCGCCGGAGAACCGGGCGCCGACGAGGTCCGCCTCCCGCAGCCGGACGTCGGTGAACGTGGACTTCTCGAGCGCCGCCCCGGGCAGGCCGACGAACGACCAGTCCCCGCCGTCCACCGTGAGCAGGCTGAACTCGCAGCGGTCGAAGGTGCTGCCGATCAGCTTGCAGCCGGTGAAGGTGGTGTCCCAGAACGTGCACCGGCTGAAGGTGCAGCTGACGAAGGCGGCCGCGGTGTGCCGCGAGGCGTTGAAGCGGCAGCGGCTGAACGTGCACTCCGTGAAGGCCGCCCCGGACTCGTCGACCTCCATGAGATCGACGTCGACGAAGGCGACGTTCTCGAACGTCTCCCCGGAGAGGTCGCGGTCGCTCCAGTCCTCGCCGCGCACCTCGGACTCCGTGCGGGGTGCCAGCATGCGTCGAGGCTAGTCGCCCCGCTTGCGGTCGACGAGGGCATCGGCGAGCAGCCCGACACCGATGCCGAGCATCCAGACGTCCTTGCTGATGGCCGTCCCCTGCTGGCTCGGCCAGATGCTGCCGGGCTTGCGCAGCGCGGGCGTGCGCAGGTACATGGTGACCAGACCCCCGGCGAAGCCGGTCAGGGCAGCACCCGCGACAGCGGTCGGCACGAACGGCGCGAGCAGCAACGAGCCGACCACGATCTCGCCGGTGGACAAGCGCTTGAGGAACGACGTCGGCTCCATCCGGGTGAGGAAGGGATAGGCGCCCGACGCCATGCCGTGCATCCCCTGCGCGACCTCGGCACTCGCACGACGCTTGTCCAGCCCCGAGTGCAGGATGTAGGCGCCGGTGGCCAGGCGGGTCGGTAGCTCTCTCAGTCTCACGTCAGCAGCTCCTCGTCGAAGGTCGCTACCGACGCTAGTTGATGCTTCAACGGCTGTCCTGCCGGGGTGGTCGTCCCCTCGGCCCGCCTCCCGGCTGCTACGCCAGGCTGGGGTGTCGAGACAGCAGCTCCTCGCCGAGTCGACGGCCGAGCAGCTCGGCGCGTTCGATCTCTCCGCCGAGCAGCGGCCCGGACGTGTCGTGCACGTAGAACGACGTCGGAGCAGCGATGCTGCGCATCCCCATGGAGCGCAACATCTTCTCCAGCCGCTTGGAGGCGGCCCCGGGGAGCCACTCCTTGTCGACGTGGGTGTCGAACGTCGCGACGAGAAGACGGTCGGCGTGCGGGTGGAGGCAGGCCGCCCACTCGCGTACTCCCTTGTCCTGGGAGACGACCGGGGTCGTGGACTGCGCAGCGGCGGCGTCGCGGGTCCTCGGGCTGGACAGGCCGAAGGCATGCGTCGGCCCGCCCACGACGACCAGGTCCACGTCCTCGGTGATCGTCTCGGGAGCCGCGCCCACCTCGACCACCTCGGTGACCACGTGCGTCGACAGCCCTCTGCCGATGGCTTCGGCGACTCGCTTGGTGTTGCCGAACATGGACTCGTAGACGACCAGGGCGCGCATGGCACCCACCTCCTCAGGTGGTGTTCGTCATGGCGCCAGCCTCGTCCGCCCGGCGTGCCCTGTCTGCGGCCGAACGTCCCGTGCTGGTGGCAGACGCGCGTCACCTGCCGGCTCAGGCGAGGGGAGTGCCGTCCGACGCGCGGGTCACGTCGTCGTGGAGCGTCACGATCGCAGCGTCGGCGCTGCCGGGCAGGGGCTGCGGCCCGTAGGTCGCGATCAGCCGGCACGTCGAGCGGTCGTGCGACGCCCGCTCGTAGCCGGACAACCACGCAGCGAACTCGCCCCGGGCGCCCTGCGACTCGTACGGCCAGCGCACGGACGGGGCTCGCCAGCCGGCTCGCCACGGCTTCGGCGTGAGCCGCGCACGGTACGTGTCGTGCTGCGTGCAGAGCTCGACGTACAGGGGGTCGCTGCCGAGCTCGGTGAGGATGCGCCGCGCCAGCTCGGACGACGGTGGCGCACCGGACCCTGTCACGATGACCCGCAGGCCGGCGAACGTGCGGTAGACCCGCACTCCGTACGACGGGTGGCGGGCAGCCCACTCACTCACCTCCGCGACCGCCTCCTGCTCGGGGCTCAGCTGCGGCTTCGGCTCGAGCTGGCCGGCCATCGGCACCTTGCCGCCGAACAGCCGCCCCAACCGCTTGCCGACCTCACGCACCACGTCGAGCGCAGCGGCCTTGGGCTCCAGGTCGCGGTCGACGTCCGCGATGAGCACCCGGTCAGTGTTGAGCACCTCCGCGCCGTAGCGGTTGCGCGTGACGCCGGCGACCTCGTCGCCGTTCTGCTCGACGCGGCGCAGCGTCTCCTCCCGCAGCGGCAACCGCGGGTAGTAACCGCCGGTCAGGCGTTCGCCCCGCCGCACCTTCTCGAGCGCCTGGCCCAGCCGGTCACGAGCGACCTCCGCCGCGTCAGCCAGGGAGGACGACGACCACCCCCACACGGTCAGGTGCCACTGCCGCCCGGACGGGTCGACGTCCGCACCCTCGTCCTTGACCCAGAAGCGGGGGATCTGCACGGCGCCCTCCGTCGGCTGGTGGCCGGCCCACCCGGCTCGCCTGGCCGGACGCTACCGACCCCGCGCGTCCAGGGACCGCAACTCGTCGGACCCGCCGGTGGTGTCGCGGCAGGCGAGCGCTAGCTGCTCGGCGCGATGTCGACCATCCAGCTGATGCCGAACTGGTCGGTCACCATGCCGAACTCGTCGCCCCAGACCTGCTTCTGCATGGGCATGGTCACCGAGCCGCCCTCCGACAGCTTCTGCCAGTAGCGCCGCAGCGTGTCGCCCTCGTCCCCGCTGAGGCTGACGGAGATGGCCGACCCCGTCGTGAACGCCATGCCCTGGGGTGCGTCGGACGCCATGAGGGTGAAGCCGTCGGGCGTCTCGAGCTGCGCGTGCATGATCTTGTCGGCATCGGCGCCCTGAGCCCCGCCCCCCTCACCGAAGGTGGTCATCGTGAGCTCACCGCCGAACACGTCGCGGTAGAACTCCATCGCCTGCCGCGCCTTGTCGCCGAAGTTGATGTAGGGGTTGAGCCGGGATCCCATCGGGACCTCCTGGTGGGGAGCGGGGTGGACGTGAGCGTCGCCGGTGCTGGCCGGCACGCTCTGACGCTAACCACCACCACCGACAACGCCGAGAGGGTTGACCGCCGCGACGGACGTTTCTCATCGGGGGTCGGCTCGACGAAGGCATGATGGGGAGTCGGACGTCGAGCGGAGGGAGGATGCCATGACCAACCCGGAGGCTCGTCCGCACGAGATCATCTGCCGCGACCAGCCGAGCGGCGGTGTCGAGCTCGTCGAACCACGCGACGTCCCGCTCGGCGGGCCGCGCGCCATGCGGGTGCGCCGCACGTTGCCCACGCGCCAGCGGTCGCTCATCGGCGCCTGGTGCTTCCTCGACCACTACGGGCCCGAGGACGTCGCGGTGTCGGGAGGCATGAACGTCCCGGTGCACCCGCACACCGGGCTGCAGACGGTCAGCTGGCTCTTCACCGGCGAGATCGAGCACCGCGACAGCGCAGGCCACCACGCGTTCGTGCGTCCCGGCGAGCTCAACCTCATGACGGCCGGCAGCGGCATCAGCCACTCCGAGCGGTCGACCCGCTCGGTGTCGGTGCTGCACGGGGTGCAGCTCTGGGTGGCGCTGCCCGAGCACGCGCGGTTCACCGAGCGCACCTTCGACCACTACGTGCCGCCGGTCCTGACCGGTGACGGCTGGAGCGGGCAGGTGTTCCTCGGCGCGCTGCTCGGTGACGTCAGCCCCGTCCGCACGTGGACGCCGCTGGTCGGCGCCGAGCTGAGGCTCGAGCCCGGCGCGTCGTTCCCGGTCGAGGTCGAGCCAGCCTTCGAGCACGGCGTGCTCGTCGACTCAGGCCGCGTCACGGTCGCCGGGCGGGAGGTGGCGCAAGGCCAGCTCGCCTACGTGCCCGGCGGCGCCGACGTCCTCACCCTGGAGAACGCCGCCGAGCCGGCACGCCTCGTGGTGCTCGGCGGCCCGCCGTTCGGCGAGCAGATCGTCATGTGGTGGAACTTCGTCGGCCGCAGCCACGACGAGATCGTGCGCTACCGCGCCGCCTGGGGCGACGAGGTGGGCGGTCGCGGTGGCGACGGACGGCCCATGTTCGCGCTACCGGAGGGCGATCCCGAGGCACCGCTGCCTGCGCCCGTGCTGCCCAATGCGCGCATCAGACCGCGGTCCTGAGGGGTCGGAGCCGCCCCCTGCGGGGAGACCGGAGTCCGCTCAAGATGTTGACCAGCGCATCTACCACTAGCCTGACCGTGTGGCGCAGCGCCTGGGGGATGACGAGAAGGTGCACTGGGGGGCGGTGCTCCGACTCGTCGCGCTGCTGCCCGCCCGCCTGGAGCGGGACCTCGCCGAGGTCGGCCTCTCCGCCGCCGACTACGACGTGCTCAGCACCCTCGCCGACCATCCTGGACATCGCCTGTCGCTGAAGGACCTGGCGAACGCCATGCACTGGTCCAGCAGCAGGCTCTCGCACCACGCGACCCGCATGGAGCGCCGGGGTCTGCTGCAGCGCCAGTCCGACCCGCGGGACGCGAGGGGCTGCCTGATCGAGCTCACCGACGAAGGCGAGGCGACGCTGCACCAGGCGGCGCCCGTGCACGTCGCCTCGGTACGGGCGCACTTCCTCGACCACGTGTCGCCGCACGAGCTGGCCCAGCTCGGCGAGGTCGCCCGCCGCATCACCGATCGCCTGCTCTGACGGCCAGGCCTGCCGATGTCAGCGGCGGGGAGCCACGCTGAGGCCGAGCGTGACGACGTCACCGGAGTCGATCTGCTCTGCCTGGCGGACGGCGTCCTTCAGCGGCACCAGGTACCGTCCGTCCTTGGGGAAGAGCGACGTCGCCCACTCGGTGTCGCCGACGCTGACCCGCACCGGGATCATGCCCCATCCGTAGGTGACGTCCCGGGCGACGTCCCTGAGGTACTCGCTCTCCTCCACGGGCACTGTCACGAAGTGGAAGGGCGACGGCCCGCGCCAGTACCAGACCTCGCCGGTGAACCGCAGCTGCATGGGGATGACGCTAGGCGCAGATGCGGACGATCAGCGGCCTCATCGCTCGCCGCGGCTCATCCCTCGCCACATCGGCGTCCACGCTCTACCGTCGGCGCCATGACGACGGACGGCGCGGGCGACGACCTCACGGCTGGCACCCTGCCGCGGCTCTTGCACACCGTGCTCGACTGCACCGACCCGCGCGAGCTGGCCGAGTTCTACCGCCAGCTGCTGGGCTACCGGTACCGACCGGGGGACGAGCCGGCGGAGGGCGAGGACGTCGACTGGCTGGTCCTGCTGACACCGTCAGGTCAGCGGGCTCTGGCCTTCCAGCAGGTGGACGAGCTGACCGAGACGACGTGGCCGGAACCCGGTGTGCCGCAGCAGATGCACCTCGACCTGACAGTGCCCGACACGGCCGCCCTGGACGCCCAGCACGAGCGGACCCTGGCGCTCGGCGCAAGGCTCGTCTTCGACCGCACCGACGACCCCGACGAGCCGCTGCGCGTGTACGCCGACCCGGCCGGCCACCGGTTCTGCATCTTCGTCGGCTGACCGGTCAGGGCCGCGGCGTGCCCTGTCAGCGCACGGCCGCGGCCTGACCCGCCCCGATGCGCTGCTCGAGCTGGAGGGTACGGGGGAAGAGGATGTTGTTCTCCTTGTGGATGTGCTCGTGCAGGTCGAGCTCCATCTCCTCGAGCCCGGCCAGCATGGCGCGGTAGGAGTTGCAGCCGTCCTCGGGGGCGACGTAGCCACTGGTCAAGGACCGGATCTCCTTGAAGAGGTCGCCGACCGCGTCGTGCTCCGCGCGCAGCTGGGCGATCGGCTCCACGAACGACCCGAAGGGCGGGAGCTGTGCCTTCTCGAGCCGGCTGATCGCCGGGAACACGACCCTCTCCTCCGTCGTCATGTGGGGGTCGAGCGCGGTCACGGCCTCGGAGAACGCCACCTGCACGCGAGCGAGCTCGGGGTGCCGCTCACCGTGGACCCGCGCGACCTTGTCGACGAGCGCCTGGAGCCGGGGCATCTCCTGCCACATGTACGCGTGGTGGGTGTCGACGATGTCGTGGGCGAGCGCCGCGTTCTCCGCGGTCTGCTGAGGTGCCGTGCCCGAGGCCGTCTCGCCGAGGTCGAGAGCGGCGGCCACCTCGTCGACGTCGAGTCCGCGTTCGGTCGCCGCCTCGTCGAGCGGCCGTTGACCGTGGCAGCAGTAGTCGAGCTCGAACTTCTCCAGGACGCGCGCCCGGCGCGGGTCCTGGGTCACGAGATCGGACAGGGTGCTGCTCGCGTCGACGGTCATGCCGTCACTGTAGGTCGGTCCGTCGACGTACCGACACCGCCAGCCGGAGTGCATCGCACCACACCGGTGCGCACGGGCAGGCACCAGATCCCGTGTTCGGCGCACCGCACGGTGCGCTCCGACGGGCCCGGCAGAAGGCGGACGCCGACTGTCCGGAACCACCTCTACGGTGCCGCGCATGGCCATCGCACGCTTTCCCAGCGTCGTCCTCGACTGCGCCGACCCCGTCGCGCTCGCGAGCTTCTACGGCGCGATGCTCGACTGGAAGGTCGACACCTCGCACGAGTGGGCTCAGATCCGCGCGGACTTCGGGCAGTGCATCGACTTCCAGCAGGTGGAGGGTTACCGGCCGCCGCAGTGGCCCGGTCAGGACGTCCCCCAGCAGATGCACCTGGACGTCGTGGTCGACGACCTCGACGAGGGCGAACGCGCCGTGCTCGAGCTCGGCGCAACGAAGGCCGAGCACCAACCGGGGGAGACGTTCCGCGTCTTCCTCGACCCGGCCGGCCATCCGTTCTGCCTCTGCCTCAGCTGAGGGCCGGGTGACCGCTGGTCAGTCGACCGCTCTGAACCCGGAGCAGAGCACGCGCAGGTAGTTGATCCGGTCCTGTGCGTCGCAGCGGTAGTAGGCCTGCTGCTCGACCAGGTAGGTGCCGTCGGCGTTCCGCACGCGGAGGCGGTAGCTCACGGCGCGCGTATCGGCGACGTCCTCGCCGTCCTGCACGTCAACGGTGGCGACGATGTCGTCGGTCGGCTCGAACCAGGAGTCGAAGAGGACGGCCACGACACCGGGGACGTCGGACGCCTCCCAGGGTCGGCCCGGTGTCAGCCCCCGGAAGTCGACGTCCGGTGCGAGCACCTCGTGCAGACCTGTCGCGTCCTTGGCGGCCAGACACCGGGCGAAACGCGTCCCCGCAGTGGTCATGCAACCACCTCCCGCTCAGGCGCTACGACGTCCGGCGAAGCGACGCTAGCAGCGGCACGGGCCCGGCAGGTGCGACGCGACGCCGTCCCGGTCCGGGCCCGGTCACCGGACCGGGACCGGGTCCCGGTCGAGCCCGGGCCGGGCGCCACCCCGACGAGCGGGGATCACGCGCACGCCGTCGCTGCCGCAGACCACCACCGCGTCCTGGTCGAGCGACATCACCGCCCGCACCACCTCGTCGACGGACCAGGGAACCCCGTCCTCGCTCCACCACGTCTCCACGCGGGCGCCGGTCGCGTGCGCCACCGCGCGCGCGACGGCAGGGTCCGCAGTACCGACCAGCACGATGTGCCGGCCGCCACGGAGACCGCGGGCGCCGACGGACGGCAGCAGGTCGCGGTCCCGCTTCAGCTGGACGGCGTTGCCCGCGGCGACCGCCCCGGCAGCGAGGACGATCCCGATCGGGTAGCGCATGCTGCGCCACGTCGAGGATGCCACCGTCGCGGTGACGGCGTCGTGGAAGAGCAGGTACACACCGGTGATAGCCGCGGCCACGGCCGCGATCGCACCGATCCCCACGATGACGCCGAGGTATGTGCGACGGACGACGGAGCCGCACTCACTCGCCGGGTCCGCCCGCCGGGCGAGCTGCACACGTCGCCAGAACGTGGCCCACACCGGCAGGCCGATCACCAGCACCGAAGCGGCCGCGATCACGGTGTTGACGACGGGACCGCGGCTGCCGTCGCCGTCCGCCGAGGTCACGGACTCGATGCCCGCGGCCACTAGCACCATCACTCCGGCGGCGGCGGCGACGAGCGCGATGCCGGCCAGGAGGTACTCGTACAACCGTTGCACCCCGGTGCGCGCCGTCGTCCGGTACTGGCGCAGCACGGTGCGGTGGTACCACCACGACGACAGGCCGACGACGGCGGCAGCCGCCTGGGTCGGCACGTCGTGGAAGTGCACGCGCGCGACGTCGAAGCCCGGGTCGCCGAACACCCAGATCATCGAGACGCTCAGAGCCGTGATGAGGGACACCAGCGCCACCACGAAGCCGCCGCCCACACCGGCGAGCAGCACGTAGGCCAGCCACCGGGTGTCGCGCTCGGCCCGCCGCGCGTGACCCCACCAGTACGCCGCCCAGACGACGGCGCCGACGAGAGCTGTCGCCAGCCCGTCACGCCAGTCGGTTGCGTACGGGTCGGCGTCCGGACCGAACAGCGCGCGGAAGCCAAGGTCGCCGAGCGTCGTGGTCAGGCCGGCGATCAGCGTGCCGAGCCCCAGCACCGAGCCGATCAGGTGGTAGCCGCGCCGGGCGGCCGGAACGATGACCGTGCTCATCCACCAGGCTGCGCCGAGCACGACCGACCACGCGATCAGGCGACCGATGGCACTGCGCGCGGCCTGGCCCGTCAGCAGACCGCCGAGGACGCTCTGGCCCGAGGTCATCACCACGACGAGGCTCGTCACGCCGGCGAGCACGACCGTCAGGGCCAGGGCGGGGCTCGTGCGCTCGGCCGGGTCGCGCACGAGCTGGTGCGCCGACCACCACACGACGAGCGCGAGCAGCGGGCTTCCCACGACGACGAACGCCAGGTTGCGTGCGAGCGCCACGTCGTCCTGCACGCCGGAGTCGCCCTCGAGGGCGCGGCCCAGCAGTCCGGCGACACCGATGGCGACCACGACCACGAGCCCGAACAGCAGCAGGTACTGGAAGAACTCGCGAACCGGCGCGGCGCTGGCGCCCGGCCGGCCAGGAGCCGCGTGCTGCCGGCGGCGCACGAGCACCACCATGCCCACCACCAGGGCAACGGTGACGACCAACGAGACGAACATCCGACGGCCCTCCCGGAGTCGAGACCAGCGACGGCGCCTGGCTAGACCATGCCTGGCCAGGCGCCGTCGCCGGTAGATCCACAAGACCCGTCTCGCACGAGCGCCGCGAGCACGCGGACCATGCGATCAGCGTCGCTCAGACCTCATGATGACGCCGAGAGCGAGGTAGAAGGCGATGAGCAGGAGCGGCAAGGGACCCGCGACCGCCGCGAACGAGCCGAGCACCCAGACGAGCGGCCACACCCCGAGCATCCAGCGAGGCATCACCCCGGTGCGCCACGAGCCGGCGGCCAGCAGCGCGTGGGCGACGAACCCCAAGCCGGTGAACAGGATGTACGACGGGCCCCACTGCTGCTCGGTGCTGGTGAGCACTGAAGCGGACAGCTGCACGAACAGCTCCACCATGGCCAGCACACCCAGCCACGTGCCGACTGTGCCCAGTCGCCCGTCGGCACCGCGCTGACGCCAGTGCACAGCGAGCAGCGTCCCCGCCGTTCCGACCGCGATCGGCAGGCCGCTCGCGGTGAGCCAGTAGTCGGCGGTGTAGTCGAAGCTGGTTCCGCTGGACGTGGTGAAGAACGTGCCGCAGATGCCGAGGCCGACGAGCCCGACGATGCCGACGGCGATGCTCGTCAGCGCGAGTCGGGACGTGCCCTCGTCCGTCCTGAGCGCGGACTCAGGTGTCGTTGCCACTGTGGTCATGAGACGACCTCTCGATCGATGGGGAACCGTGTCGCCGGAACGCTAGGAGCGCCACCTGCCCCAGGTCGTCGGCCCGTGGACCGAGTCTCCGTCGTCCTCGCGGCGTCCTCCTCGGGGAGGACCCGCAGCACGGTGGTTCGCTCCTATGCTCGGGCGCGTGCGGGGCGTGGGCCGGGTCGACGTCGTCGTCGCGGCGGTGTTCGTCTCAGCCGCGGTGGCGGAAGCCGTCGTCGTGCACCCGTCGCCGCCCGGTCTGCTGGCGCTCAACGCCAGCGGGGCGCTGTGGCTGGCTGCGCTGGCAGTCCGCCGCAGCCGACCGCTGCTGAGCCTGGCGGTCGTCTGCGGCGCCGCCGTCCTCGGCTCGGTGCTGACCCAGCACTGGTGGCCGGACGCGTCCGACGGGGGCGGGGTCTGGCTGTTCGCCATCATGCTGGCCTCGTTCTCCCTCGGGTCCCACGCGCGAGGCCGGGTGCTGGCCGGGGGCATCCTGCTGCCACTGGCCGTCGCCGTCGCGGTCGACGTGACCGCCCGCAGCGGGTGGGCCCTGGTGAGTGGCGTGGTCTTCGTCGCAGGCTTCACCGGTCTGGTGCCCACAACGGTGGGACGCCTGGTGCGGTCTCGCAGGGACCGGCTGCAGGCCTTGGACAGCCAGCGCGAGACCATCGTCGAAGGCCAACGGGTCGAGCGGGAGTCGGCCGTGCTCGCGGAACGTCTGCGCACGACCGAGCGGCTGCAGCCCACCCTCGTCGAGGGGCTCCAGGGACTGGCCGAGATGGCTGAGGCAGGCGCACCCGCCGACGCGATCGAGACCCGCGCACGCCACCTGCTCGAGCGCACGCGCGGCGAGGTGGTGTCGCTGACCGCTCCGATCGACCCGCCTCCCGCGGCGGCCGTGCCTGGCGTGGACCACCTGGCCGTCACCCGGACCGCAGCGCAGCCCTGGGTCGCTGTCTCCGCGTGCGCCCTCGCAGCGGGACTCACGGCCGAGTCGACGCAGGCCCTGGGGATCACCGGACCGACGTGGCCGGCGATCGTCCTCAGCCTGCTGGTCGGCCTGGCTGTCGCGCTGGCGTGGTGGCGACCCGTGCTGGCCGCTGCCGCCTCGCTCAGCGTCGCAGCGGTCTTCTCGCGGCTCGTCGTACCGCTGGACGGCAGCCTCAGCGAGACGGCGTTGGTGCTCGCACTCGCCTTCGCCGTGGCGGCGCTGTCCCGTCGTGAAGCCGCCGCGGTCGGACTGGTCGCGTGCTGGGTCGGTCAGCTGGTCGGCGTCGGCACCCAGGACCCCTTCGGGGAGGGCCTCGCCATCGCGATGTTCTGGGCTGGCGGGCTGGTGCTGAACGAGATGAGCCGGCTCGTGGAGCAAGGCCGCGCCAACAACGAGCTCATCGCGGCTCAGCAGGCAGAGGCCCTACGACGCGCGGTCGTGGGCGAGCGCCTGCGGTTCGCTCGGGAGGTCCACGACGCGATCGGCGCCAGCCTCACGGTCATCGTGCTCCAGGCGGGCGGAGCGAGGCGGCTGGCCGCGACGTCGCCCGATCGCGCCCGCGAGGTCATGCGGGACGTCGCAGCGGCTGCACGCGAGGGCGTGACCGCGCTGCAGCCGGTCGGTGCCGGCGTGGACGTGAGCCGGCTCGTCGACCGCGCACGCGCCGCCGGTCTCCCGGTCGAGGCGGACGTCGAGGCGATCGGCCAGCTCAGTCCCGACGTCCAGCTGCTGGTCCATCGGGTGGTGCAGGAGGCGCTGACTAACGTGCTGCGGCACGCACCCGGCAGCCACGCGACCGTGCACGTGCGGCTCGGGGGAGGGGCCGTGCACGTGCGGGTGACCAACACGGCGGGCACGCGCCCCGCGGCGTCGCCCGGGACCGGCCGGGGCCTGGCGGGGATGCGAGAGCGGATCGCAGCGTGCACCGGCCGGGTCAGCTGGTCGGCCCTGTCGGACGGTGGCTTCGAGGTGCAGGCCCTCGTTCCGTTGACGAGGGTGGCCGAGGTGGCTTCATGATCCGCGTCGCCATCGCAGACGACCAGCCACTGGTGCGCAGCGGGCTGACCATGATCCTCACGGCCGAGACCGACGTCGAGGTCGTCGGCCAGGCGGCGGACGGCGGGGCCGCCCTCGAGCTGGTGGCAGCCACCTCGCCCGACGTCCTGCTCCTGGACGTGCAGATGCCGGGGATGGACGGGCTCGCCGTGATGGACCAGATCGCCACCCTGGAGCTGTCGACACGCGTCCTCATGCTCACGACGTTCGACCTGGACGAGTACGTGTACCGGGCGATGCGCGCGGGAGCGTCCGGTTTCCTCGTCAAGGACATGCCGGGTGAGGACATCGTGACCGCCGTCCGGCAGGCAGCGCGTGGCGTCGACGGGCTGCTGGCTCCGGTCGTCACCCGCCGGCTGATCGACCGGTTCACCAGCGCGGCACCGGAGCACACGTCGTCCGAGCTCGACCGGCTCACCGCCCGAGAACGAGACGTGCTGCGCCTCGTCGGCCGCGGGCGGTCCAACGCGGAGATCGCCCAGGAGCTGTTCATCGGCGAGACCACGGTGAAGACCCACGTCGCCCGCATCCTCATGAAGCTCGGTCTGCGTGACCGCGTGCAGGCCGCGATCGCGGCCCACGAGGGTGGCTTGCGCTGAGGTCTCCCTCGAGCGAGCGAGGTCTCAGATGCGCGCGTCCATGTCCTGGTAGCCAGAGTCCTCGCGGGTTCCGCCCATGCCGTCGCCGACCTGGGCGAAGTCGTGGATCCACGACACCGAGCGCACCCACTTCACCATCTTGTAGCCGTGCATGGACTCGACGCGCAGGCGCAGCGGCGCCCCGTACATGTCGTGCAGGGGTTCGCCGTTCATGCCCCAGGCCAGGATCGTCTCGTCCTCCATCGCCGTCGTGACGTCGAGCACCGTGTAGTACGGCTCGACGGGACGGCCGTCGTGCATCTGCTGCGCCGTGCCGAACGACTCGATCATCACGTAGTCGGCGCCGTCGACCGGCTCGACCTGCGCGAGCACGTCCCGCAGCCGGATGCCCGACCACTTCGCGATGCCCGTCCAGCCCTGCATGCACGTGTGCATGGTGATCTGGTCCTGGGCGGCGATGGCCGCCAGGTCGTCGATCGAGAACGACCGCGGCTCCTTCACCAGTCCCGCGACCTCCAGCCGGTACTCTCGGAAGTCGTTCTCGCGCAAGGCGATCCACTCCGGTGACTGCTGCAGGTCCGGGGGACGCGTGTTGACCCAGTGGAACGGCGAGATGTCCTTCTCGCTGAACACCTGCTTCTTCGCCTGCTGCGATGACATCGGCTTCAGCACCAGGTTCTTCAACGGACGCTGCAGCCCGTACAGCACCCGCTGGCTCTTGCGCACATCGATCAGGGAGATGTACGAGGCGGCGATCCAGACGGCCACCACGACGATCACGCCGATGATCAGGCGCGTGACGGCCTGACCCACCAGGGCAGGGTCGTAGTCCTTGCCCATCATCATGTGCACGAGGTTGTGCTCTCGGTGCACGATCAGCACCAGCGCCACGTGCATGACAGCGAAGACGGTGAAGATCGCCATGCCGATGAAGTGCAGCGACCTCGCCGCCTGCCGGCCGCCGAACAGCTTCGGGTACCAGGGGTAGCGCCCGACCACGGCCGGCGACATCACCGGGCCGGTCAGGATCATCAGTGGCGCGACGACGAACACGATCGCGAAGTACATGATCTGCTGCAGCGCGTCGTACGGCTGGAAGTGCTCGAGCGACGGCACCCCGAATCCTGCGTAGATCTTGAGCGACTCCCAGGCGTCGCCGAAAACGCCCCACGACGTCGGCACGATGCGCCGCCACTGGCCGGTCGCGAACAGGAGCACCACGTAGGCCAGGCCGTTCAGCACCCACAAGCCGGTCACGAGCCCGTGCCACGCGCGACCGATACCGATCTTGGCGCGGCCCGGCAGGCTGATCAGCGGGTGCAGGTTGCGCTGGTCGTCCCGCGCGGTGAAGGCACCGACCTCATGCGGCACCTTGTCCTTCGTGAACTTCAGCCACTCGGTGTCCGGGCCGCAGTCGTTGCGCCAGTAGAGACGTGGGTGCGAGGCAAGGATCTCCCAGCCGGATCTGACCAGCAGACCCAGGAACAGGAAGTTCACGAAGTGCGTCACCTGCAGCCACCACGGGAAGCTCGACGTGGTGGCTGACGCCGAGTGTGCAAACGTCTCGAACACGACCGGCCTCATCCCCTCGGCGCGGCGTCCCGCCGCGGACTGCACTGGCTCCGCACGACCGTAGACGCGGCGTGGTCACCTGGTCTGCGGTCGTTGGTCCCGAGCGCGTGACGCTTTCACGTCATGGGCGACACGTCGTCGTCCGGCCGTCCGGCCTCGACAAGCCCCGACTCGTAGGCGAGGACGGCGACCTGCACCCGGTCACGCAGCGCCAGCTTCGACAGCAGCCGCGATACGTACGTCTTCACGGTCGCCTCGCTCAGGAACAGCCGGTCGCCGATCTCGGCGTTCGACAGCCCTCGAGCCACGAGCCGAGTCACCTCCAGCTCGCGCTCGGTGAGCTGGGCCAGCTCGGGCGGTGGTCCGCTCGCCGGAGGGCGCCGGGTGAACTGGTGCAGCAGGCGGGCGATGAGGGACGGCGCGAGCATCGACTCCCCCCGGGCGACGACCGCGACGGCGTGCGCCAGGTCCTCCGGCGACACGTCCTTGAGCAGGAACCCGGAGGCCCCGGCCCGCACGGCGGCGTACACGTACTCGTCCAGGTCGAACGTGGTGAGGACCAGCACCTTGGGCAGGGGGCCGGGGCCGGCCATGATGCGCCGGGTCGCCTCGACCCCGTCGACGAGCGGCATCCGGATGTCCATGAGCACGACGTCTGGCCGCAGGTCACGCACCGCCGCGACGGCCTCCACGCCGTCGCCGGCCTCTCCGACCACATCGAAGCCGGAGCGTTCGAGGATCAGGCGGAAACCCATGCGCACCAGCTCTTGGTCGTCGACCACCAGCACGGTCGGCATGGCTGCTGCCGGCGACGACGTCACATCCGCTCCAGGGGCAGGACAGCGTGCACCGTGAAGCCGTGCCCCTCCGCGAAGGTGCGCACCCGGCCCCCGAACAGGGCGGCACGCTCGCGCATGCCCAGGATGCCGTGACCGGGCTCGCCTCCCTGGCTACGGGCCGGCCCCTCGTCGCTGACGCGGATGTCGAGCGCGTCGGAGCCGAAGGCCATGACGACGGCCGCCCGATCTGCCTGCGAGTGACGCGACACGTTGGTCAGCGCCTCCTGGACGATCCGGTACGCCGTCAGGTCGAGACCGGCTGGCAACGCGGTGCGCTCGCCGTCGACCTTGAGGTCGACGTCCAGGCCGGTCTGGCGCACCGCCTCCACGAGCTGCGGCAGGGCGGCGACGCCCGGCTGCGGAGCGAGGTCGCCCTCCAGCTCCGGCGTCCGCAGGACTGCGACGACCCGACGCATCTCGGCGAGCGCCGAGGCCCCCGTCGTCCGGATCGCCGACAGGGCAGCCCGCACCGTCTCCGGGTCGTCGTCGACCCGCTGCTCGGCCGCACCGGCCTGGACCACGATCACCCCGACCGAGTGGGCCACGATGTCGTGCAGCTCGCGCGCGATCCGCGCACGCTCCTGTTCGATCGCAGCAGCAGCGCGCTCCCGCGAGGCCGTCTCCGCCAGGTGAGCGCGCACCGCCTCAGCCGCCGCCCGGTCCGCCGAGACCCGCAGCCCGTGCCCGCAGAGGTAGGAGACGGTGATGGCGGCCCAGTGGAACACGATCTCGTTCGGCGACTGGAGCAGAGGAAGGAACAGGTCGCCCAGGACGACCATGGCGGCGACCGCGGCCGCCCCTAGCCAGCGCTGCCGTCCCCGGCCGTGTCGAGCCATCGAGAACGCCAGCACGAGCAGCGGAACGAGCTGACCGAAGAACAGGACCTGCAGGTGGCCGCCTGACAGCACACCGAGCACCGGCCACACCACGAGGGCCGCCAAGGCGAGCCAGGGCCGAGCCCGGCGTTGGGTGAGAAGCGCCGCGAAGGTCAGCACTCCGACGGTGCTGACGACGGGAGAGCCGTCGCCCATGACCGAGTCCATGGGCAGCCAGATCTCCAGCAGTCCCGCCGCCGCGACCAGCACGGCGACGGCCACGTCCATGGCCCACCCGCGATGTCTCCAGCCGCCCACGCGCTCAATCTAGGTCGCGACCGCGCTCCGCGGGTCAGTCCCACGTTGATCGGGGTGTCGACCAGGGTTGACGAGAACCGCCCGATCCGTCGACGTCAGGCGTCGCCACCTGGGCGCGCAGGCCGATGCGGGGCGACTCGTGCGCTTCGTAGCGTCCGGTCAGCCGGCGACCGCCGGCGCGACCGAAGGAGACAAGCCATGAAGAACACCGCTGCGCTCGCCCGCGGCACCGTCGTCGCGAGCCTCGCCATCTGCGGCGTGATGACCGTGATCTCGGTCCTGCTGATGCCCGACTTCAGCGGAGGCGAGGCCGCGTGGCTCTCCGCCATCGCTGCCGCACCGGTCGCGTCCGCCGTCAGCGGACTGCTGTTCGCCGGCTCGCAGCTCCCGTTCGCCGTGGGACTCGCCGGTGTCGCCCACCTGCTGCGCGACCGGACGCCGGTACTGGCGGCGCTGGGCGCGTTGCTCGCCGTCCTCGGGGGGTTCGGGCACGCCGTCTACGGCGGCGTGAACCTGGTGATGCTGAAGATGGCCGACGACCCGTCGCACGTCGACGTCCACGTCGGCGTGCTGAAGGGTGTGGGCAGCGGGGTCGCGGTGCCGTTCATGGCCATGGGTCTTCTCGGCACCGTGCTGGGCCTCGTGCTGATCGGTGTGGCCACGTGGCGTGCCCAGCTCGGGCCGCGCTGGCTCGGGCCGGTGCTGATCGCCTTCGTCGTCGTGGAGTTCGCCGGAGCCGGGATCAGCGCGTGGGCCGGCTACGCCTCCGGCGTCCTCTTCCTCCTCGGCTTCTCGACCCTCGCCCTCACCGTGGCGCGCTCGCGAACCGCTGCCTGGAGGACGGCGGCCGAGGTCGGCGCGCAGGAGCCGGCGATGGCGTGAACGTCCGTCACGCCGACGCGCTCCTCCGGGCCAGCCGGAGGAGCGCTCGGGCGGTCAGCGCGAACCACAGGGGAAGGAGCAGCCCATAGAGCAGGTAGGCCGGGCCGATCGCCGGCCTCAACGCCTCGCTGACGATGCCGACGGCTCCGGTCAGCACCCCTATGACGGCGAGGGCTCGACCGAACTCGCTCCTGCCCATCAGCGCCGAGAGCACGAGGATGGCAGCTGCCGTCAGAACCCCTGCCCAGGACACGGCGTTGGTCGCCGCGATGAGTGCCTCGGCGGCGGCGGCGAGGCCGGCGCGCTCGACGTCCGTGGTGGCTGAGACGTACGAGTCGCTCAGCCCGACGAGGCCGCCGTGCAGGGACTGAGGGCTGCTGCCCAAGGACAACGCGATGACCTCGGAGCCGACGCCGAGGAGACCCCCGACCAGGGCGGTGATCTTGTCTACGCCCTTCAGTGCGACGGCAACCGCCGTGAAGACCACCAGCGCGGGAACGCTCAACCCGACGAAGCAGATGAGCTGGGTCAGGTAGACGGCCCTGTGATCCGCGATGTAGGTCAGCAACGGACCGCCTTCCACCGGCGGGACCGGCGCCGTGGCCAGCAGCACCAGCGGGATGACGACCAGGACGACGAACAGGACGCCAGCCACACCGCCCCACCGGAACAGGGTCGCCCACGACGCGTCGGCCGCGGACGGAGCCCGCTGACGAACCCGGAGCGTGGGGGCTCGGCTCGAGGTCATGCGCGGACCTCCCGTCGTGCGTCACGGAGAGCTGACACCGAACGCCCCAGTACACGTCGAGGACGTCGGACACCGCCACAGCCGAAGGTCCCGGGCCGATCGGTGGCCGACCCGGTCACGCGTCAGCGGGTCCGACCACGCCGGCCACCGGCGTGCGAACCTGAGGCGTGATCGCCACGGACGACGACGAGCTGGACTCCTTCTGGGCCCTGGCACGAGAGCACGCCGACCTGGCCGGGGTGCCGGTCTACACCGGGGTCAACCCGGTGCGGGCGCTCCGGCCGCCTGCCTGGGCCTTCGGCGCGACCCCCGAGCAGGCCGACGAGCTGCTCGCTCTGGTGCTCGACGGCACCAAGACGGCGACGGCGAGCTCCTTCGCGGACTACGCCACCGAGGGCGAGGACCCGCCGGTGCCCGGGACACTGAGCATCGTGCTCGACGGAGCGGGGCACCCGAGAGCTCTCGTGGTGACGACCGACGTCCGCACCGTCCCCTTCGACGAGGTGGACGCCGACCATGCCTGGGAGGAGGGCGAGGGCGACCGGAGCCTCGAGCACTGGCGGGCGGTGCACGAGCGCTTCTTCGGTGAGTACGCCAGCGGCTTCCGGCCCGACATGCCGGTGCTCCTGGAGCGATTCCGGCTTCTCTACCCGGTCACCTGAGCGCCCCCCGCCCCCCAGACAGCTCGCGAGTCGGGACCTCGGCCCCTGTGCCGCTGACGGTGTCCGGCGGAACCGTGCAAGAGCACGGACTCGGCTGGAGGCTGGTGCCCAAGGGGTTCCCCTGCCCGCGCCGGTCCGCAGCAGCTCGGAGCGGATCTCGCCGAACCCGGGTCGCTGGCTGGCCACGGCCACCGCCATCAACGCGATCCGCCTGCTGGCCCTTGGCGCCGCTCTCGGCTCGTCATGCGCCACCCTCACGACCGTCGAGACACGCCGTCCGGGTTGAGCGTCATGGCAGGGAGGGGACCGCGGCGCTGTCGATCTGCTGCCACCACCACGTGCCGCCAGCGCCACGTCCTGAGACTCGCGCCAGCGGCGGACTCGGGGCCAAAGGTCTCTGGTGACGGTCCACACCGCCGACCCATGCTGGGCCCTCGACACTGCACAGCGTCAGAGAGAGGAGCACGTCATGGTCAAGAAGGTTCCCACCGCTGCGACTCTGCTCGCCGGCGCCGGCGTCGTGGTCGGGGCCGCGCTGCTCTCCGGCGGTTCAGCCGGCGCGTCGACCACGGCTCCGACGCACGTCCGGCTCGAAGAGGTCTCGCGGACCATGACGCTGGCCTCCCACGCCACGACCACCGTCTCCAGCGTCTGTGCCCCAGGGGAGGCCGCGACGGGTGGCAGCCCGACCGGGTGGTCAGCGCACGTGCGGGTCCTGCGGCAGAACGTCTTCTTCGACGGCACCCGCAGCGGCTGGTCGGTGCAGTTCAAGAACACCGCGTCGACGAGCCAGACCGTGTCCGTGACCATGGGTGCGCTGTGCATCGCGCCGGCCTACATGACCCACTGAGCCGACCCGCTGAGATCGGCGGACACGGGCTGCCGGCGCACGAGCGCCGCCCTACGACTGCGCCATGTCGACGAAGCGGGAGTAGTGACCCTGGAACGCGACGGTGATGGTGTCGGTCGGGCCGTTGCGGTGCTTGGCCACGATGAAGTCGGCCTCGCCGGCCCGCGGTGACTCCTTCTCGTAGGCGTCCTCGCGGTGCAAGAGGATCACCATATCCGCATCCTGCTCGATTGATCCACTTTCGCGTAAATCCGACATTTGTGGCTTCTTGTCGGTGCGCTGCTCGGACCCGCGGTTGAGCTGCGAGATGGCGATGACCGGAACCTCGAGCTCCTTGGCGAGGAGCTTGATGGCGCGAGAGAACTCGCTGACCTCCTGCTGACGCGACTCGACACGCTTGCCGCTGCTCATCAGCTGGAGGTAGTCGATGACGACGAGCTTGAGGTCGTTACGCTGCTTCAAGCGCCGACACTTTGCCCGGATCTCCATCAGCGACATGTTCGGGCTGTCGTCGATGAACAGCGGCGCGTCGGTGAGCTCGCCCATCGTGCGCGCCATCTTCGTCCAGTCGGTGTCCTCCAACCGGCCCTGACGAAGCTTCTGCAGCGGGATGCGGGCCTCGGCACTGAGCATGCGCATCGTGATCTCGGTTCGGCTCATCTCCAGGCTGAAGATCACCGTCGCCAGCCCGTTCTTGATAGCGGCGGAACGTGCGATGTCCAGACCGAGCGTGGAGTTGTGGGTCGGGATCATCGATCGGCCGGCCAGGTACAGGTGGTCGGTGTTGTCGACCTCGATGCACCGCACGGGCACGGAGTCGATCGGGACCACCTGCGTGATGAAGCGCGATCCACGGCGGGTGAGCTGCCGACGACGCCGTTCCTTGTGCAACTTCTGCTTGCGCGGCAGCCAGAACACGTCATCGTCCGTGCTGAAGCTGATGGTGTAGGCGATGGAGGTCTCGGGCCGGGCACCACGCACACGCTTGGTGCTCACGCCGCAGCGGTGCCCCAAGCTGACCACGAGCTCGTGGACGTCGTCAGCCAGGCGCTTGCTCGTCGACGTGAACTGCACGAGGCCGGTCGGAGCAACGGTGCCACCGGTGTCGAGCAGTCCTGCCAAGAGGTCGCGCCGCTGCTGCACGCTGCCGCGCAGGTACTCCATCGGGATGTGCTTGTTGCCCAGCACGCCGATGGTGCGCAGTCGCGCCTGAACGGTGCCGTGCTGGTCCCGACACGCCTGGCACCTTTCCAGACCACAGCTCGGAGCCCCGCAGTCCCGGCAGGTCGGTGGCGGCACGGGATCAGTGACGGTCCTCGCCTTACCACCGCACGAGCGGCCGCACGTCTTGACCTGACTCGTGCGCGGCGTGAACGGGGAACCGCAGACGACGCACCTGCGCGGCGCTACCTGCTCGACCGGCAGTGTCAGGGAGTACCGCATCTTCCCGCCCGTCGGGCGAACGACGAGCCCGTCTGCTTCCAAACGAACGACGATGTCCGGATCGTTGCTCGTCATGGTGGCGGCGGCGGACGTGCCGTCCCCCAACCAGGCACCCAGCGTGTACGGCTCCACGAGGTACTCGTATGCCGGCAGCTCGAGCGGTTTGGTGTTCGTAACGCTGTGGTTGAGCCGCTCGTCCTTGGTCGCACAACGTACCGTCGCCGCGATCTGCTCCGTGGTCCGCACCTCCGCGAAGGTGCGCTGGTTGCGGTGGCGGTTGTAGCCGGTGCGCGCCGCCTGCGCGCTCTTACGTGACGCCCGTGTCTCGGTCAGCCACTGGTGCTGGCCGTCGGCCACGATGACCGAACCGTCGGAGAAGTGCACCTCGTAGCAGGGACGGTTCTGCATGACCTCGGTCGCACGAAGCACCGCAGTCGGCTTGCCGTCGGACCCAAGCACCAGGTCCCCCGGCTGCACCTCGCCCATCGTCGTCCAACCGTCCGGAGTGGGAAGGGGTGTGTCGAGCGCGAGCGCCTTGCCGATGGCCGGTCGTGCAGCGAGCACGATCATTTGCCCGGCATGCAGTCCATTGGTCAGGCGGTCGAGGTCGGCGAAACCCGTGGGGACGCCGACCAGGCCGTCGCCGTGCTGGCCGGCCGCCTCGATCTCGTCGACCGTGGCCTCGATGAGCTGGCCGATCGGCAGGTAGTCCTCGCTGGTGCCACGCTCGGTGACCGCGTACACCTCGGCCTGCGCCGCGTTGACCAGGTCGTCGACGTCGCCACCCGTCGTGGCGTAGCCGAGCTGCACGATCTTCGTGCCTGCCTCCACCAGCCGGCGCAGCACCGCCCGCTCGCGCACGATGCGGGCGTAGTAGCCCGCGTTGGCGGCCGTGGGCACCGACGAGATGAGGGTGTGCAGGTACGGGGCACCGCCGATGCGCGCCAGGTCGCCGCGCTTCGTGAGCTCGTCGGAGACGGTGACCGCGTCGGCGGGCTCGCCTCGGCCGTAGAGGCTGATGACGGCGTCATAGATCGTCTCGTGCGCCGGCCGGTAGAAGTCCGGCCCTCGAAGCACCTCGACGACGTCCGCGATGGCGTCCTTGCTCAGCATCATGCCGCCGAGCACGGACTGCTCCGCCACGACGTCCTGCGGCGGGGTGCGGTCGAACGACTCGGGGCCCGAGTCCTGGTAGTGCGAGGCCCCCAGCTCCGCGATCGACACCGCTCCCCCTCCGAACCGCTCTCGGGCCCCGTGACCATGGCCTCGCACCGACGTCGTCAGTCCATCAGGCGCCACCGACAACGCCGGGGCTGGACGCGCAGAGCACGGTGGGACGTGCGAGGTCTCGACCGTAGAACCGTCCGAGCGTCGACCACAAACACCCCTGTGGACGAGCCTGCTCATAAGGTGTGGACAGCCTGTGCACGACGGCCCACAGCTTGTGGGCAACCCTGTGGACCGGCAGACGGGTGGTGCTGCCGATACGCCCGCGAGCAGCGCAGACGTCGTCCACCGCCTGTGGATACGAACAACTCTCGGAGGTCCTTGTTCGAACCTCGGTCAATCCCGGCTCTCCGGGCCAGGCACGCGACGTCCTCCAGCTCGCCGTGCCAGCCTTCCTCGCGCTGGTCGCCGAGCCGCTGTTCCTCCTTGCCGACTCGATCATCGTGGGCCATCTCGGCACCGTCCCCCTGGCCGGTCTGGGCGTGGCCTCGGCAGCGCTCGCCACCGCGGCCAACGTGTTCGTCTTCCTCGCCTACGGCACGACCGCCGCCGTGGCGCGACGCTCCGGCGCGGGGGACCTGCGCGGGGCACTCAGCCTGGGTGTGGACGGCGTGTGGCTGGCCCTGCTGCTGGGCGCCGTGACCGGCGCCGTCGTGCTCGTCGGTGCGCCGGACATCGTGCGCCTCTTCGGCGCCAGCCACGAGGCCACCGACGCCGCCGTCACGTACCTGAGGGTCAGCGCCCTCGGGATCCCCGGCATGCTGGTCGTGCTCGCGTCGACCGGTGTGCTGCGCGGCCTGCAAGACACCCGCACGCCCCTGGCGGTGGCCGTCGCCGGGTTCGGCACCAACATCGTGCTGAACGTCGTCCTCGTCTACGGTGCCGGTCTGGGCATCGCGGGTTCCGCGCTCGGCACGGTGCTGGCCCAGACCGGGATGGGCGTCGCCCTGCTGACCGTCGTCGTCCGTGGCGTGCGGCGGACGGGTGCCCGCCTCCGCTCCCACCCGCTGCGCGTGCTCGCGGCCGCACGCGATGGCGCGCCCCTGCTCGTCCGGACGCTGGCGCTGCGCGCGGTGCTCCTGATCACCACGTGGGTGGCCGCCTCGGGCGGCGACGTGACTCTGGCGTCGTACCAGGTGGCTGCGACGGTGTGGAGCTTCCTCGCCTTCGCGCTGGACGCGCTAGCGATCGCCGCCCAGGCGCTGACCGGTTCCTCGCTCGGCGCCGGGGACGTCGGCCGAACGCGTTCGTTGACGGTTCTCATGGTGCGCTGGGGAGTCCTGGCCGGCGTGGGGTTCGGCGTGGTCGTGCTCGCCTTGCACCGGGTGCTGCCGATGCTCTTCACGCCAGAGTCCGACGTCCAGGCGGCGCTTGCCTCCGCCCTCGTCGTCATCGGCATCACCGTGCCGCTCTCGGGCGTCGTGTTCGTGCTGGACGGTGTGCTGATCGGCGCCGGCGACGGGCGCTGGCTCGCTCGCGCCCAGCTGGTCGTGCTCGCCGCCTACGTGCCCGTGGCGCTGGCGGTGCGAGCGCACGGCGTGACGCCGGCCTTGCTCTGGTGGGGCTTCACCGCCTTCATGCTGGTGCGCTGCGCCGCGCTGGTCTGGCGCGCCCGCGGCGACGCCTGGCTAGTCGTCGGCGCCACCCGCTGACGCCCTGCCTTGAGTGCCGTGGGTGGTGCGGCTTCCCGTGCAGTGCCTTGAGTGATGCAGTATCGCGCGGAGCGCCTTGAGTGATGCAGTGTCGCGCGACACAGCGGCGCGCCTGGCCAGGACGCATCACTGAACGGCGGTGCCGGTCGTCCACAGCCAGCGGGCGTCGTCCCATCGTCCACAGCACCGCGCTGCCTTCTCGCTACCGAGCGCACCTCGGCCCGACGCTCTCGACGTGAAGCCACTGCCGGATGCCGTGATCCATGGAGCGCATCGCCGACAGCAGCTGCGGGGCCATGGAGTGACCGATGGCGAGCTGCACGGCCCGATGTGGACACGCACGGCCCATGGCCTCTACTCGTGGTCCGCCGTCGACCCCGACCACGTGCGCCAACGGATCCTGATCGCCGCTGCCCGGCTACCGTCCTCCGGGGCAGTCACGGGATGGGCAGCGGCCTGGGTGCACGGAGCAGCGCGCCTGGACGGACTTCGTGGCGACGCGACGACGCCCTTGCCCGTACCGGTCTGCCTGACCCCCGACCACCAGCTGCGCAACGCCGCACGGGCCGGCCTGAAGGTGTCACGAAGCCGGCTCGAGCCGGGCGAGCGCGTCAGCGTGCGCGACGTGCCCTGCACTCACCTCGTCAGGACCGCGTTCGACGCGGCTCGGTTCGCCGAGAACGTCATGGAGGCCGTGGTCGCGCTCGACGCCCTGCTCCACTCGACCGCGTTGCGGGTGGAGGAGGTGGTGGCGTATGCGCACGAGCGGCCGCGGTGGCACGGCCGGGACCAGCTGTACCGAGCGGCGGCCCTCGCGAACGCCTGGTCGTTGTCCTGCCAGGAGTCGCGGCTGCGGGTGATGTGGCGAGAGGCCGGGTTGCCCCGGCCGCTCGTCAACCCGTTCGTCCTCGACCGCAGCGGCACCGTCGTCGCCATGGCCGACCTCCTCGACGAGGCGGCCGCGCTGGTCATCGAGTACGACGGAGCCCACCATGCCGACGCGCGCCAGCGTGCGCGCGACGACGAACGCACGCAACGACTGCACGCCCTGGGCCTGCACGTCGTGCGCGTGAGCTCACTCGACCTGCGAGCTGATCGTCGGTGGACGACGATGTACCGGCTGCGGCAGCTGCACGAACGCAGGGCCGCGGCCCAGACCGGTCCACGGGCGTGGACGGCCCAGCCGCAGGGCGACCATGACGTACCCGCACGGACGCTCCGCTTCGGTTGAGAGCAGCTGGTTCCGAGCTCGGACCAGGCCGCGCCCACCCCCGCCCAGTGATGCGATTTCGGGCGCCACGCCGGCGCGCCCCAGCACACTGCATCACTGCACCCACCAGAGCGCGCCGGCGTGAGGCATCGGCGCAACGAGGCCCGCACCCTGCGCGGGTGCGGGCCTCGTGAGCAGTCAGACCGGACGCCGGTCAGCCGGCGACGACCTCGATCGCGACCTTGGCAGCGACCTCGGGGTGCAGCCGGACGGAGACCTCGTGCCGACCGACGGCCTTGATGGGCTGGCCGAGCTCGATCTTGCGGCGGTCGAGCTGCGGGCCGCCGGCGGCGGCGACGGCCGTGGCGACGTCGGCCGGGGTCACCGCGCCGAACAGCCGACCGGACGCGCCGGCGTGGGCCGTCAGCGTGACCGTACGGCTCTCGAGGTTGGCCTTGACGGACTGGGCCTGCTCGAGCGTCGCGATCTCGCGGCTGGAGCGCGCCTTGCGGATCGCCTCGACCTGCTTCTCGCCGCCCTTCGTCCACGGCGTGGCGAGGTTGCGGGGCAGCAGGAAGTTGCGGGCGTAGCCGTCCTTCGCCTCGATGACGTCGCCGGGGGCACCGAGACCGGTGACCTCCTGGGTGAGGATGAGCTTCATCGTTCTCCTCCCCTGGCTCAGCGAGCCGAGCTCGAGTAGGGCAGCAGCGCCATCTCGCGGGCGTTCTTGATCGCGCTGGCGATCTGCCGCTGCTGCTGGACGGACACGCCGGTCACCCGACGGGCGCGGATCTTGCCCCGGTCGGAGATGAACTTGCGCAGCAGCGCCGTGTCCTTGTAGTCGATGTACTCGACCTTCGCCGCCTTGAGCGGGTTGGCCTTCTTCTTGGGCTTGCGCACAACGGGCTTTGCCATCGTGGAGCTCCCCTTTCGTGGAGCCCGGGCCGATGTGCCGTCGACCCGGGATGGTCGGTGTTGAACTGTCTCTGTCGTGAACGTGGTGGCCCGCGGGGGTCACCGATCGCGGACTGCGGTCAGAACGGCGGGTCGTCGTAGGACGAGCCACCCTGACCGCCGAAGCCGCCCTGCTGACTGCCGCGGGACGGGCCGGTCGCCCACGGGTCGTCCACCTGCTGGCCGCCGGCCTGACCACCCTGACCGCCCTGGGAGCCGCCCCAGCCGCCGCCCTGCTGGCCGCCACCGCCACCGCCGCCAAAGCCGCCGCCACCGCCGCGCTGGGCCTTGGTGACCTTGGCGGTCGCCCGCCGCAGCGACGGGCCGATCTCGTCGACCTGCATCTCGACCACGGTGCGCTTCTCGCCCTCCTTGGTCTCGAAGCTGCGGGACTGCAGCCGGCCCTGGGCGATCACCGCGGTGCCTCGCGTGAGCGACTCGGCGACGTTCTCCGCCGCCTCCCGCCACACGGAGCAGCGCATGAACAGCGTCTCGCCGTCCTTCCACTCGTTCGAGTGCTTGTCGAACATGCGAGGCGTCGACGCGATCGTGAAGTTCGCGACCGCGGCACCGGAGGGCGTGAACCGCAGCTCCGGGTCGTTC
>DASSTJ010000210.1:0-3258 GCA_035707965.1 Actinomycetales bacterium
CGGCACGGCGAGCGCCGTGCCGCGACCGCGTAGGCTCGATCCGGACGCCGGGTGCTGCGTGGCGCCGGATGCGGGGCAGCGGACCACCGGACGTCGGCACAGAGGAGGGTTCGGACGGCGTGACGGATCTCATCGACACCACCGAGATGTACCTGCGGACGATCTTCGAGCTCGAGGAGGAGGGGATCGTCCCGCTGCGGGCGAGGATCGCGGAGCGGCTCGGCCACAGCGGCCCCACGGTGTCGCAGACGGTCGGGCGCATGGAGCGCGCGGGCCTCGTCGTCGTCACCGACGACCGGCACCTCGAGCTCACGGACGACGGCCGGGGCAAGGCGATGCGGGTCATGCGCAAGCACCGGCTCGCCGAGCGACTGCTGGTCGACGTCATCGGCCTCGAGTGGGAGTTCGTGCACGAGGAGGCGTGCCGGTGGGAGCACGTCATGAGCGAGCGCGTGGAGCGCAAGATCCTCAGCATGCTCGACAACCCCACCGAGTCGCCCTACGGCAACCCGATACCGGGGCTCGCCGAGCTCGGCGAGACGGGACCGGACGAGGAGTTCCTGCTGGGGCTGCACCAGCTGACGCGGTGGGCGACCTCGACGCCGAGCGACGTGGTGGTCCGTCGCATCGGCGAGCCCGCGCAGGCCGACCCCGAGCTGCTGTCCCAGCT
Organism: Actinomycetales bacterium; assembly: GCA_035707965.1. GTDB lineage: Bacteria > Actinomycetota > Actinomycetes > Actinomycetales > Angustibacteraceae > DASSTJ01. The sequence goes on from DASSTJ010000210.1 coordinate 671, forward strand.
GCACGCGGCGGGGCTGCGACCCGGCAAGCGGCTGAGGGTCCAGGCGACCGCGAAGGGCGTGCTCGTGGGTACGGCGCCGGACGGTCCGGAGACCGAGCTGACGAGCGCGGTCACCGACCACGTCTTCGTGGCCGAGGCGCCGCGGTCGGAGACGAGGGACGCTGCGGCCGTGACGGTCGAGGGGGACCTCGAGGTGGAGCGGATCTGACCACGCCGTGACCGGGACGTGACACCGAGCCGGTCGACTGTGTAAGTTGACCCGTGGTTCTCGCCCTCACGGGAACCCCCTGGAGCGGACGCCGAGCTCTGCCACCGCTCGCCACAGGGTCGATCGACCACCGCACGGCAGAGGCGGGGGACCCACTTTCGGGCGTCCGGACCTCGGTCCGACACGTCCTTGGGGTGAAGCCACTTCGGTGGCCGGGTGACCTTCCCACCCGAACCCGACAGCTGACCCCGTAGGCGTCGGAGGTTCGAACAGTGCCGACTCGCTCCGCCGGGCGCCACCGCGCCCCCTCGCGCGCGACGCTCCCTCAGCAGTCCCGACAGGCCCTCGCTCACGTCACCGGCAACGCCGGTGCGGTCGCGAAGACCTCCGCGGTCATCGCGGTCTCGGGAGGTCTCGTGGCATCCCTGGGCATGCAGGCCAACGCCGCCCCGCCGCAGGCCCCGAGCCGCGGCCCCGCGTCGGCGAGCACGGCGGCGTCCGACGTCCCGGCTGCGCTCGTGCAGGCGCCGCTCGGTCATGGGCCGGTCGCCGCACCGCAGTACGGTGAGATCGGCTTCACGGCACAGGCTGCTGCCAAGCCCAAGGTCACCGCTCCCCGCGTGACCGACCGCGTGAGCCGCTCCACGACCCGGCGCGCCCTGTCCGTCACGGCGCCGGCGGCGCTCTCTGCCCCCGCCCCCGTCAAGGCCGGCGCGCCCGGCTCCCCGGAGTTCGGCGCCACGGTGCTCGCCATCGCGGCTCGCTACGCCGGCACCCCGTACGTCTACGGCGGCACCACGCCGTCCGGCTTCGACTGCTCCGGGTACACGGCCTACGTCTTCGCCCAGGTCGGCATCGACCTCCCGCGCACGTCGAGCGCCCAGCGTGCGGCCACCCGTCGGATCTCGCGCAGCGACGCCATGCCGGGCGACCTCGTCTTCCTGCCCGGCCACGTCGGCATCTACGCCGGTGGCGGCATGATGTGGGACGCACCGCGCACCGGCAAGGACGTGCAGAAGCGCCCGATCTACTCCAGCTCGGCGACGTTCGGTCGCGTCGGCTGATCCCCTGACTATCGGCCAAGGCCCGGTTCCCCGCGGGGGACCGGGCCTTCGCCGTGCCCGACCGGAGCCGCCCGATCGGCGTTTCTCGGGTGACCGCTCACGAGTTCGCGTCTACGCTGCCTCTCAGGCTCGTCACGCCGGGCGAGTCCGAGACGTCCGTGTCCCGCACGCCAGCAGGGCGCGGCGAGGAGGTGGGCCGTGATGCCGCCACACGAGAAGAGCCCGACCGCGCACCATCCGGTTGCGGCCGTCCCTCCTGAGCCCCGCCGGGGCGGCCGGCACATCGCCGCGACCGACCCTCCGGCGTTCACCCGGCCCTGCGTGCCGGCGACGTCGGCCACGCTGCTGCTCAACGCCTCGTTCGAGCCCCTGTGCGTGGTCTCCACGCGACGGGCGGTCGTGCTCGTGCTGTCCGAGAAGGCGGTGCCGCTGGAGTTCGGTGCCGCCGTCCTGCACTCGGCGCGGTGCACGATCACCGCTCCCACCGTCGTCCTGCTCAGCAGGTACGTCCGCGTGCCCTACCGCCGGGGAGGAGGCGCCGTCACCCGGCGCGCGGTGCTGCACCGCGATCACCACCGGTGCGCGTACTGCGGTGGCAAGGCCGACACGGTCGACCACGTGGTGCCCCGGTCGCGTGGCGGCCGTCACGAGTGGACGAACGTCGTGGCGGCCTGCCTGCGCTGCAACGGACGCAAGGCGGACCACCTGCTCGGCGAGCTCGGCTGGACGCTGGCGTTCGCGCCGTCCGCCCCCGACGGCCTGCTCGCGCGGGTCGTGGGCCTCGGCAGCGTGCACCCGGCGTGGGAGCCGTACCTCGCGTACGGCCGTCACCCGGAGACGGCGGGCGTCGGCGCCGACGAGCTGCGGCCGACTGCCTGAGGGTCAGCTGAGCCCGAGGCGTGCGATCGGCTCGACGAGCTCGCGCTCCTCGTAGGACAGGTGCGAGAGCAGCGTGTCGGTGAGCAGGTCGACGGCTCGGCGCAGCCCGTCGCCGTCGCCCTGCTCTCCGACGAAGTCGACGAGAGCGCGGTCCACCCCGTCGAGCACGTCGTGAATGACGTGGTGCTCCTCCTCGAGGCGGTCGATCACGGGAGCCAGTCGCTGGTCTCCGCGGCGCAGGTGGGGGAACACCGAGCGGTCCTCGAGGCCGTGGTGCCCGGTAACGATGCGGCAGTAGCTCTGGCAGTACGTGCCGAGCGTCCAGCTGTTCTGCCGCATGGTCATGCGGTTCAGCTCGGAGCGGGCGGCTCCCGGCGTGGTCGCTCCCCGCAGCACCTGCTCCATCAGGTCGCGCACCTGCTCGAGCTCGGACCGCA
>DASSTJ010000211.1:0-16012 GCA_035707965.1 Actinomycetales bacterium
CTCGAGGGTCCGGGCACGGCGGTGCGTCAGCTGCTGAGCGAGGTGCGACCGCCTGCGGGCTCGGCGGTGCTGGTCTCGTCGCCCGTGGCCGGCTGCGCCTGCGCGCCCTGGTCGAGCACCGCCACGTCGGTGCGCGCCTGCACCACGAACCGGTAGCCGACGTTGCGCACCGTGCCGATGTGCTGCTCCAGCTCCGGCCCGAGCTTGGCGCGCAGCCGTCGCACGTGCACGTCGACGGTGCGGGTGCCGCCGAAGTAGTCGTAGCCCCAGACCTCCTGCAGCAGCTGGGCGCGGGTGAACACGCGTCCGGGGTGCTGCGCCAGGTACTTGAGCAGCTCGAACTCCTTGTAGGTGAGGTCGAGCGGCCGACCGCGCACCCGGGCCGAGTAGGCGACCTCGTCGATGACGACGTCACCGGCGCGGATCTCGGACGCCTCGTCGTCGGCGTCGGCGCGCAGCCGCCCGACCGACAGCCGCAGCCGGGCGTCCACCTCGGCCGGTCCGGCGGTCACGAGCACCACGTCGTCCACGCCCCAGTCGGCCGAGACGGCGGCGAGCCCGCCTTCGGTGGTGACGAGCAGCAGCGGCACGGTGAGCCCGGTGGTGCGTAGCAGCCGGCACAGCGAGCGCGCGTGGGCGAGCTCGCGCCGGGCGTCGACCAGCACGGCGTCGGACGTGGGAGCGTCGGCGCCCGTGGCGCCGAGCAGTGCCGACACGTCGGCGGGCAGCACGCGCACCTGGTGGCCGAGCAGCCCGAGTGCGGGGAGCACCTCGGCGCTGGGCGTGAGGTCGTCGGTCAGCAGCAGCAGGCGCACCTGTCGACCTCCTCCGCCGGACGCTCGCGTCGTGGGTGTGCGCCCCCCAGGATCGCGCATCCCGCCGCCAGATGGTGGTCACGCTCACCTGGCGGGAGTGCTGAGGCACCGCCGCGCTCAGGCAGAATGGACGGCGAGCGCCAGCCACCGTGCGGGCGCGACCGGGGCAGGACGTGGAGAGGCCGACGTGGCTGAGGTGACCGTGCGGTACTGGGCAGGTGCTCGGGCCGCGGCCGGCTTCGACGAGGAGCAGCTGAGTGCGGCGTCCGTGCACGAGCTGGTGGCGGGGCTGTCGCGGCGCAGCACCGAGCTCGCCGGGGTGCTCGCGCTGAGCTCGCTGCTGATCGACGGTCAGGTGGTGCGTACCGACGCGCCGCTCTCGGACGGCCAGACCCTCGAGGTGCTCCCGCCGTTCGCCGGCGGCTGACCCGCGCGCCCCCTGACGGAACTTAGTTGACCTTGTGTACGCCAAGAGAGGTCTTGCCGTACACAAGGTCAACCAAGTTCCGTCGCGGCCGGTGAGCGGGGAGGGTGCGTCGGCTCACCTGGCAGGATGCTGGCCGTGAGCGACCAGCCCGACCCGCAGCGCGAGGCCGGCTCAGCCGACCCTGGCGAGGGCGGCTGGCTGCGGTCGGCGCTGTCCGGCGAGAACCTGCGACGGCGTCGCGAGGCCGAGCAGCACCCGAGCCCCGCGCCGGAGGGGCCCGTCGCCACCACCGCCCCCGACCACGCGCTCTCGCCGCTGGGCGCCCCGCCGATGCCGGCCACACCCACGGGAGAGGTGCGCTGGTGGACGGCGGGGGCGACGCTCGCCGCCGGGGTGCTGCTCGTGGTCACCGCCTACGCGGGGCCGTGGCCGCTCGCGGCGGCCGGGTTGCTCGTCGTGGCCGTCATGGCCTGGGGCTGGCCCACGCTGGTGGACCTGCCGAGCCCGCGCGGGTCGCTGGCGACGGTCGCGGTCGGTGGGGCCGCCTGCGTGCTCTCGGTGGCGCTCTCTCACGAGGAACCGCTGCTGCAGTGGCTCGCGCTCGCGCTTGCGGGCGCGGTGGTGCTGGAGTTCGTGCACCAGCTCGCGCGGCGCGACGGCCGGCCACGCCTGGTCGAGTGCGTGACCGGCACCCTGGCCGGGGTCGTCGTCCTGGCGTCGATGAGCGCCTGGGTGGCGCTGCCCCGCACCGAGGTGGGGGCGGACGGCGTGCTGCTGGCGGTCGCACCGGTCGCGATCGGGGTGGCGATGCAGGCGCTGCCGCTGCCCGGTCGCGTGGCGAGCGTGTCGGGGGTGGTCGCGTCGGTCCTGCTCGCGGGGCTCGTCGCGGGTCTCGTGCCGGAGCCCACGGTGGTGACGGGGCTCGCGACGGGGCTCGTCGCGGGCGCGGTCGCGCTGATGCTCCACCGGCTGCTGTCGGTCCTGCCGCCCGCGGGGTCGGCGCCGGCCTGGTTGGCGCTCGCACTGGCGCCGCTGGCGTCGTCCGGCATGGTCACCTACGTGGCCCTTCGGCTGATGGTGGGCTGAGATGAGTGCGCCAGGGCGGGTGCTCGTGGTCTGCACGGGCAACGTGTGCCGGTCGCCGCTGGCCGAGCGGCTGCTGCGCGTGCGCCTGAGCGAGCGGCTCGGCGAGAGGGCCGGTCGGGTCGAGGTCGACTCGGCGGGGGTCCGGGCCCTCGCGGGTCACGGCATGACGGCCGAGGCTGCCGCGGAGCTGCGAGGCCTGGGCGGGGACGGCGGGGACTTCGTGTCGAGGCAGCTGACGACGCAGCTGCTGGACCAGGCTGATCTCGTGCTCGCCGCGACGAGGCAGCACCGGTCGGAGGCGGTACGGCTCAGCCCGCGCACGCTGCGGTCCGCGTTCACGCTGCGCGAGCTGCACCGACTGCTCGCGGACGCCGACCTGCGGGAGCTGCCGTCCGACCCGGCGGACCGGCTGCGCGAGCTGGTCCCGCTGGCCCGTGGCCGGCGCGGGTTCGTGCCCCCGGCCGACGAGGGCGGGGACGACGTGACGGACCCGTACGGCCGCTCGACGCAGGTGTACGCGGCGACGACGCGTCAGATCGTGCCGGCCGTCGACTTCCTCGTCGACGCGATCGCCGGCTGAGCTGCCGCCAGGCGGCCGGGCGTAGGGCCCCCGCTACGATCGGGGACGTGAGCGCTCTCGAAGGGGTCTACCTGTCCTTGCTGGTCGCGACGGCGATCATCGTCACGTGGTTCGCGGCCTTCGTGGTCTACCGCCTGTTCCGCGGCCAGCGCTGAGGTCCGTCGCATGGCCATGCAGCTCGACGCCGACCTGCCGGCACCCCTGGTGCCGCTCGCGTGGCTCGTCGGGCGCTGGGAGGGCGCCGGCGTCGTGGGCTACCCCACGATGGACTCCGTGAACTTCGGTCAGGAGATCGAGTTCCGGCACGACGGCCGGCCCTTCCTGCACTACCGCAGCCAGGCCTGGCTGCTGGACGACGACGGCACGCAGGTGCGGCCGCTGGCGTCCGAGGTGGGGTACTGGCGCCCCAAGGAGGACCACCTGGAGGTGCTGCTCAGCCACCCGACGGGATTCGTCGAGATCTACCTGGGGCAGGCGCAGGGCCCGCGCATCGAGCTCGCCACCGACGTCGTCGCGCGCACCGAGACCGCGAAGGAGTACACCGCCGCCAAGCGCATGTACGGGCTGGTCAACGGCGACCTCATGTGGGTGATGGACATGGCCGCGGTCGGGCAGCCGATGCAGTCGCACGCCTCCGCGCAGCTGAAGCGCGTCGAGTGAGCCCCGCAGCTTCGTGACCTGGGACGACGAACGGCCGGGAGGCAGCGGTGTGCCCGGTGGGGACGGCGACCGCCCGGCGGCGCTGACGACCCGGCGTGCCGGTCGGGTTCGTCGCCGCCGTCGCCGGAGCTTCCGCTGGGTGGTGCTCGCCCTGGTGGGGGTCGTCGTCGTGCTCACGGCGTGGCTCGGCGCTCGCGGCTGGCTGGCGAAGCGTCACCTGGAGAACGCTGCGGTCCTGGTGCCGCGCCTGGAGCAGCAGGCCGAGAAGGGCCAGCCCGACCGCGCCGCCCTCGCTTCGCTGCAGGACGAGACGGAGTCCGCCCGCCGGCTCACCAGCGACCCGGTGTGGCGCGTCGCCTCGCACCTGCCGTGGGTGGGGGACGACCTGTCGGCGGTCGGCGCCGCGGCCCGGGCGGTCGACACGGTCGCCGACGACGCCGTCCCTCCGCTGGTGCGCGTCGCCGGCACGCTCGACCCCACGGCGCTGCGACCCAAGGGCGGGCGCTTCGACCTGAAGCCCCTGACCCAGGCGCAGGCGCCGCTGCGCCAGGCGGACGCCGCGCTCACGCGGGCGCAGGCCATGATCTCGCCGTACCTGGCCGGTGGCCGGGACGCCGGCACCCTGCTCGGACCGGTCGACCGCGCCGTGACGAAGCTCGGGCGGCAGATCCAGGACGTGGCCGACAAGACCGCGACGGGCAGCCGCGCCGCTGACCTCCTGCCGGGCATGCTGGGGGCCGACGGCAAGCGCAGCTACCTCGTGGTCTTCCAGAACCTGGCCGAGGCCAGGTCGCTGGGGGGCATCGGCGGCGCCTTCGCCGTCGTCGAGGCCGACCACGGTCGCCTCCGGATCGCCCACCAGGGCACAGCGGGCAGCTTTCCCCGCTTCGACCGACCTGTGGTGCAGCTCAGCCCCGCGCAGCAGCGCCTCTACCAGCCGCAGACCACCCGCTTCTTCCAGAACGTCACCCAGCCGATCTCCTTCCCCGTCGGCGCCACGATCGCTCGCGAGATGTGGCGCCGCGACGGCGGGGCGAAGGTGGACGGCGTCCTCGCGACCGATCCCGTGGCGCTGTCGTACGTGCTGCGGGCGAGCGGCCCGGTGACCCTGCCGGGTGGGGTCCGGCTGACCAGCGACAACGCCGTCCGGCTGCTGCTGCGTGACGTCTACGACCGGTACGAGCAGCCGGCCCAGCAAGACGCGTTCTTCGCGTCCGCCGCGGTGGCGGTGTTCCAGCGGCTCGTCGGAGGTGCGGGCGACCCAGCCGCCATGCTCGACGCCCTGGCCCAGGCGAGCGGCGAACGCCGGCTGCTGGTGTGGAGCGCGCACGAGGACGAGGAGAAGCGCCTGCGCGGCACGGTGCTCGACGGCACGCTCCCGTCGTCCGAGACCTCCCACGCCACCCTCGGCGTGTTCTTCAACGACGCCACCGCGTCGAAGATGAGCTACTACCTGCACGCGAAGGCGCAGCTCACGGGGGGCGCCTGCCGATCGGACGGGATGCGCGACGCCCAGCTGGTCCTGCGGATGACCTCGACCGCGCCGCCACGTGGCCTGCCGCGGTACGTCACCGGCACCGTGAAGCCGTACACGGTGAGCACCGTCGTCTACCTGGCCGGCGCTCGCGAGGGCGGCCTCGTGTCGGTGCACGTGGATGGCAAGGCGCGGCCCGTGAACGCGCAGGAGGTCGACGGCCGCCTGGTGGCAGCGCTTACGGTCGATCTCCGCCCGGGACAGACCGCTGAGATCAAGGTCGCGTACCTGATCAGGGACGAACCTGGGCAACCGCGACTGAGAATGTCACCGATGGTGAATCCCAGTTCATCGTCCGTCACGGTTTCGCCCTGCCGCTCACTCTGATACGGTCACAAATCGGGTGCCAGGATGATCAGGCTCACCTCAAGGTGGGCGGGTGGGCTGCCGATGGGACAGCGTGCCTCGAACGTCCGTAGAGCACTTGTTGCACGCCCAGCGTCTAGCTTCCCTAGGGGGAAACGACATGTTCCGCAAGCTCGCCGCGATCATCGCGGTCGCTGCCGCCGCGCTCTTCGTGGGCGCTGGCAGCGCGTCCGCGTACACACCCACGACGGCGCAGGGCACCACCAGCGCCTCCACCGTGACGGCGGGCGGGTCCGTCGTCTTCTCGTACTCGGGCGGCGGTTACGCCCCCGGCACCGACATCACGATCGCCGTCAGCTACGGCCAGTCGGGCGGCGTGGTCGGCTCGACGACGGCCGACGCCAACGGCAACTTCAGCACCAGGGTCACGCTGAGCCAGGCCGGCACGGCCACGCTCATCGCCTCGGGCGCTGCTCGTGACGGCGGCACGCTGAACGTCACCGCTCAGGTGCGTGTGCTCGCCGCCGGTGCGGCTGCCGGTGGCTCCGGCCTGCCGCGCACGGGTTCCGAGCTCGGCACCCAGCTGTGGATCGCCGGTGGCCTGCTCGCCGCCGGTGGCAGCCTGGTGCTGCTGTCGGTCGCGCGTCGTCGTCAGGGCGCTCGCGCCTGACGCACCAGCTCGTCCAGGAGGGCCGTTCCCGCACGGGAGCGGCCCTCCCGCGTCAGGAGGGGAATGCGCCACGCCCCGGGGGTGCTGACGCGAGCATGAGCGATACTCGGGCTGTGGCTGATCCAGGTGTCGTCGAGGTGCCGGAGGACGACGCACCGGCGGCGCACGTCGAGCGTCCGCGCAGCCCGCTGCTGAGCCGTAGCGGGGCCGTGGCGGGCGAGGGTCTGGACGCCGGTGTGGCCTGGCACTACGGCGACCCCATGCGCGAGCAGCGGCTGCTGGCCGAGGGTCTCGCGGTCGTGGACCTGTCGCACCGTGGCGTGGTCACCGTCACCGGTCCGGACCGCCTGAGCTGGCTGCACTCCCTCACCACGCAGCAGCTGACGAACCTGCCGCCGCGCACCTCGACCGAGGCGCTCATGCTCAGCCCGAAGGGTCACGTCGAGCACGCGCTCCACGTCGTTGACGACGGCGAGACCACCTGGCTCACCTGCGAGCCGGGCACCAACGCGGCGCTGGCCGCCTGGTTGACCAGCATGCGGTTCATGCTGCGCGTCGAGGTCAACGACCGGACGTCGGACCTGGCCGTGGTGGGGGAGCCGACCGACAGCGAGGGCGTCGCCGGCGAACCACCGACCTGGCGCGACCCGTGGCCCCACGTCGCCGAGGGGGGCGCCTCGTACGCGGCCGTGGACGGGACGTTGCGCGTGCCGGTGCGGCGGCCGGGTGCCCGGGTGCCGGACGCCGGCATCGCTGGTGCCGCCGGGGAACCCTCCGACGCGCAGGTCGTGGAGCCGCACCCCGGTGAGGAGTGGGCGTGGCGTGAGGTGATCGTGCCGCGGGCCGAGCTCGAGCAGGTCGTCGCCGACCGGGCACTGGCGGGCACCTGGGCGCTCGAGGCGCTCCGCGTGGCGGCGTGGCGGCCTCGTCTCGGCCACGAGACGGACCACCGCACCATCCCGCACGAGGTCGACTGGCTGCGCACCGCCGTGCACCTGCACAAGGGCTGCTACCGCGGGCAGGAGACGGTGGCGCGGGTGCACAACCTGGGCCGCCCCCCGCGCCGGCTGGTCATGCTGCACCTCGACGGATCGGCGCACCTGCTGCCGGGCGCCGACGCCGACGTGATGGCCGGCGAGAAGCGCGTCGGGCAGGTCACCACGTCGGCCCGCCACTATGAGCTCGGGCCGATCGCGCTGGCAGTCGTGAAGCGCAACCTGCCGCTCGACACGCAGCTCGTCGTCGACGGCATCGACGCCGCGCAGGAGGCGATCGTCGCGCCGTAGCGTCACGGACGCGGCCCGGCTTCCACCGGAACCACCGCCGTCGGCCGATAGGGTGCCGCAGGCGGAGGTGGGCATGTCGGGCGAAGGACCCTTGTCGGGAGGTCCGGCTGAGCCGAGTGGTGGGCCGGACGAGGACGACTGGACCTTCCGTTACGCGGCCCGGCTGCGGCTCACTGACACGCTGGTGCTCGCGTACGCGCTGGCCGGCACCCACATCGTCTGGTTCGGTCGCCACTCACCCCTGGTGGCGTCGTCCGCGCTGGAGTTCAACTACGTCGTCTTCTCGATCGTGCTCGGCCTCGTCTGGCTGGCGGCCCTGAGCCTGTGGGACACGCGCTCGCCGCGCGTCGTGGGCACCGGCGGCGAGGAGTACCAGCGGATCGTCGTGGCGAGCCTGCGGCTGTTCGGGATCGTGGCGATCATCGCGTTCCTGGCGAAGGTCGAGGTCGCACGCGGCTACCTGGCCATCGCCTTCCCCGTCGGCACGGTGGGGGTGGTGGCGTCGCGCTGGATGTGGCGGCAGTGGCTGCACGCGGTGCGGCGGCGCGGCGGGTGGAGCGACCGCGTCCTTCTCGTGGGAGACGGCCACGACGTCGACGCGCTGGCGCGTGAGCTGGCGCGGCAGCCGGTCTCCGGCCTGCGGGTGGTCGGCGCCTGCGTGCCGAAGGCCGACGGCGCCTCTGTGCCCGTGCTGGGCGACCTGTCAGGCGTGCTGGAGGCGGCTCAGCGCGGCCAGGTGCAGACGGTGGCGGTCACGTCGTCCCACAGCGTGCCAGCGCCCACGCTGCGCCGGATCGGTTGGGCGCTGGAGGGCACCGGCATCGACCTGGTCGTCGCCCCGGCGCTGACGAACATCGCCGGCCCGCGCATCCACGTGCGGCCGGTGGCGGGGCTGCCGCTCCTGCACGTCGAGGAGCCGCGGCTGCCTCGTGGTGGGCAGCTGGCCAAGGACGGCTTCGACCGGCTCGGCTCGTTGCTGCTCATCGTGCTCCTGTCGCCGCTGCTCCTGGCGGTCGCCGTGGCCGTGAAGCTGTCGAGCCCGGGGCCGGTGTTCTACCGTCAGGAGCGGATCGGGCGCGGGGGGGCGACGTTCTCGGTCTGGAAGTTCCGCAGCATGCGCCAGGACGCGGACGCCGAGCTCAAGGTTCTGCTCGCGCAGCAGGACCGTGCCGACCAGCCGCTGTTCAAGGTCGAGAACGACCCGCGGATCACCCGCGTCGGGCACGTCATCCGGCGCTACTCGCTGGACGAGCTGCCTCAGCTCCTCAACGTGCTGGCTGGCGACATGAGCCTGGTCGGCCCGCGCCCGCAGCGCGCGGAGGAGGTGGCGATGTACGACGACGTGGCGGCGCGCCGCCTGCTGGCCAAGCCGGGCATGACGGGGCTCTGGCAGGTCAGCGGCCGCAGCGACCTCCCGTGGGACGAGGCCGTGCGCCTCGACCTGTACTACGTGGAGAACTGGTCGTTCACCTTCGACCTGATCCTGCTGTGGCGCACCGCGTTCGCCGTGCTGCGCGGCGCAGGCGCCTACTGATGGTGGCAGCAGAAGCGCACCTGGGAGGGCGCTCGGCTGCCACCACGGCTACTGCAGCAGCTGGCTGACCCACGCGTCGTAGGCGCGCATCGCCCCCTGCGCGGAGAGGCGGTCCTGCGCGAACCGACGTCCGTTCGCGCCGAGCTCGGCCGCGACCGCGTCGTCGTCCGCGAGCTGCCGGACGGCGGCGAGCAGCGCGTGCGGTTCTCCCGCTGGCACGACGTGGCCGGCTGCGGCCGTGCGGATGAGGTCGGCGGTGGCGCCGTCGGGGTCGGTGGCGGCGACGATCGGCCGGCCCGCCGCGCAGTACGACGTGATCTTGGAGGGCACGCTCATCTCCGCGACGCCGGGGCGCTCGTTCACGACCAGCACGTCGGCCGCGGCGAGGGTGTCGGCGAACTCCCGGTCGTCCGCGGAGGGCAGGAAGTGCAGGTTGGGCAGGCCGGCGGCGCGCTCGCGCAGGACCTGCAGCTGGTGGCCACCGCCGAGCAGCACGAACAGCAGGTCGGGATCGGACTCGGCGGCGAGCCGGGCGGCGTCCACCACGTTCTCCAACCCCTGCTTGGCGCCCATGTTGCCGGCGTGCAGCGTGACGCGGCGTCCGTCCCAGCCCAGTCGGGAGCGCACCGCCTGCCGGTCGGCGGTGGACGGCGCGATGTGGGCCCAGTTGAAGACGGTCGTGATGCGCTCGTCGGGCACACCGAGCTCGGTGCGGACGCGTCGCCGGAACAGCTCGTGGATCACCAGCACGGACGTCGCAGACCGCAGGATGCGGGACTCCAGCCGAGCGACGGCGTCGGCCAGCGTGCCGCGCCCGTGCCCGGACAGCTCCCGGACGCCCTGGCTGTAGAGGTCCTGCACGACGACCCCCACCGGGACGCCGAAGCGGCGCCCGAGGGCGAGGGCGGCCGCGGCGCCGAAGAGCGGGGGGCTGACGGCGATGACGGCAGCCGGTCGCCGGACGCGCTGCGTCAGCACGCGGGCCACGAACGTGAGCTCGTGGCGCAACCGCGACAGGTGGGTGGGACGGCGCGGCACGGCGTGCCGCAGGCGGCGCACGTGCACGCCGCTCTCCGTGCGGTCGGAGCGCCAACGCCGGTACCCCGACCGGACTCGCCACTCCGGGTAGTGCGGCACGCCCGCCATCACGGTGACGTCGTGCTCCTCCGCCAGGTGCTCCGCCAGCCGGGTCGTGAACGGGGCCGTGCCGGAGGGCTCAGGGGCGTAGTTCATCGCCACCACGAGCAGGCGGGACACCCCGGTGGCCCCTCAGCTCGGCATCGAGCGGGCAGCCCGGCGGCGGCTCGACCTGCTGTCGGGCTCCGGGCGACGGCGCTTGCCGGTGCTGTGCTGCTTGCCGACGGCAGGCCGGTCGGGGCCGTAGCCGTACGCGTAGTAGCTGTAGGAGTCCGGCCCCTTGACGGGCAGCATGTTCATGACGACGCCCAGCACGTTGGCGTCGACGGCGGCCAGCGTCTCCATGGCCCGGCGCAGCTGCTCGCGGTTGATCTTGGCGCTGCCGACGACCACGACCGTGCCACCCGCGAGCCGGCTGACGACAGCCGCGTCGGTGACGGGAAGCAGCGGCGGGCAGTCGATGATCACGTAGTCGAAGCGGCGCTCGAGCTCGCGCAGGGCGTCGTTCATCGGCTGCGACCCGAGGAGCTCGCTGGGGTTGGGCGGCACGGGACCGCAGGCCAGCACCTGCAGGCGGCCGTTGCCCCAGGGCTGCAGGACGTCGTCGAGGCTGGCCTGCCCGATGAGCACGTTCGTCAGCCCGACCGCCCCTTCGAGGCCCATGTACTCCGCCACCCGGGGACGGCGCAGGTCGCCCTCGATCAGCACGACGGACGAGCCGGCCGCTGCCAGGGTGATCGCGAGGTTCGCGGTGCTCGTGCTCTTGCCCTCGCCGGGCACCGACGAGGTGATGACGATCGACCGGGGGTGGTTGGCCGCGTCGACGAACTGCAGGTTGGTGCGCAGCTGCCGGAAGGCCTCGGCGCGCGGGCTGTGCGGGTCGTTCTGCACGATGAGCGGGCGCTTGCCGGCCTCGGAGTCGTACGCGATGCCGCCGAGCACCGGCGCGTCGGTGACGTCCTTGATGTCGCTCTCGCCCTTGACGGAGGTGTCGAGCGTCTCGCGCAGCACCGCGATGCCGACGCCGAGCGCGAGGCCGACGAGCAGGCCGAGCGCGAGGTTGAGCTTCTTGTTGGGCGTGACCGGCGCCTGGGGCAGCTCAGCGGGCTGGACGATGCTCACCTTGACCGGCGTGGTGCCGTTGCCCTGGGGCTTCTCGAGCTCCTGGACGACGTCGATGAACTGCTTGCTGACGGCGTTCGCGATCTGCTGGGCCCTGGTGGGGGACACGTCGCGGACGGAGACGTTGATGAGCACGGTGTCGAGCGGCGCCTCGGCGCTGACCTGCTTCGCCAGCTCGCGGGCGTTCGTCGTCAGGCCGAGGTTCTCGACGACGGGCTGCAGCACCTTCGGGCTGGTCACGATGTCGGCGTACGACTTCACGCGCTGCTGGGAGAAGCTGCTGCCCTGGAGCAGCTGGCTGGCGTCGTCGCCGGCCTGGGTCGACACGAACAGCTGCGTGTCGGCCTGGTACTTCGGCGTCATGGCGAACGTGGCGGCAGCGGCTCCAGCCAGGCACAGCACCGTGAGGAGCGTGACGAGGAGCCACCGCTTGCGAAGGACGCCGATGTAGTCGCGGAGCTCCACGAGTGTGTTCGTCCCTTGGTCGCGCGGTCGTGTCGTCGGGTGGTCGCGGTGTGGGGAGGCGCGACGGCCTGGGCCATGTTCCCACACGCGGGCGGACAGGGCCCGGATGGCAGGATGACGCCATGCCGGGAACGTTGATCACCGTCGCGCCCACGGGTGCCGAGACGGCCAAGGCGGACGTGCCGAACCTGCCCACGACGCTCGACGAGCTGGTGGCCGAGGCGAAGGCCTGCGAGGCCGCCGGCGCGTCGCTCATCCACGTGCACATCAGGGACGCCGAGCACCGGCCGACGCTCGACGCGACGCGGCTGCACGACACGGTGCAGGCGCTGCGCGAGCAGACCGACCTCGTCGTCCAGCTGTCGACGGGCGGCAGCGTGCACGACCCGCTCGAGACGCGGCTCACCGTGCTCGACGCGCAGCCGGACTCGTGCTCGCTGACGTGCGGCACGACGAACTTCGGGGACGACGTCTTCCTCAACCCGTACCCGTTCATGAGCCAGCTGTACGTTCAGGCGCAGGAGCGCGAGGTGGTGCCGGAGTTCGAGCTGTTCGACCTCGGGCACGTCGCGGCGCTGCGGCGGCTGATCGACGCTCACGGGCTGCCGTTCGGCGGCCGCGTGCACGTCGACTTCGTCACCGGCGTCCCGGGCGGCATGCCCGGGACCACCGAGGCGCTGGTCGCCGGCGTTCAGGTGCTGCCCCCGGAGGTGACGTCGTGGTCCGCCACCGGCATCGGCCGGTCGCACCTGCCGATCGCCGCCGCGGCGCTGTCGATGGGCGGCCACCTGCGCGTCGGCATGGAGGACAACCTCATGTACGGCAAGGGGCAGCCGGTGCGCGACAACGCCCAGCTGGTCGAGCGCGCTGCCGAGCTCGCGACGATCATGCAGCGTCCCCCGCTGACCACGGCCGAGACGCGTACCCTGCTGGCAGTCAAGGACCGCCGCGCCGACCGGCGCTAGACCCCGGCGAGACCGGAGACAGAGGCGACATGAGCACGCAGCCGCAGCAGGGCGGACGGCGCCCGATCGACCGCATCCTCGCGCCCGGCTTCGCCGACGCGGTCGAGGAGCTGTCGTTCTCCGACCTCCGCGAGCGCCGTCGCCTGGCCGAGCAGGAGGAGGTCGACCTCAGCTACGCGCGTCGGCTCCTGCAGGGCCGGCTCGACCTGCTGCGTGCCGAGCAGAGCGCTCGGGCGCGTGGGGACGTCGAGGTCGGCGTCCGCACGGACGCGGAGCTCGCCGAGGACCTGGCGTCCGCGCTCGCGGACGGCCCGCGTGACGACCACGGGCTCGGCCGGCACATCAACGTCGACCCGAGCCGCGTGGGTGAGTACCGCCGGCGTGCCGAGCAGGCCGTGGCGGACGTGTCGGCCAGCGACCCGTCGTCCCTCGACGACGATGCTCTCGTGAGCGCGATCTCGCAGCTCGCCGATCTCGAGCACGAGGTCAGCGAGACCCGGCACCAGGTGCAGCGCGTGATGGACACGCTGACGGCCGAGCTGGGTCGCCGCTACGCGTCGGGCGAGGCCAAGGTCGAGGACGTCCTCGCCGCCGAGTAGCTGGTGGCAGGGCGCGCCTTGCGTGGAGGCAGCGGCGGTGCAGCTGCAGCGTCGGTTGGCTGCCTCCATGCGGGGCCATCCACAGCGGCGCCCTCGAGTCCCACCGTGCACAGGGGGGTGTCACGCCCGGCCGGCGCACCTGGCGGTGCGCCAGGCTCGCCCGGTGGAGGACCTCGACTCGTTGCTGCGGCGGCAGCACGGACTCGTCAGCCGTGACCAGCTGCGGGGGCTCGGCGTGTCGGCGCGCGCCATCACCGCCCGGGCCTCCCGCGGCTGGCGGCTGGTGCTGCCGCACGTGGTGGCGGTGGGGCTCTTCGCTCCGCCGACGCAGCACCAACGCAGGGTGGCCGCACTGCTCGAGGCAGGGGACGTCGGTGTGCTGACGGGCCATCACGCCTGTGCTGTGCACGGACTGACGAGCGCGCAGCAGCAAGGCCCCGTCGAGGTGCTGGTGCCGCGCAACCAGGCGTCCCGCACGGTGGCCTTCGTGCGCATCAGGCGCACCGCTCGCATGCCGAGGTCGGTCGTGCGAGGCGGCCTGCCTGTGGCCGAGCGGGCCCGTGCGGTCGTCGACGCGGCCCGGAGCAGCCGGGCGCTGAACGACGTGCGGGCCGTCGTCATCGAGGCCGTGCAGCGCAACCTCGTGCCGGTCGAGCGGCTCGAGCGCGAGCTGGTGGCCGGGCCCCGTCGCGGCAGCCGTCTCGTCCGGCTGGCGCTGGACGACGCGAGACAGGGTGCGTGGTCCGCGCCCGAGGCCGAGCTCTTGCGGCTGTGCGGGACGAGCTCGGTCCTGCCTGGGCTGCTGATGAACCCCCAGCTCTGGGCGGGCAGCCGCAGGCTGGTGACTCCCGATGGCTGGTTCGACGACGTGGGCATGGCCGTCATGGTGCACTCGCGCGCGCACCACCTGCGGGAGGCCGACTGGCAGGGCACGGTCGAGCGGGACAACGAGCTGACCGCGCACGGCATCGTGGTCGTGGCCGTGACGCCGGCGTCCATCAGGCGCTCGCCGCAGAAGGTGCTGGCGACCATCGAGCAGGCGTACCTGGCGGCGCGGGATCGTCCTCGGCCAGCGGTGCGAGTGGTGCCCAGGCGCTCCTGACAGATGGTGGCAGCAGGAGCGCACCTGCGCGGCCGGTACGCTGCCACCACGCGGGGCTACCTGTGAGTAGCCTCACGGCCGCCCAGGTTGCATCTGCTAGCCACAGCAAGCAGAATGCTAACTGTGGCATCCATCAAAGACGACCTCGGTGCGTACCTGCGCGAGCAGCGGCAGAACGCCAGGTTGAGCCTGCGGCAGCTCGCCGAGCTGGCCGAGGTGAGCAACCCGTACCTGAGCCAGATCGAGCGGGGGCTCAAGAAGCCCAGCGCTGAGATCCTGCAGTCCCTTGCGAAGGGGCTGCGGGTGAGCGCGGAGTCCCTGTACGTGCGGGCGGGCATCCTCGACGAGCGCGACGAGCAGCAGGTCGACATCGAGGCGGCCATCCTGTCCGACAGCCTGCTGACGGAGCGTCAGAAGGCTGTGCTGCTCGACATCTACGAGTCCTTCCGCGCCGAGAACGCGCGCAGCGCCGCCGAGGCCGACGAGATCACCGGGGCGCGCAACCCGGCCGGCAAGCCGCCGGTGCGTCAGCGCGCGGAGAAGAAGGCCGCGGCCAAGACAGCGAAGACGGCGAAGAAGACCGCCGCCAGGGCTACCGCGACGGCGACGAAGAAGACGACGAGCCGGACGTCGTCCGCGACCGGCCGCACGACGCGCACGCCGGCGGCGGGCGCGGGTGGCCCGAGCACCAGCAACCAGACCACGAGCACCAGCGAGAAGAGGAGCGACTCATGAGCGTCCTGACCGACCTCCGCAAGAACGTCACCAAGAACACCCCCGTCTACGCCGTCCTCGGCGTCACCGACCTGGCCGTCGAGAAGGCTCGCGAGGTGCAGGAGCGTGCCGCGAAGAGCCGCGCCGAGCTCGAGCAGCGCGCCGAGAGCATGCGCGTCCGTATCGACGTCAAGGCGCTGCCGGAGACTCTGCAGGGCAAGGCGCAGCAGGCGCAGGAGCGCGTGCAGCAGCTGCCCACCGAGGCCCTGACCAAGGCGCTCGAGGCCGCCGGTCGCGCCGAGGAGACCTACGAGGACCTGTCGGCCCGCGGCAAGAAGCTCGCCGACCGCATCGCCAAGCAGGCGTCGACGCAGCAGCTGCTCGACCAGGGCAAGCTGACGATCTCTCGTGGCAAGTCCGTGCTGACCACGGTGCGCCGCGGCAGCAAGGACACGCAGACCGCGGCGAAGGCTGCTGTCACAACCGCCCGCCGCGACGCGGCCGAGGTCGTGGACGACGCGCAGCAGAGCGTGGCCAAGCGCTCCACGAGCACGAAGCGCGCCGTGAAGCGCACGACCACGACGGCGAAGAAGCGCACCACTCGCGCGAAGAGCGAGGTCAAGGCGACGGCCACCAGCGCCCGCAAGACCGCTCAGGCCGCCACGAAGGCCGCCGACGCAGCCGCGCAGAAGGTCGGCGACTGACGAACGACACCTGACACATCACGAGGCCGCCCCATCCAGCAGGTGGGGCGGCCTCGTGATTGTCAGGCGGACTCTGCCGCCGGGAGGTTGTCGACGTACCAGCGGTACGTCTCGGCGATGCCGTCGCGCAAGCCGATCGACGCGCGCCAGCCGAGTTCGTTGATTCGGCTGACGTCCAGCAGCTTGCGGGGCGTGCCGTCGGGCTTCGAGGTGTCCTGCGTGATCTGGCCGGTGAAGCCGACGACGTCGGCGACGGTCTGGGCGAGCTCGCGGATCGTCACGTCCTCGCCGACCCCTACGTTGATG
>DASSTJ010000212.1:0-5944 GCA_035707965.1 Actinomycetales bacterium
GCGCCACCGCGGTGGTGTCGGTGCCGCCCCGGCCGAGCGTGGTGATCTCCTTGGTGTCCTGGCTGACACCCTGGAACCCGGCGACGATCGCGATGGCGCCGTCGTCCAGGGCCTGGCGGATCCTGCCGGGCGTGATGTCGATGATGCGCGCCTTGCCGTGCCGGGAGTCGGTGATGACGCCCGCCTGGCTGCCCGTGTAGGAGCGGGCCTGGTGGCCGAGGTCGGCGATGGCCATCGCGAGCAGCGCCATCGAGATGCGCTCGCCAGCGGTCAGCAGCATGTCGAGCTCGCGTGCCGGCGGAAGCGGCGAGACCTGCTGGGCGAGGTCACGGAGGTCGTCCGTGGTGTCGCCCATGGCGGAGACCACGACGACGACCTGGTTGCCGAGGGACTTCGTGTCGATGATGCGCCGGGCGACCCGCTTGATGCTCTCGGCGTCGGCGACGGACGAGCCCCCGTACTTCTGCACGACCAGCCCCACGGGTGCTCCTTGCTCCTGCTGATGTCGGCGCCGCGCGAGTGCTCCAGCGACGGCGGCCGCTGCCGGTCGATCCTATCGAGCCGGCAGGGGTGCCCTCCCTGGCGCTCGAACGGCGAGACCTGCGTCGTGCCGGTCGAGCCGATCAGCGATCGCGCCGCACGGACGTCAGGGGTGCAGGGCGTCGAACTCGGCGTCGGCCACCGTCTCCTCGTCGGCGTCGAGCCGCAGGTGCGACAAGATCGACTGCACGACACGCAGAGCGCTGGCCGCCCGCGCGCCCCAGCTCGACAGGTAGGAGAACTGCCACCACCACAGCGCCTCGTCGACCCGGCCCGCCTCGAAGTGCCTCAGGCCGTGCGCGAGGTCCGACGCGACCGTCGCCAGGTCCCCGGACAGCGTGCCCGCCACCGGGCCGCCCGGGACGATGGGGTCGAACACCTCGCCGTAGTCGTCGATCCCCTCCAGCACGTTCTCCAGCGCCGCACGCAGCGGGTCCACGTCCGGCTCGGGGCCGGAGTCCGGCTCGAACCGTTCGCTGGGGACGACGTCCGCGATGGCACCCAGCCGAGCGCCGGCGAGCAGCACCTGCGACAGGGCGAGCAGGATCACCGGCAGTGCCACGTCCGGGCTGGTGCCGCTCGCCACCGTCGTGGTCGACTCGAGGTAGGCCCGCGCGTTGGTCGCGGTGTCCGCCGCGAGCACGCTCAGCTCGCCGCGCTCGCGCTCCCGGTCCTCGGTCGTCTCGTCCACGGGGTCGAGCGTCGCGTCGTCAGGCGTCGAACGGTCCTCAGGCATCGAGCTGTCTCCGTCCCTCGAAGGCGCGGCCGAGCGTGATCTCGTCGGCGTACTCCAGGTCGCCACCGACCGGCAGGCCCGAGGCGAGCCGGGTGATGCGCAGCCCCAGGGGCTTCAGCATGCGGGCGAGGTACGTGGCGGTCGCCTCGCCCTCGAGGTTGGGGTCGGTGGCGATGATGACCTCGCTCACGGCGTCGTCGGCCAGCCGCGACATCAGCTCCGTGATCCGCAGGTCGTCCGGACCCACGCCCTCGATCGGGCTGATCGCTCCGCCGAGCACGTGGTACCGCCCTCGGAACTCGCGCGTCTTCTCGATCGCGACCACGTCCTTCGGCTCCTCGACGACGCAGATGGTGGTCTGGTCGCGCCGCGGGTCACGGCAGATGCGGCACTGCTCGTCCTGCGACACGTTGCCGCAGGTCACGCAGAAACGCACCTTCTCCTTGACCTCGGTGAGCGCCTCGACCAGACGCTTCACGTCGACCGGGTCGGCCTGCAGCAGGTGGAACGCGATGCGCTGAGCGCTCTTGGGGCCGACCCCGGGCAGCCGCCCGAGCTCGTCGATGAGGTCCTGGACCACGCCTTCGTACACACGCAGAGCCTACGTGCCGGCACCGTCAGCGGCGGCCCGCGACAGGCCCGGGCCGGGACGCCGGTGCAACGGCTCGTCACCGGTGATGAGCCGTTGCACCGATGAGAGCGCGATACGGCGGCCCGGCCTCAGGCGTCGGTCTCGTCGATCACCCGACCGCCGAGCAGCTGCTCGACGACCGGACGACCGACCAGCCCGGAGTCGGCAGCGTCCACGTCGTCCGGGCTGGGCTCGTCGTCCGCCGCGTCGACCAGCGGCACCCGGGGCGTCGTCGGCGACGCGGTGGGGTCTGGCTCGGGCGCCGGCCGCCGCTGGTCACGGCGGGCGCCACCGCCCGGCTGACCGCTACCTGGCTGACCGCTGCCTGGCTGACCGCTGCCCGGCCGGACGCCCGCCTGCGGCTCCGGACGCACCGCAGCCGGGGCGACGGGCTCCCAGCCCTCGGGCTCGCCCGAGGGGTCGGGCGGCTCGGGAGCAGACCGAGGCCCGGACGACGGGGCCGTCCAGCCCTCGTCGCGCCCGTTCTCGTCACGCCGGCCGTCGCCCATCGGCGGTCGCGACGCACCCTCGGGGGCAGCCGCGACCACGCCGCTGCGAGCGACAGGGCCCGCGTCCACGTCGTCCTCGCCGTCGGCCGCGACCGCGTCCACCGTCGCGTCGACACCCAGGACGTCGATCAGCGCCTGCTGGACGAAGTCGGCATGGGCACCGGAGCGGAAGTTCGCCAGCGGGCCGGGGGCCCGCAGGGCCAGGACGAGCCGACGTCCGTCGAACGCGGCCACCCGTGCGTGGTCGCTGACGATCATCCAGGTGACCTTGCGCATGCTCTTCAGCCGCTCGACGACGTCCGGCCACACTCGCCGGATCGTCTCGACGTCCACACCGCCCTGACCGGATGGCGGGGACACGGGGGTCGGCTCGGGCGCGGGATCCGGCGGCGGGGCTGGCGGCCGGGCCGGCTGCCCGCCGGTCGGCGCCGGGCTCGCAGGTGCGGGCTGCCGGCTGACCGGAGGGACCGGCACCGGCCCCGCGTGGCTCTGCGGCGAGGCCGGCGTCGCGCGTGCCTGGGGACGGGCGTCCGCCGGCGGCGCGGGCTCGCGCTCCGCCTCACCCGCGGCGGTGTCGCGCGACGAGGGAGCCGGCCGACCGCCGGACGAGGAGCCGTCCGCCGGGGTGGTGCGCGTGGTGGCCGCGCGGGCGGCCTCCCGAGCGGCGGCGCGCCCGCTGCCCGGGGCCTCGTCGCCCGACGCCGCCTCGCTCATCGCTCCCGCGCCGAGCCGGCGCTCCAGCCGGTCCAGCCGGGCGGCGTACCCGTGCTCGCCGTCGGCACCGGGCAGGAGTACCCGAGCGCAGACCAGCTCGAGCTGCAGCCGCGGGGACGTCGCCCCGGTCAGCTCGGTGAGGCCGGCGTTGACGACGTCTGCCGCCCGGGTGAGCTCGGCCGCACCGAACCGGGACGCCTGCTGGCGCATGCGCTCCAGCTGGTCCTCCGGCAGGCCGCGCAGGACCGTGTGCGCACCGTCCGGGACGGCGCTGATGACGAGGAGGTCCCGCAGCCGCTCCAGCAGGTCCTCGACGAACCGTCGGGGCTCGTGACCGGACTCGACCACGCGGTCGACCACGCGGTAGACCGCTGCCCCGTCACCGGCGGCGAAGGCCTCCACCACGTCGTCGAGCAGTGCTGCGTCGGTGTAGCCGAGCAGGGCGACCGCACCCGCGTAGGTGAGGCTGCCGCCGGACCCGGCGATCAGCTGGTCGAGCACCGAGAGCGAGTCGCGCACCGATCCGCCACCAGCGCGGACGACGAGCGGGAGCACGCCCTTCTCGACGACCACGCCCTCGCTCTCGCACAGGCTCGCCAGGTAGTCCTGGAGCCGTGCCGGCGGCACGAGCCGGAAAGGGTAGTGGTGGGTGCGCGACCGGATCGTGCCGATGACCTTCTCGGGAGCCGTGGTCGCGAACACGAACACGACGTGCTCCGGCGGCTCCTCGACGATCTTCAGCAGGGCGTTGAAGCCCTGCGGCGTCACCATGTGCGCCTCGTCGATGATGTAGACCTTGTACCTGCTCGAGGCCGGACCGAACGACGCCTTCTCGCGCAGGTCGCGGGCGTCGTCCACACCGCCGTGGCTCGCCGCGTCGATCTCGATCACGTCGACCGTGCCGGCCCCGCCGCGCGACAGGCCCACGCACGAGTCGCAGGTGCCGCACGGCGTCGGCGTCGGCCCCTGCTCGCAGTTGAGGCAGCGGGCCAGGATGCGCGCGCTCGTCGTCTTGCCGCACCCGCGCGGGCCGCTGAACAGGTAGGCGTGGTTCACCCGGCCGCTGCGCAGCGCCTGCATCAGCGGCTCGGTGACGTGCTCCTGCCCGATGACGTCGACGAACGTCTCGGGCCGGTAGCGGCGGTACAGGGCGGTGGGCACGGATGAGACCCTAACCCCGCCTGCCGACACCCCGTGCCGGTCGTGCACCCACCGTGAGCCGATGTTGCCCCGGTGCGCCATCTGGGCCACGGTGTCACCAGTCCGCCGCGCCGTCACCGGTCGCGAGCAGGTGGGCGCGCGGACCGTCCGCGCGGACCGGGAGGAGCAGCGATGGCCGATCAGCCGACCGAGGGCAGCACCCACGCCGGGCACGCGGCCCCCGCAGGCGAGGGCCATCACCCGCTCGTCGTCGTCATGGGCGTCTCGGGCTCGGGCAAGTCGACCGTCGGCGTCGCCCTGGCCCAGCGGCTGCACCTGCCGTACAAGGACGCGGACGACTTCCACCCGCAGGCGAACATCGACAAGATGGCGGCCGGCCACCCGCTGAACGACGTGGACCGGGCGCCCTGGCTCGCCGCCATCGGGGCGTGGCTGGCGCACCACGACGGGAGCGGCGCCGTGGCGAGCTGCTCGGCGCTGAAGCACCGCTACCGCGAGACGCTCGTGGCCGCCGCCCCGCAGGTCCACTTCCTGCACCTCAGCGGCGCGGCCGACGTCATCTCCGATCGCATGAGGCACCGGCCCGAGCACTTCATGAAGGCCAGCATGCTGCAGTCCCAGATCGACACCCTGGAGCCGCTGACCGGCGACGAGCCGGGCATCGCCATCGACGTGCGCCGGTCCGTGGACGAGATCGTCGACGAGTTCGTGCGCTACCTCGACCGCCTGCGCGACTGAGCCGGCGAACGCAGCGACCCCCCGCACACCCGCCAGAGCCCGCCTGCCCTTGCTGCCTTCCGGCCCTGGGGGGGTTGAGCGAGATGACGCCGCACGAGGGGTCGACGTCCACTCTACAAGGGATCGGCCGTCCCTTCTGCCCTCCCTCACCGCGACGCCGGCCGAGCCGTGCAGCGATGGGTGTGACCGCGGTGGTCGCGATCACAGCCGCGAAGGGCACACCCATCGACGCACATCGGCGACGCCACGAGCACCCGGGCGCTCCGGTATCCTCGTCCGCGGAGGATTCGCATAGCGGCCTAGTGCGCACGATTGGAAATCGTGTTGGGTTAACCACCCTCAGGGGTTCAAATCCCCTATCCTCCGCCACCCTCGAAGGGCTCGGACGTCGTCCGAGCCCTTCGCGCTCCTGCGACGAGCAGGAAGGCGCGCGGCCGGCCCCACCCGCGCCGCCCAGGGCACGCCCCTCAGCCGCCGCTGACACGCGTCCCTGGCGTCGCGTCCGCGCACGGCGCGGCTTCTCCTCGTAGGATCACGCGTGTGATCTTCAAGGCTGTCGGCGACTCGCGTCCGTATCCGGACCACGGCCTGACGACGCCCAGGGACTGGGCCGACGTCCCGCCTCGGCAGGTGCGCCTCGACGACCTGGTCACGACGAAGCGCACGCTCGACCTCGCGGCGCTCCTCGACGAGGACTCCACGTTCTACGGCGACCTCTTCGCGCACGTCGTCGAGTGGCAGGGCGACCTCTACCTCGAGGACGGGCTGCACCGCGCCCTGCGTGCGGCCCTGCAGCAGCGGCCGGTGCTGCACGCCCGCGTGCTGGTCCTCGCCTGAACCGACCGCTCAACCGCTCGACTGCTGGACCGACCTGCTCGACCGACCTGACCGCCGACCCGACTGGGGGCGCCGTGG
>DASSTJ010000213.1:0-27593 GCA_035707965.1 Actinomycetales bacterium
GCCAGCAGGTAGCCGCCGTTCGGCTTGCCGGAGATCGACCACTCCTCGTCGATGCGCCCGCCGTAGCCGGTGCCGTGCTCCTCCGGCCACACGTCGCACACCTCGTCGAACCGGTGGGCCCTCGCGTCCGTCTCTGCGGTCATGGCGATCATCATGACGCCGCCGCCGGCGGGCGGGGCGCGGGGGCGCTGTTGACGCGGCTCAGTCGTGGCCTGTCCGTGGACGCAGGGGTCCGCCAGCGACGGTGCGGCGATGGGTGTGGTCGACCGTGCCGCGATCGCGACCGGGGGAACGCGCCCATCGCCGCACGGCGCGTGTCAGGGCAGCAGCGGCAGCCAGTCGCTCAGGTCGGCGCGCTCGCCGCTCGCGGAGACGCGACTCGTCGCCCGCGCGTCGGCCCACGCGAGCTGGCCGGTGACGAGTGCCAGCCAGGTGGCGGCGTCGGTCTCGACGACGTTGGGCGGCGTGCCGCGCGTGTGCCGCGGACCCGCGAGGCACTGCGTCACGCCGAACGGCGGCACGCGCACCTCGAGCGTGTGCCCCGGCGCCCGGGCCGCTAGCTCTTCCAGCGTGAAGCGGACGGCGGTTGCCAGGGTGGGGCGGTCCACCAGCCCGTCCGCACGCCAGCGGCCGAGCGCGGCTCGTCCCTGCGTGACGTCGATCCGGCGCTTGGGCGGCATGCCGCCGATGCTGTCACGAGGGTGGGCGCGCGGGCACGGCGCTCGCCGGGACGGACGGTCGCCGCACGAGGAGTGACCGGCGTCACCCCTCGCGCCCCTCGGCGCCGGCGCATGATGGGGGTGGCCCGGGACGCGACCGCACCCGGCCCCTTCCGCCCGCCCCGAGGAGTCGCCGCATGTCCCGCGCGTTCACTGGCATCTCCCACCTCGATCTGTCGGTGTCGGACGTCGAGGCCAGTGCGGACTGGCACCAGCGGGTGCTCGGCCTGTCGCGGGTGCGCCGGGCGGACTTCGAGTCGCGCACGATGATCGTGCTGGTCGAGCCGGCGTCCGGCCTGATCATCGGTCTCAACCAGCACGCCGAGCGCCCGGACGGCACGTTCGACGAGCGGCGCGTGGGGCTCGACCACGTCGGGCTCACGGTGCAGAGCCGAGACGAGCTGGCCGACTGGGAGGCGCACCTCACCGAGCTGGGCGTCGAGCACTCTGCCGTCACCGACTCGGCGTCGGGCTCGGGCACCGCGTTGGTGTTCCGCGACCCCGACAACATCCAGCTCGAGCTCTGGTGGACGCGACCGCGCAGCACCGAGTCCTTGGTCACCGAGTCCTTGGTCACCGAGTCCTTGGTGACCGAGCAGTAGGCCGCCGTCCCCATCGGGGCGCGGTCGAGACCGCCCCCCTGGCCGTGGCTTGCTCCGGTGAGACCCGCTACAGGCGCAGCAGGTCGAGAGCGGCCTCGGCGACCGCATCGGCATCGATGCCGTGCAGCGCGTAGGCGTCCGCGAGGTCGGAGGCCTGACCGAAGTCCGTCACGCCCAGGCACCGGATCGCGTCGCCGCGCACCCCGGCCAGGAACGACAACGTGTGCGGATGACCGTCGAGCACCGTCACCATCGGCGTCCGGCGGTGCGCGGGGAACAGGCGCTCCAGCAACCCGACGTCGACCAGCGCATCGACCGGGTCGTCCGTCGACCCGGCGCGCCGGGAGCGCGCCTGGAACGCCCGGAACACCAGGTCCGGGCTCGTCAGGCACACGACGCCCGCCTGCACGCCGAGGTCGGCGAGGCGCTCGCGAGCGTCGAGCACCTCGGGCATGATCGCGCCGACACCGACCAGGGTGACGTCGTCGGACGACGGGTCCCCGGCCAGGCGGTAGCCGCCCGAGATGGCAGCACGACGTCGCCGTTCGAGCATGAGGTCGTCGGCCGGGTGCGCCGCGAGGGTCTGATCGAGCTTGCGCGTCGACAGGCGGAAGTACGCCGACGACCCACCGGGTCGGCCCATCCGGGACAGCGCCGCGAGCAGGCACCACTCGAGGTCCTGCGCGAACGCCGGCTCGTAGGCGACGCACCCGGGCTGCTCCAGCCCGACCGAGGGTGTGGTGATCGACTGGTGCGCCCCACCTTCCGGCGCCAACGTCACCCCGGACGGCGTGCCGACGAGGACCGACTGCCCGCCCGCGTAGATGCCGAACGACCACGGTTCGAGCGCCCGGCCCACGAACGGGTCGTACAGGGTGGCGATCGGCAGCAGCGGCTGACCCGACCGGCTCCAGGTCGCGCCGAGCTCGCCGGCCAGCCCCACGAGGTTCGTCTCCGCGATGCCGAGCTCGATGTGCTGCCCGTGCTCGTCCTCCACCCAGCGAAGCAGTCGCTGGCCGTCGTCGGCGAACCAGTCGTGCCGCTCGGCCACCGACCACACGCCGGTCTGGTTGATCCAGCCGCCCAGGTTGGTGGACGACGCCACGTCGGGGCTGAGGGTGACGACCCGGGAGGCGGCGTCCGGGGCAGCGCGCCGCAGGTCGAGCAGGAACCGTCCGAGCGCGGCCTGCGTCGAGATGTCGCCGACGTGCCGACGTCCGAGACTCGTGGGAAGTGCGGGGACCTGGACGGGTTCGGACGTCGGACGCTGCAGCCTGGCCGCCGTGTCGGCGCACAGCGTCGCCTCGGGCGACCCGTCCGCGAACCGTTGCCACGGGTCGCCCAGGCTCGTGCCGAGGGCAGCCGCGAGCGCCTCCATCTCGTCACCGGTCAGCAGCGCCGAGTGGTTGTTGGGGTGGCCCTCGATCGGCAGCCCCCAGCCCTTGATCGTGTAGGCGAAGACGACGGTCGGACGCTCGCGGCTGGCCGACGCGTAGGTCTGCAGCAGCTGCGACAGGTCGTGACCGCCGAGGTCGCGCACCGACGAGGCCAGCGTGGCGTCGTCCACG
Organism: Actinomycetales bacterium; assembly: GCA_035707965.1. Lineage (GTDB taxonomy): Bacteria > Actinomycetota > Actinomycetes > Actinomycetales > Angustibacteraceae > DASSTJ01. Next base: position 2,890 of record DASSTJ010000213.1, read on the forward strand.
CTGTCGACGAGTGAGCGCATCGGTCTGCTGACGTGGCCGTCGGCCAGGAGGCGCTCGCGCACCTGGTCGGCCGGGGCGCGCAGCATGCGCTGGTACTCCTCGTTGGTCATGGTCTCCAGGCGCGTCTGCAGGTCGCCCCCGCCAGGCGCGGCGAAGAGCCGCTGCAGGGCGCTGCCCCACTTGAGCGTCAGCACCTCCCAGCCCGCCGCCGCGAACATGCCTTGGAGGCGGCTGATCTGGATGTCAGGCACGACGCGGTCGAGCGACTGGCGGTTCAGGTCGACCACCCAGAGCAGCTCGCCCAGCGTGGAGACGGTCGAGTCGGCGACGGCCTCCCAGATCGCACCTTCGTCGAGCTCCGCGTCGCCGAGCAGGCTGATCCAGCGGCCGCCCTGGGGCACGTCGGCGAACCGCGAGCGGAGGTACCGGTGGGCGACCGCAGCCCAGAGCGGGGCGGTGGCGCCGATTCCGACGCTGCCGGTCGAGAAGTCGACGGTGTCCGGGTCCTTGGTGCGGCTGGGGTAGCTCTGCAGGCCGCCCTTCGCGCGAAGCGTGGTGAGGTACCGCTCGTCGAGGTCGCCCAGCAGGTAGTTGATCGCGTGCAAGACCGGTGACGCGTGGGGCTTGACGGACACCCGGTCCCGACTCGTGAGCTCGCCGAACCACAGCGCGGTCATGATCGAGGTCATCGAGGCGCTCGACGCCTGGTGGCCGCCGACCTTGATGCCAGAAGGGTTGGGGCGCAAGCGGTTCGCCGCGTCCACGATGGCCGTCGACAACCAGAGCACCCGCCGCTGGACCGACTCGAGCGCCGTGATCCGGTCCGCGTCGCCGCCCGACGCCGGCGCCGCGGGCCCGGTCGAGCTGGGGCCGCTGGCCCACGAGCCGTGCTGACCAGCCGCCGTGCTCGGCTCAGCCTGGCGCTCGCCCGTGGTGCTGGGCTCGGTCGGTGTCGACGTCATCGGCTCTCCTGGCTCGGTTCGACATGGACGACGGGCAGCGGGCACTCAGGTCATTGTCTCGCGATGCGGACGGCACCGACGTCCGGCCCGGCGCCGCGTTTCGCGCGAAACCCGCCACGGCATGCGACCGCAGTGCCCCTGTTCACGCGAAACGCGGGAAGGGCCGCGTCAGTGGAAGAGCGCGCTGTAGGCGTTGACCGCGGGCTGCCCGCCGAGGTGCGCGTAGAGCACGGTGCTGTCCTTGCTGATCTCGCCCTGCGTCACGAGATCGATGAGCCCGGCCATCGACTTGCCCTCGTAGACCGGGTCGATGATGACGCCCTCGAGCCGGCCGAGCAGGCGCATGGCGTCCAGGGTCGAGGCGACCGGGATGCCGTAGTAGTCGCCGGCCCAGCCCTCGAGCACCGTGATCTCGTCGTCTCGGAGCTCGCGCCCGAGATCGATGAGCTTGGCGGTGCTCCGGGCGATGCGGGCCACCTGGTCGCGCGTCTCCTCGATCTTCGCAGAGGCGTCGATGCCGATGACGCGGCGCGGGCGGTCCTGGCCGGCGAAGCCCGCAATCATGCCCGCGTGCGTGCTGCCCGTCACGCTGCAGACCACGATCGTGTCGAAGAAGACGCCGAGCTCCGCCTCCTGCCGTTGGACCTCGTACGCCCAGTTGGCGAACCCGAGGCCGCCGAGCGGGTGGTCGGACGCGCCGGCCGGGATGCCGTACGGCACGCCACCCGCTTCGCGCACGCTCGCCATCGCGTTCTCCCAGCTGTCCTTGAACTCGATACCGAAGCCGGAGGGGTCGAGCCGCACGTCCGCACCCATGATCCGCGACAGCAGGATGTTGCCGACCCGGTCGTTCACCGAGTCCGGCCAGTCAACCCAGGCCTCTTGCACGAGAACGGCCTTCAGCCCGAGATGCGCGGCCACGGCAGCGACCTGCCGCGTGTGGTTCGACTGCACGCCGCCGATCGACACCAGCGTGTCGGCGCCCTGCGCGAGAGCGTCGGGTACCAGGTACTCGAGCTTGCGCGTCTTGTTTCCGCCGAACGCCAGACCGCTGTTGCAGTCCTCGCGCTTGGCCCAGATCTGCGCGCCGCCGAGGTGCTCGCTCAGGCGCTCGAGCTTGTGCACCGGGCTCGGTCCGAACATCAGCGGGTGACGGGGAAAGTCCTGCAGTGCCATGGGTTCTCCTGGGGTCGAGTGGACGTCCGTCCTCGGGCCGGACGCCGGCCGGCGAGCGAGGGTGGTCGGTGTCAGGTGGTCCGGCGGCGGCTCACGGACGTGCGGAGGAGCTGGCCGGACGGACGCCGCCCGCCTCCGAGAGCTGCGGCTGACGGCGTCGCCCGTGCCTCGCCCTCGTCGGCCGACGCGTGGCCCTCGGTGTCGAGCTCCTCCGTGCCGAGCAGCGGCTCGAGTGTCTGCCAGGTGTCCCACGAGACCGTGGCGGCCCCTTCCGCGTCTCCGGCTCGGCAGCGGGCGATGAGGTCGGCGTGCAGGGCCACGGAACCGCGCCCGGTCAGGCTGGAGAAGCGGAGGCGCTCGACCCGGCGCAGCAACGGGGTGAACTGCTCGAGCACCTGCCGCAGGGCCTGGTTCGCGGCTGCCGCGACCGGTACTGCGTGCAGCTCGTCGTCCGCCTCGAGCGCTGCGTCCGCGTCCCCGTCGCGCAGGGCCGCGGCAAAGCGGTCGTTCGCCTCGGCCATGCGGTGCAGGTCGTCGTCGACCAGGCGCGGCACGGCGAGCCGCACCGCCAGCTGGTGCATGGACGCGACCACAGACTGCGCGTCGCGGACCGCCCGCACGTCGAGCGGCGCGACGGTCGTGGACCGCCCGGGCCGCGTGACGACGAGCCCTGCCTGCTCGAGCCGCGCCAGCGCCTCGCGCACCGGGGTGCGGCTGACCCCCAGCCACGCGCCCAGCTCGGCGTCCCGCAGCCGTTCGCCGGGTTGGAGGGTGCCGTCGACGATCGCGTCCCGGAGTCGCCGGTAGGCGTCATCACGCAGCAGCGGTCGCTTCGGCACCGCGGTGCGGGGGACTGGCATGCAATATATTGCGCATCGCCGAGCGTCCGTTGTCAAGCCGTGTGTCGACCGACGGACAGGACCCATGCTCACCCGGAGGCCGCTGAGCGCGCGACGGGCCGGCTGGTCGACACGTCGCTCCTGTCGGGCCAGCCACTCGGCCAGCGGGCGGTTCTGTGGTCTCCGCGCCGCCGGGCGATCGCACTGTGACCGACGAGCAGGACCGACCGCCGCGGCACCCTGCGGGCACCGCGGGTCGGGCTGTTGCTCCTGCTGCAGGGCCCGAGAGCGATCGCCGGACGATGGGGCCGGGCCAGGTTCACCGCCCGACCGCCGCTCGGGTTACCGTCGATCCGTGAGCGAGCAGCAGCAGGACGCGGGCATCCCGACGTCCGACCCTGGTACCGCGGACGGTCAGCCGACGCTTCGCCAGGTGCACCGGTCGCCGAGGTACGTGGCGTTCCTCGTGACCGGCGCGGCGGTCGGCGTGCTGCTCGCCATCATCAGCGGAGCCATCGGCACGGGCGACGGCAGCATCAGCACCGGCCGCCTCATCGGCTACCTGGCCATGCTGTTCGGGCTGCTGGGCGCGCTGCTCGGCGGGGCCGTCGCCGTCGTGATCGAGCGCCTGAGCCGTCCGCCCACGCGCTGAGGTCGTCCGCGGCACCGGCGCACGAGGCCGGATGCTCTCGGCTCATGACCGGGCTGGCACTGGCCCTTCGTGCTGAGCAGGCGTGCCCTCCGGCGACGGAGCAGCACTGCCCGACACCTACCCAGCTGTGGGACACTCGAGGCGTGGCGCGCGGCGACGGACGACTCACGCACGACCTCGACCCCCACGAGAAGGGCCCGCAGGACGCGTGCGGGGTCTTCGGCGTGTGGGCGCCAGGCGAGGAGGTCGCGAAGCTCACCTACTTCGGCCTCTACGCCCTGCAGCACCGCGGCCAGGAGTCGGCGGGCATCGCCACCAGCGACGGCGACCGTCTGCTGGTGTACAAGGACATGGGGCTGGTGTCCCAGGTCTTCGACGAGACCGCGCTGCACTCGCTGCCGGGCCATCTCGCCATCGGTCACACCCGGTACTCCACGACCGGCGCGAGCGTCTGGGAGAACGCGCAGCCCACGCTCGGCGCGACTGCGGGCGGCACGGTCGCGCTGGCCCACAACGGCAACCTGACCAACACCGAGCACCTGCGCCGCCTGGTCGAGCAGCGCTACGGCGCGCCGGCGCTCGCCGCCCTGGGCGGCAGCACGACCGACACCAGCCTCATCACGGCACTGCTCGCCGGTGACCCCGACCGCAGTCTCGAGGCCACGGCGCTCGAGGTGCTGCCCGAGATCGACGGCGCGTTCAGCCTGGTGTTCCTCGACGAGCACACGCTCTACGCCGCGCGAGACCGGCACGGCATCCGACCGCTGGTGCTGGGTCGTCTGGAGCGCGGCTGGGTGATCGCCAGCGAGACGGCGGCCCTCGACATCGTGGGCGCCAGCGTGGTCCGCGAGGTCGAGCCGGGCGAGCTCGTCGCGATCGACGCCGACGGCCTGCGCACGACGCGGTTCGCGGTCCCCGAACCCAAGGGCTGCGTCTTCGAGTACGTCTACCTGGCGCGTCCGGACACGACGATCAGCGGGCGCAGCGTGCAGGCGGCGCGCGCTGCCATGGGTCGCCGTCTCGCCCGCGAGCACCCCGTCGAGGCGGACCTCGTCATCCCGACTCCGGAGTCCGGCACGCCGGCCGCGATCGGCTACGCGCAGGAGTCCGGCATCCCCTACGGACAGGGGCTCGTCAAGAACTCGTACGTCGGCCGCACGTTCATCCAGCCGAGACAGACGATCCGGCAGCTCGGGATCCGGCTCAAGCTCAACCCGCTGCGCGAGGTCATCCACGGCAAGCGGCTCGTGGTCGTCGACGACTCGATCGTGCGCGGCAATACCCAGCGCGCCCTCGTGCGCATGCTGCGCGAGGCCGGAGCGGCGGAGGTGCACGTGCGCATCTCCAGCCCGCCGGTCAGGTGGCCGTGCTTCTACGGCATCGACTTCGCCACGCGCGCGGAGCTCATCGCCACCGGCCTGGGCGTCGACGAGATCTGCGCGAGCATCGGCGCGGACTCTCTCGGCTACATCAGCACCGACGGCATGATCGAGGCGACGCAGCATCCGCGCGAGCGCCTCTGCACCGCCTGCTTCACCGGCGAGTACCCGGTGCGCATCCCGGACACGGCCCAGCTCGGCCGCCACGCCGTCGACACCTTGCCGGGCCTCAGCAGGGACGACGCCCCGGCGCCGTCCGCACCTGCTCGCGCTGCCGCGGCCGCGGGTTCCGCCCGGGTCGTCGCGCGGGGCTCGCGCGATGCGGACGGCGTCAGCACCGGCCTGGCCGGCGGCGCGAGCGACGCGCTGGGCCGGCCGTGAGCCGGCTCCGCGGAACTTCCGCACGCGACGTTTCGCGCGCACGTGGGCACGTGCGTCACGCCCGGTGCCGCGTTTCGCGCGAAACGCGGCAGCCAGCACCCGCCGCGTGCCGCGTTTCGCGCGAACCGGGGTTCAGCGGGGCGTTGCGATGAGCGAGCCGGTCACCTACGCGGCGGCCGGGGTCGACACCGAGGCCGGCGACCGCGCCGTCGCGCTCATGAAGGACTGGGTCGCGAAGACCCGCCGTCCCGAGGTGGTCGGTGGCCTCGGCGGGTTTGCCGGGCTGTTCGACGCCACCGCGCTGCGCCAGTTCCGGCGTCCTCTGCTGGCGACGAGCACGGACGGCGTGGGCACGAAGGTACAGATCGCCCAGCGGCTCGACGTCCACCACACGATCGGCTTCGACCTGGTCGGCATGGTGGTCGACGACATCGTCGTGGCCGGCGCGGAGCCGTTGTTCATGACCGACTACATCGCCTGCGGGCACGTGGTGCCCGAGCGCATCGCGGCCATCGTCCGGGGCATCGCCGAGGCCTGCGTGGTGGCCGGCTGCGCGCTTGCCGGCGGCGAGACGGCCGAGCACCCCGGGTTGCTCGGCCCGGACGAGTACGACGTGGCCGGTGCCGTCACCGGAGTGGTCGAGGCGGACGACGTCCTCGGCCCGGAGCGGGTGCGTGAGGGTGACGTGCTGGTCGCCATGGCGTCGTCGGGGCTGCACTCCAACGGCTACTCGCTCGTGCGCCGGGTGGTCGACGTCGCGGGCTGGTCCCTCGATCGCTACGTCGACGAGCTCGGCCGCACGCTCGGCGAGGAGCTGCTCGAGCCGACCCGGGTGTACGCGGCCGACGTCCTCGACCTGCTCCGTGGCGGACGGCAGGCCGGTATCGACGTCCACGCGTTGAGCCACGTCACCGGCGGCGGGCTCGCCGCGAACCTCGCTCGAGTGCTGCCGCAGGGGCTCGAGGCGGTCGTCGACCGCAGCACCTGGGCGCCGGCCCCGATCTTCTCGCTCGTGCGTCGCCTCGGTCAGGTGCCCGTCGCCGATCTCGAGAAGACGCTGAACGTCGGCGTGGGCATGGTGGCCGTCGTCGACGCGGACGGGGCCGACGCCGCCGTGCGTCGGTTGCGCGACCGCGGCCTGCCTGCGTGGGTGCTCGGCGAGGTACGCGTGCCGGGCGAGCACGACCCGATCGGGGACGTCACCCAGGGCGCCAAGGGCGTCGACGGGGGCGCCGTGCGCCTGATCGGCCACCAGCCGCTCTGACCGGCGCCTCGCGTGCGGGGACGGGTGCGTGCGGGGACGGGTGCGTGCGGGGATGGGTGCGGTGGGATGGTCGTGATCGCAGCCGGCTGGACGGCACCCATCGACGCACAGTGCCGAGCGGTGAGGGCCTCGGTGTGCGGGGATGGGTGCGGTGGGGTGGTCGTGATCGCAGCCGCCTGGACGGCACCCATCGACGCACAGCATCGGCCGCGCGGCCCAGGATCAGCCGCGCGGCGCGGTCAGCACAGCGACGCGCTCAGCGCTCGCCCGACGCCCACTGCTGGTAGTCGTCGTCCTCGTCGCTCGACGAGTCGTGCTGACGCGGGGGCTCGCCGAAGCGAGGTGCTCCCGCGTGAAGCTCGCGCTGGAGGGCAGTCAGGTCCGTGTCCGGGCTGTAGTACTTCAGCTCCCGGGCGACCTTGGTCTGCTTGGCCTTGGCTCGGCCGCGACCCATGGCGTCGACCCCCTCATACGTGGGCCCGAGGCGGCTGCGTGGCGGCCTCGGGATCGGTGTGCTCTCTCGTACCTCAACGGTACCTTGTGCGCGTCTGTTCCGGCGACTCGCTGGTCACCTTCGACTGCGCTTCGTGCAGCACCTCACACGCCGGCAGGGCACACTTCGTCGCCAAGGTGGACGGATCAGGCTCACCGGCCGCCCACCTCGGCCACGACGTGCGGTCCGCTACCGCCGACGGTGTCCGACGTCCGCTACCGCCGACCGGGGAGCCAGGTGCGCCGCACCGCCACCACCTGCTCGATCCGCTGCTCCGCCAGACGGTCGGCGGCCACCGACGGTGGGACGTGCTCGGAGTCGGCCAGGGCGAGCACGTCGGACGTCGTGTCGAAGATCTTCTCGACGCGCGCGCGAGCCCGGTCGAACGCGAACCCGTGCAGCTCGTCGGCCACCTGGATCACCCCGCCGGCGTTCACGAGGTAGTCGGGGCAGTAGAGGATGTCGCGCTCGACGAGCTGGTCGGCGACCGCCCGCCCGCCGTCGTCCTCACCGGCGAGCTGGTTGTTGGCGGCCCCGCACACGATGGACGCACCGAGCGCAGCGACCACGTCCGGCGTGAGGGCGTCGCCCAAGGCGCACGGCGCGTAGACGTCGAGGTCCGACGCCACCAGCTTCTCGGCGCTGTCGACCACGTCGACCTCAGGGTGCTGCAGGCGCACCCGGTCCACCGCCTCCGAGCTCACGTCCGTGATCACGACGTCGGCACCGTCGCCGAGGAGGTGCTCGACCAGGAGCCTGCCCACCTTGCCGACGCCGGCGATGCCGACGCGCCGCCCGCGGAGCGTCGGGGACCCCCACCGGTGGGCCGCCGCAGCGCGCATGCCCTGGAAGACGCCGAGGGACGTCAGCACCGAGGAGTCGCCGGCGCCGCCGTTCGCCTCGCTGCGACCCGTGACGAAGTCGCACTCGCGCGCGATGACGTCCATGTCCTGCACGTAGGTGCCTACGTCGCAGGCCGTCACGTACCGTCCACCCAGGCTCTGCACGAACCGCCCGTACGCGCGCAGCAGCGGCTCGGACTTGAGCGTCGCCGGGTCGCCGATGATGACGGCTTTGCCGCCGCCGATGTCGAGGCCGGCGAGGGCGTTCTTGTACGTCATGCCCTTGGACAGGTGAAGGGCGTCGGTCATGGCGGCGTCGGCCGTCGGGTACGGGTAGAACCGCGTGCCCCCGAGGGCCGGGCCGAGCGCGGTGCTGTGGATCGCGATGATCGCCCGCAGCCCGGTCGGCTGGTCGTGGCAGACGACGACCTGCTCGTGGCCGCTGTCGAAGACGTGCTGGATGCTGCTCGTGCTCGTCACGGTGGTGACTCCTTAGGGTGTTGCCGCCCTCTCACCCTCGTGAGGCGTCCGGACGGCAGCCGTCGGCGCCAGGCACCGGCGCCTGACCACCAGCGTAGGGCTCGGGGTGACACCCTGGCAGGGTGTCCCGACCGCCCTACGTCACGTACCTGCGCGTGCTCGTGCCGGTCGACTCGCTGGCCGCGCACCAGCGCGAGCGCTGGAGCCGGTACGCGGACGACCCGCCGAGCCGGCGACAGGTGTCGGCGCGCCAGTTCGCCGACACGGTGCGCCGGCTGGCTGGCCGCCCACCGGTCGTCGTGCCGCCCGCCGAGAGCACGGACGGCGTCGTGGTGGTCGTCGACGGCCGCTGCTACGTGTGCCCCGAGCAGCCACGGCTGCGCGCGTGGCAGGGGCTCCGGCCGGACGGCGTCAGCCGGCCCCTCGTCGTCTCCCCGCTGCAGGTGCCGGCGCCGGAGGTGTCGGCGATGCCCGGCGTGCCCGTCCCGGAGACGCTGCGCGAGCAGGCGGCTGCCGACCTGGCGTCGTACGTGGAGCGCGGCGGCGACCCCCGTCTGTTCAGCCGCACGTCCACGTGGCACGTGCCGTTGTCGTGGTTCGTGCTCTTCACGGCGGCCGAGCGGCGGCTGAGCCTGGGCCGGGACGCTCGAGAAGCCGGGAACGACGTCCGGGACCTGGACGACGGCGAGGAGCGGTCCCTGCGCTACCTGACCGCGATGTCCTCGGCCCGCCGACGCTGCGCCATCGCCCTGCGGACGGCGCGGCGCCAGCTCGACGACCTCCCGTTCGCCGACGAGCTCGAGCAGCTCGGCCGGTGGCTCGAGGAGTTCCACCCCCACAGCCTGGTGGAGCTCGACTACGGCGGGCTGGTCGACCTCATCGACGACGTGCACCTCGAGGGCGACGACTCGGTCGCTGACGTGCAGGCCGGCCTCGAGGCGCTGGCCGACGGTGACGCGTCGACCGCGGCGGCTGCCTACCAGCGGCTGGGCACGCGGTGGACCCGGGTGGCGCTGCTCGCGCGGTCCTCCTGAGCCCGGCGGGCACTGTCAGCACCGGCACGATCTCGCAGCGTGAGGTGGGCAGGCGGGGACTGGTCCGAACGGATGGTGCGCTCACCTTCGGTGAGCACCGAAGGGGGCCGTCTGGGGTAGTTGACGGGTAAATGACTAGATGCTCGGGCGGGGGAGCCCAAAATAACTAGTCCGGTCTGGTGGGGTGAAGATGATCCGTCCGGATTGTTCCGCTAGCGCCCGGGATACATCACACTTGAGGCAGTACGCACGACGCGCGCGTACCACGACGAAGGAGTGCATATGGCCACCCGTACCCCCGATGCGGAGTCCCTGCTGACGCCAGCGGAGGTCGCCGCGTTGTTCCGTGTCGACCCCAAGACGGTCACGCGGTGGGCGAAGGCCGGCAAGCTGACCTCGATCCGCACGCTGGGTGGCCACCGCCGCTATCGCGAGGCCGAGGTCCGGGCGCTGCTCTCGGGCATCCCCCAGCAGCGCGGCTGAGCTCAGCACCAGCCCCACGGCGCTGCACCCTCGGGTGCGGCGCCGTCGTGCTGCCTGCTCTCGCCCCGGAGGCTGGGTGCCACGGCACGCGCGGCTCCTGAGACACTGGACCTGGCCAGCCCATGCCCCGACCGAGAGGCCCTGACATGAGCGAGACCGTCTCCTCTGCCGCCGGTGACTCTGCCGTTGCCGACCGTCCCGCGATGGGTCCGGCGTCGACGTCCGCACGCGACCTGCTGGTCCGCGCGTTCGTCGTCATCGCCGTCGTCGAGGCGCTCACCTGGGCGGGTCTTCTCGTCGGCATGTACCTCAAGCACGTCACGGACGTCACCGAGCTCGGCGTGCGGGTCTTCGGCAGCCTGCACGGCGCCGCGTTCGTCGCCTACGTGGTGATCGCCCTGCTGACGGCACGCTCGCAGCGCTGGCCGCTGGTCTGGACGACGGTGCTGGCTCTCGCGTCGGCCCTCCCGCCGTTCGTCACGGTGGTCTTCGAGCGCGCGGCGCGTCGCCGCGGCCTGCTCGACGCCCGAGGCTGACGAGACGCCGGCCGCGGACGCAGCGGGCGCCGATCCGTCACGCGTCGGGCGGCCGCCGCCGCTGCGGGTAGATGGTCTCGCCCCGCGCCAGCATCTCGACGTACTGCCGGAGCCGCCGCGCCCGCGTCTCGGGCCGCTTCGCCCGCGTCAGCCGCAGCAGGACGGCGTACCGGTTCTGGCTCGTGAGGGTCTCGAACATGGCCTGGGCGCGGGGGCGGAGGGCGAGAGCAGCCGCGAGGTCGGCGGGCACCTCGATGGCGGCCGGGCCGGCGTAGGCGGACTCCCAGCGGCCGTCGGCCTTTGCCCGCTCGATCTCTCGCAGTCCGGACGGTTGCATCACGCCCTGCCTGGTCAGCCTGGTCGCGTGGTCGACGTTGCGCCGGGACCACGGGCTGCGGGCTCGACGTGGTGTCCAGCGCTGCCGGTAGATCCCGTCACTGCCGCCCCGGACCTGCCCGTCGATCCAGCCGAAGCACAGCGCCTCGTCCAGCGCCTGGTCGTAGCGCAGGGACGTCGGCTCCGTCGTCCCCTTCTTGGCGAGCAGCAGCCACACGCCCTGCGGCTGGTCGTGGTGCTCGGCGAGCCAGGCGCGCCAGGCGGTGGCGTCGGGCAGGCACAGCTCGGGCAGCTCGTCGGCCATGCGCTCAGCCTGCCAGCCGGGGGTGACGGGCGGTACCTCGCGGGACCCGGGCACGACAGGGCACGAGAAGGCCCCCACCGCCCGAGCATGGGCTGCGGTGGGGGCCTCTCCTCGGTCCGTCAGCGTCGGACCACTCGGATCAGGGTTCGACGGGCGCCGGGGTCCGCGAACCGAGGTGCAGGGTGGTCTCTTCACTGACCCGTCCGCGGTGCACGAACCCGAGGGCCGCGAGGACCAGGAAGAGCGCGCCGCCGACGAAGGCGCCGATCGAGGCGTAGAACGCGATCTGGCCCATGGTGCCGAAGGCGTACGCGTTGAGCAGCAGACCGCGGAGCGTCTCACCCTTGAAGGTGGTCTCGACCAGGCCCTTGAGCTTGGCGTCGTCCGGGTTGGCGCGGGACTCGTTGCTCAGCTGAGCGTAGGTCTTGCCCCCGGTCATCTCGTCGATGTGCACGGCGATGTAGTGGTCGGCGTAGGCCTTGGCCTGCGCGCCAGTGGTCAGCTGTTGTCCGGCGTACTGGTTCAGGTACGGACCGATCTTCGGGTCCTTCAGGCCAGGGTCGCCGGCCTTCGGGAAGAAGATCTGCTGAGCTGCGAGCTGCGTGTGCACCTGGTCCTTGACGAACGAGTGCGCCCAGCCCAGCAGTCCTCCAGCAGCAAGCAGGACGACGGCGATGGCGAGCCCTGCCGAGCTGACGATGGTGTCGAAAGTCTTGCGGCGCATGGCCTTTGCCCTTCTGTGGTGGCCGGCCTCCTCGGCCGGTCCGTCGAACCCCTTTGACGTGTTAACCATCGGCTGCCAGGGGCCTTGAGCACCGGGGTCCGAGGTCCCCGAGGCGATGACGCATCTGTGCCATCGCCACGGACCTGCGTGCGTCTCCAAGCCCGCTGCTCGGGGTGCGGCCGCAGCGCCCGGCCGGTAGGAAAGGAAGCCACATCGGCACCACCAGGAGGAGCACCCCATGCCCGACGTCGTCGCGGTCATCAAGGCGCAGCACAAGGTCATCGACTCGCTACTGACCCAGGCGGAGGCCGAGGGTGCCGACGTCAAGGCGCTCATGCAGCAGGTGGCCGACCTCCTCAAGCCGCACTCCGAGGCGGAGGAGTCGTTCGTCTACCCGGCGATCCGCAACAAGCAGGCCGACGAGACCGCGATGGTGAAGGACGGCGTCGCCGAGCACCACCACCTCGAGGGGCTGCTCGACCAGCTGCTGGTCGAGGACCCGGAGGAGCCGGGCTACGACGGCAAGCTGGCAGCGCTCATCGGGGAGCTGCGCCACCACGTGGAGGAGGAGGAGCAGGACCTGCTGCCGGTGCTCGAGAAGAAGGCTGGCGAGCAGGAGCGCGAGGCGATGGGGCGCCGCTTCCTCGAGGAGACCGGCCAGTCGGACGGCGGCGCCGGCTCCGATGCGGGGCCGGCGTCGTCCGGCTCGAGCGGCTCCGGGTCTGACGAGCCGACGAAGGCCGAGCTGTACGAGAAGGCCAAGGAGCAGGACGTCGAGGGCCGGTCGACGATGACCAAGGACGAGCTCAAGCAAGCCCTCGAGGGCCAGGGCTGAGGCGTCGGGGACCGACTTCAGCCGGGCAGCGCGGCCAGAGCCTCGTGGGCGGCGGCCTCGGCGGCCGCACGGTCGGACGGCACGAGGCCCACGCGGGTGCGGCGGTCGAGCAGGTCGCCGACGTCGAGCGCGCCCTCGTGCGTGACGCCCCAGACGAGCTCGGCGAGCGTGGTGGCCGACCCCGCGGCCAGGGGCCGCAGCAGCGCGGGATCGCGGGCGACGTCCGGCGCCTCGGTGCCGTAGCGCTCGACGAGCCGACCGGGCGCGTCGACGGCGGCCAGGTCGGCGCTCGGTGCCGCGCCGACGAGCGGGAGCTGCGTCGTGCGACAAGGGCCGGCGGCCAGGTCACGCAGGCGGACGGCGGTGTCGACGGCGTCCTGCGCCATGCGGCGGTACGTGGTCAGCTTGCCTCCGAACACGCTGACGACACCCTGGGGGGACGTCACCACGACGTGCTTGCGGGACAGGTCGGCGGTGCGCCCGTCGGCCTCGACGAGCGGACGCAGCCCGGCGTAGCCGCCGACGACGTCCGCCGGCGTCAACCGTGAGGCGAGCACGCTGCTGATGACGTCGAGGAGGAAGTCCACGTCAGCGGCGGTCGGCTGCGGCACGTCGGGCAGGGGTCCGTCCAGAGGCTCGTCCGTGAGGCCGACGTACACGAGGCCGTCGTGCGGCTCGTCGAGCCACCCACCGGCGCCGCGGGGAGCCTGCGCGACGTGCTGGTGCGGCGTGGACGCCCGCTGCGGCAGGGCGAACACGAAGCGGCTCGTCTCGCCCGGCACGGGCGTGCTGATGGCGGTCGTGGGGTCCCCGAGGGTGCTCGCTCGCAGCACCAGGTGGGTGCCACGAGACGGTCGCAGGTGCAGCCCGGGGACGAGGGTGTCGGCCCACACCCCCGTCGCGTTCACGACGGCCCGGGCGCGCACCGACGTGAGTCGGCCGGTCAGCTCGTCGCGGACGACGGCGCCGTCGCCGTGCAGCTCGATGACCCGGCACCTGGTGAGCACGCGTGCTCCGTGGGCGGCGGCCGTCCGAGCCACCGCGACGACGAGGCGTGCGTCGTCCTCGAGCTGACCGTCCCAGGAGAGCAGGCCGCCCCGCAGCCCCTGCCGTCGCACGCTCGGCGCGAGCTGCACCGTCTCAGGCCGGGTGAGCCGCCGCGGGGACGGCAGCACCTGGCGCGACGTGCGTCCCGCGATGCGTAGCGCGTCGCCCATGCGGATGCCTGCCGTGGCCACGGCGGCCTGGGTTGGCGAGACGTGGGGCAGCAGCGGGATCAGCATCGGCATGGCGCGCACCAGGTGGGGGGCTGTGCGGCTCATGAGCACCCCGCGCTCGTACGCGCTCTCGTACGCGATGCCGACGCGGCCGTGGGCGAGGTACCGCAGACCGCCGTGCACGAGCTTCGAGCTCCACCGCGACGTGCCGAACGCGAGATCGTGGGCGTCGACCGCGACGACGTCGAGCCCGCGTGACGCGGCGTCGAGGGCGACGCCGGTCCCGGTGATCCCCAGCCCGACCACCAGGAGGTCGACGACGCGGCCGTCGGTGGCCTCGGCCAGCTCGCGCTCGCGCCGCGCCGCGTTGAGCGCCGAGCCCTGCAGCCGGTGCTCGGTCACGGTGTCACGTACCGCTCGACGAGCGTGTGCAGCTCGCGCTGGAGCTGCTGCTCGCTGATGCCGTCCGTCATGGTCTGCGCGGAGAGCGCGAACCCGTGCGCCGCCAGGACGATCGAGCGCGCCAGCAGCGTGGGGTCACCGCGGCGCACGGTGCCGTCGTCCTGCCCGGCCACGATGACGGGCTCGAGCAGCGCGAGCACGCCGTCCTGGCTGCGCCCTCGCCGGTCGAGCAGGTAGGGCAGCAGCATCTCGGGGTCGACCTCGAGGATGCGCCGCAGCAGCTCGTTCTCGCGCAGCGCCGTCACGGTCGCGACGACACCCGCCGCGACCCGGGCTGCGCCGGTGGGCTGCGCGGCTGCTCGACGCGCAGCCGCGTCGGCCAGCCCCGACCACTCGCGTGTCATGAGGTCGGCCAGCAGGGTCTGCATGTCGGGCCAGATGCGGTAGATCGTCATGCGGGACACGCCCCCCCGGCGCGCCACGTCCGTCAGCGTCGTGCGCCTCCAGCCCACCGCGAGGATGCACTCGCGTGCCGCGTCGAGCAGCCGCGACTCGGCGGTGTGAGCGCGCGTGGTGCGATCGGCAGCGCCGGCCCCCGCGCTGCTGGCACTCGGCGTCTCGCGGTGCCTGCGCCTCGACGGTCGCGACGTACTCGTGTGACGAGATGACGACATGTGTCACACTGTAACGCCGAGAGCATCCAGGGCAAGGGGTTGTGCGATGAGCGGTTCGAGCGGGTCACGACCGATGCACTGGGCCCGGTGGGGCGACCCCCGCCTGGCTGCTCCGCTCACGCCGGCCGCTCGCGGTCTGGTGCAGCAGGCGCTCGGGCTGCCCGAGACCGACACCCGCGAGATCCCGCTGGCCGACGTGCGGCTGCCGCCGGTCCGCCTGGACGGCACCATGATCGCCAGGCTCGGGGACGTCGTCGGTCACGACCACGTGCGCACCGACGACGAGAGCCGCGTGCGCCACACGCGTGGCCGCTCCACCACCGACCTCATCCGCCTGCGCGCAGGCGACGCGGGTGACGCGCCGGACGCGGTCGTGCGGCCCGGTTCGGACGACGAGGTGCTGGCGCTGCTCTCCTTGTGCAGCAACGAGTCGGTGGCCGTCGTGCCGTTCGGTGGAGGCACCTCCGTGGTCGGCGGGCTGACCGCGGAGGTGGGCGGCCACGCCGGCGTCGTCGCCCTCGACCTGGCGCGGATGGACCGGCTCGTGCGCCTCGACGAGACCTCGCAGACAGCCACGCTGCAGGCCGGAGTCACCGGACCGCGAGCCGAGGAGCTGTTGCAGCGCAACGGGTTCACCCTCGGCCACTTCCCGCAGTCCTTCGAGTACGCGACGATCGGCGGCTTCGCGGCGACCAGGTCGAGCGGTCAGTCGTCCAGCGGCTACGGCCGGTTCGACGACATGGTGGTGGGTCTGACGCTGGTGACGCCGGTAGGGGCCCTCCGGCTGGGGCACGCGCCGGCCAGCGCCGCGGGTCCCGACCTTCGTCAGCTGACGCTCGGGTCCGAGGGCGCCTTCGGCGTCATCACGGAGGTGACGCTCCAGGTACGCCCGGTGCCCGCGCAGAAGCGGTACGAGGCGTGGCGTCTCGGCTCGTTCACCGAAGGGCTGGACGCCGTCCGCGCGCTCGTGCAGCACGGCGTCGCGCCGACGGTCCTGCGCCTCAGCGACGAGGCCGAGACGGCTGTGGGGCTCTCACAGCCGGACACCGTGGGAGAGATCGTCGGCAGCGGCTGCCAGGTGGTGACGGGCTACGAGGGGTCGGCCGAGGAGGTGGCACGGTCGCGGGAGGCGACGTCCCAGCTGCTCACGCGGCTCGGTGCGACACCGCTCGGCGAGGCCCAGGGTGAGGCCTGGGCGGCCCACCGGTTCGCCGGCCCCTACCTGCGCGACTCGCTGCTCGACGCGGGTGCCCTGGTGGAGACGCTGGAGACGGCCACCTACTGGTCGCGGCTACCGGAGGTCTACGACGCGGTGCGGTCGTCCCTCGTCGCTTCTCTCGGGCAGGCGATCGTCCTGTGCCACGTCTCGCACGTCTACGCGACCGGGGCCTCGCTCTACTTCACGGTGGCGACGCGCCAGACCGACGACCCGGTGGGGCAGTGGGCGGAGGCCAAGGCTGCGGCCTCCGGGGCCGTCGTGCGCTGCGGCGCCACGATCACCCACCACCACGGGGTCGGTCGCGATCACCGTCCCTACCTCGCTGCCGAGATCGGCGACCTGGGCGTCCAGCTGCTGAGGGCGGTCAAGGAGCGCCTCGATCCGGCGGGCGTCATGAACCCCGGCGTGCTGATCCCCTGACGTCACTCGAAGCGTGACGGGTCGCCGACGCCGACGCGGATGACCTCCGGGTAGCCCTGCGACCAGTCCACGACCGTGCTCGGCTCGACGCCGCACTCGCCGGCGTCCACGACGGCGTCCACCT
The DNA here is from genome assembly GCA_035707965.1 of Actinomycetales bacterium. Taxonomy (GTDB): domain Bacteria; phylum Actinomycetota; class Actinomycetes; order Actinomycetales; family Angustibacteraceae; genus DASSTJ01. Next base: position 19,666 of record DASSTJ010000213.1, read on the forward strand.
GATGGTCGAGCGCCTCCTTGATCTGCCAGCCGTCCGTCATCGGGTCCTCCGCATCCGGCATCAGCAGCGTGCTCGACACCATGGGCTCGCCGAGCTCTCGCAGCAGCGCCTGCACGACGCGGTTGTCGGGGATCCGCACGCCGACGGTCTTCTTCTTGGGGTGCGCCAGCCGGCGTGGCACCTCCTCGCTGGCGCGCAGCACGAACGTGTACGGGCCTGGGGTGACCGCCTTGATCGCCCGGAAGGCGGCGTTGTCGAGGTCCACCAGGTGCCCCATCTGCGCGAAGTCGGCGCAGACCAGCGTCAGGTCGTGCTTGGTGTCGAGGTTGCGCAGCCGGCGGATGCGGTGGGCGCCGTCGGTGTTGCCCATCTGGCAGCCGAGCGCGTAGCAGGAGTCCGTCGGGTACGCGATCACCGCGTCGTCCCGGAGCATGCGGACGACCTGCGCGATCGCACGCGGTTGCGGGTCGTGCGGATGGACGTCGACGTACCGGGCCATGGCCCCAGACCCTACGGTGCCAGGACGCGCCGCGCTCCGTCGTCGTGCGAGCTCGCCTTGAGGGCGCCGGAGGTCTTCGAGGCCCGACCGGGGGCCGTGACGACGCCTGGAATGGGCGCTGCCGTCCCCCCGTTGGTGCGAGTGACGAGCGAGGGAGGGTCGGACGTGTCCGAGCTGTTCGAGGGTCTCGGTGGCCGGTACCGGCGTGCTCAGGTCTACTTCGAGATGCGGGACTACCTGACCGCCGCCGGCGAGCTCGAGGCGGTGCTGGTCGAGCTTCCGGAGAACGTGGCGGCGCGCCTGCTGCTCGCCCGCGCCTACTACCACTCGGCCCGTCTGGTGCTTGCCGAGGACACGATCCGCGAGGTGATCGACAGAGCTCCCACCGACGCCTACGCCTACCTGGTGCTGGGTCGCGTGCTGCAGCGTCAGGGGCGCCACGACGAGGCGGTCGGGCCGTTGCGCCTGGCCGCCGCCATGAACCCGGACCTCGCCGCCGACCAGGCAGCTGCAGCAGGCGACGACCAGCCGCAGCGCTGACCAGCAGCGTGCGCACCTGATACCGGCCCGGGAGGTGCCGAAGGACTCTGTGCCGGCGCTGGCGCCGGTACCACACTCCCGATCATCCGCACCGCGTGAACGGAGTCCTGAGATGCGTGCTCGTGGTCTGTTGAGCCTCGCTGCTGCTTCTGCGCTGGTGGTTGGTCTGGCACCGGCCGGACGGGCGGCCGCGCCGCAGGTCGTGGCGGCCGTGCCGACGTCCGGCCTGGTGCTGAGCTACACGTTCGCGAACGAGACCGGCACGGTCGTGCGCGACCGGTCGACGAGCGGCATCAACGGCACGCTCGTCAACGCGTCCGCCCCGACCGCTTACGTGACCAGCCTGCCAGGGCACGACAAGGCGCTCAGGCTGGTCGGGTCGAAGCGTCAGTACGTGGACGTCGGCGACGCCGCTCGGCTCGACGTCAACCGGTACACGCTGGCGGCGTGGGTCCGCTACACCGGCGTGCAGGACGCGCAGACCCTCGACCGCTGGGAGGTCATGGAGAAGGCCGGCGCCTACTGGATGAACATCCGGACGACGGGCCAGGTGCGCGTCGGTGGCTTCTACGGCGGCTGCGCCAACCCGAGCTGGAAGTACCTGGACAGCCCGAAGCCCATCCCGGCACAGACCTGGACGCACGTGGCCGCGACCTACAACGGCAGCCGGCTCACCATCTGGGTGAACGGCGCGAAGGTCGCCAGCCGCGCGATCAGCGGTACGACGTGCGCGAACGGCGAGCCGCTCGCGGTCGGCGCCAAGAACGCGCCCGCCAAGGGACTTCTCGAGGCGTTCTACGACGGCGACCTTGACGACGTCCGGATCTACTCTCGCGCCCTGGGAGCCAGCGGGATCGCCAGTCTCGCCGCGCGGTGAGATCTGTCAGGTGAGGTGGTGGCCAGGGGCGGGGTCGAACCGCCGACCTTCCGATTTTCAGTCGGACGCTCGTACCAACTGAGCTACCTGGCCCGACAGCGCCACTCGCGTGGTGCTGTGGCGACCCCGACCGGACTCGAACCGGCGACCTCCGCCGTGACAGGGCGGCGCTCTAACCAACTGAGCTACGGGGCCTTGGTGGTGCAGTGCCGCCCGATCCTACCGGCAGCAGACGGGGTACCCCCAACGGGATTCGAACCCGCGCTGCCGCCTTGAAAGGGCGGAGTCCTAGGCCGCTAGACGATGGGGGCGCCGTGACGCCTCCGGACGTGCCAGCGTCGCAGGACGCCGTTCAGCATAGGGGACGCCCACGCCAACCTCCAAAACGCCGACCAGCGTGCTCGACGCAGCGGGCGCGCACGGCGTTGCTCGTGCCCATCGGCGACACTGGCGGCGTGGTCGAGATGAGCGAGGACGAGTTCGAGGACGCGGTGGGCGACGCCCTGGACGCCGTTCCCGCCCGGCTCACCGACCTCATGGACAACGTCGTCGTGCTCGTCGAGGAGGAGCCGCCCGAGGGTGAGCCGCACGACCTGCTCGGCCTCTACGAGGGCACGCCGCTGACCGAGCGTGACTCGTGGTGGGCGGCCGGCTCGCTGCCCGACCGCATCTTCGTCTTCCGAGGGCCGACGCTGCGCCTGTGTGCCGACCGCGACGAGGTGGTGCACGAGGTCGCGGTCACGGTCGTGCACGAGATCGCTCACCACTTCGGCATCGATGACGCGCGGCTGCACGAGCTGGGCTGGAGCTGACCGTCGGCCAGCAGGCCCGTGTCAAGCCAGCAGCCAGGCGCCGCCCTAGGCGGAACTTGGTCAACCTTGTGTACGGGAAGCAGGCTCTTCGCGTACACAAGGTTGACCAAGTTCGACGAAGGGGGCGGTCGCGAGGCCGGCCGGGGGCGTCAGGCGGCGCGACGGGCGGCTCCGCTCCGAGCCGCCCGCGCGTGCGCCTCCGGTGCGGTGCGCAGCATGGCGAGGACCGCCTTCTCCATGGCGCCGTGGGTGGCTGGCTGCCCCTCGTGCACCCCCGACCCCAGCCGCCGCAACGCCGACTCCACGGTGATGCCGTCCTCGAAGAGGTCGATGACGCGGGGGTCCACGTACGACGACCGTGCCACCGCCGGGGTGTTGCCCAGGTAGTCGGAGACTTCCCGCATGGCCCGTGCGACCGCACGCCTGCGAGCCGTGGGGGTGTCGGCGACGTGCGTGGAGACGGCGAGCGCCACCGCGGCGAGCACCGTTCCGTGCCAGGTGCGGAAGTCCTTCGCCGAGAACTCGCCCCCGACGACCTGCTTGACGTACTCGTTGATGTCGCCGCTGGTGACGTCGACCCAGGAACGGCCCTGCTTGTAGGCGAGCAGCTCGTCACCGCCGCCGCGGCGACGACGCAGCAGCTGGACGGCGTCGAGGACCGCCGGGTCTGCGACCGCGACGAGGCGGTGCTGCCCGGACTTGGCGGTGTACTCGAAGACGATCTGGTTGCCCTCGATCCGCACGTGCTCCTTGCGGATCGTCGCGAGGCCGTAGCTGCCGTTCTGCTCGGCGTAGGACTCCCCTCCGATCCGGAAGAACCCGAGGTCGAGCAGGCGGAACGCCGTGGCGAGCGCCCGGTCGCGGGGCATGCCGTCCAACGCGAGGTGCTGCGTGACCCGCCGCCGGGCCCGTGGCAGGCGCGCGGCCATCTCGAGCATGCGGTCGTGCTTCTGCTTGTCCCGCAGCTCGCGCCACGCCGGGTGGTACAGGTACTGGCGGCGGCCGGCGTCGTCCGTCCCGACCGCCTGGATGTGCCCGTTGGGGTGCTGGCAGATCCACACGTCGTGCCACGCCGGCGGGATGACCAGGTCCTTGATGCGCGCCAGCACCGCCGGGTCGGTGACGCGGTCCTCGCCGTCGAGGTAGCAGAACCCGCGCCCCTGCCGCCGGCGCGTCAGGCCGGGCTGCGAGGGCGAGACGGTACGGAGGCGCGGCACCTCGGTATCGTCCGGCGCTCCGACGTGCTCGGCAATTCGGTGGCCGAACACTTCTGTGCCGAGCACGGCACCACGCCCGGGCAGATGGTGGCAGTCTGGCCGGATACTGCCGGGGGACGACGGAGACGACGCCAGCTGGAGGGCGGGTGACCATGCAGCCAGGGCAGTCGGGAGAGCCGTCTCCGCGGGCCGCACCGGCCTGTGTGCAGGGCACGGCCGCGACGCCCGCTGAGTGGCTGACCCGTCTCGTCGTGGCCCAGCGGTCGGTTGCCGAGGCGGGACCGGGGCCGGGGGAGGTGTTCGCCGCCCTGGCACGGGCCGGTTACGGGTTGGCCCCGGGCCACGTCGTCGTCGCCCAGTTCGACGGGCAGCGCCTCGTGGCGAGGGCGACGGCAGGCGAGGGCAGCGCCATCGAGGTGGGCGACGTGATGCCGGTCGCCGGCACGCTCGCCGAGCTGTGCACGCGCACGGGTCAGACCACGCTGTGCCTCGACGCCGAGACCGACCCGCGCACCGACCGCGTCGCGAGCCGGCGCCTGCGAGCACGATCGTCGATCCACGTGGCGCTGCGCCACGGTGGCGTGACCTACGGTGCCCTGTCCGTCATCTCCGCTGAGCCGCACGCCTTCACGCAGGAGGACGCCGACCGGGTGTCGATGCTGGGTCTCGTCGGCGGTGCGGCCATCGCGGCGGCCGAGACGTCGCTGGCCCTGGCAGGCGAGCGCCTCCAGCTGACCGCCGCCGAGAACGTCTCGGGCATGGGGCTGTGGCGGTGGAGCGTCGACGAGAAGTCACTCGCCTGGTCGTCCCGGATGTTCCAGATCGCCGGGGTCGACCCCGACGTCGTGCCGACGCTGGAGCTGTGGGTCTCGCTGCTGCATCCCGACGACCGGCTGCTGTGCGACATGGCGTCTCACGCGCACGACGGTCCGGAGGGGCGCACCGAGCTGTTCCGGCTACGGGCACCGGACGGCACCTGGCGCGAGCTGCTCGGCTGGTCGCAGCCGGAGATGGACGGCGACCGGCTGGTGTCCGTGTTCGGCGCGACGGTCGACGTCACACGTCAGCGCAGCGCCGAGCGTGAGGTCGCCAGACTGGCCGTGCGCGACGGCCTGACCGGCTTGGCGAACCGCACGGTCGTCGACGAGCGCATCCGCCGAGCAGTGGCGTCGTTGCCTGCGGCGAGAGCAGCGGCGGGCGCCACCGAGCCGGCGAACGGACCGGTGGACGGCGAAGGGCAGCCGCAGGGCGCCCAGGTGCTGCCCTGCGTGGCGGTCCTGATGCTGGACCTGGACCGGTTCCAGCTCGTCAACGACACCCTGGGTCACCACCTGGGCGACAGCCTCCTCCTCGAGGTGGCGCGCCGCCTCAGCGACGCCCTGGAGCCGGTGGACGGCACGGACCACGCCAGCACCGTGGGCCGCATCGGCGGCGACGAGTTCATCATCGTGCTGCCCTGGGTGGCGGGCGCGGACGCCGCCGTGGGGGTGGCGGAGTGGCTGCTCGGCCTCGTCAGCGCGCCGATGGACCTGCCGGACGCGTGCGGCCTGGTCTGCACGGCCAGCATCGGCCTCACCGTCGTGGCGGACTCGCACCACAGCGTGAGCGACCTCTTCCGTGAGGCCGAGCTCGCGATGTACGAGGCCAAGGGCTCCGGCCGTGGCGGTGTCGTGCTGTTCGACGACCGCATGAGGGCCGCCGCTCAGCACCGCGTCGACACCGAGCTGCAGCTGCGGCTGGCCATCGACGAGGGCCGCGTGGTCGCCATGTACCAGCCGATCGTCTCGTTGCGCCACGGCGGCCTCGGACTGCCGACGGGCGGCACGGATCCCAGGGAGGGCGGCCAGCGGTCGGTCGCGGGCGTGGAGGCGCTCGTCCGGATCCGCCGGCCGGACGGCTCTCTGATGCAGCCGGCGGAGTTCATCGACGTGGCGGAGGAGACGGGACTCGTCGTCCAGATCGACCGGTGGATGCTGCGCGAAGCCATGAGCCAGCTGGAGGAGTGGACGGCCTGCGGCGTCGAGCACATGTGCGTCTCGGTCAACGTCGCGGCGCGCACCCTCGCCCAGCTCGACTTCGCCGAGTACGTGCTGCAGGTGCTGGACGAGCACCACATCGACCCGTCCCGGCTGCTCATCGAGCTCACCGAGAGCAGCCTGGTGCCGGGCGGCTCCGTTGCCCAGGACGCGATGGTGCGACTGAAGCAGGCCGGGATCGCCACGGTCATCGACGACTTCGGCACCGGGTACTCGTCCCTGGCCTACCTGCAGCACCTGCCGGTGAGCCTGGTGAAGATCGACCGGTCGTTCGTGAGCCGCCTCGGCAGCTCTGTTCCGGCGTCCGCCATCGTGCGTGCGGTCATCGACCTCGCGCACGCGCACGGGCACGCCGTCACCGCGGAGGGCGTGGAGACGGAAGAGCAGGCGGACCTGCTGCGCAGCATGGGGTGCGACAACGCCCAGGGTTGGCTCTTCGGCCGCCCTGAGCTGCCGTAGCGCGGGCTCAGCCAGCCCGGCGGGACGTGGGCCGTGGCGGTCGACGCGACGTGCCCTGACGCTGCGGACGGTTCTCGCCGCGTCGCTGCGGCCGGCCGTCCGCTCGTCGCTGGGGCCGGCTCTCCGCCCGGTGCTCGGACCGGTCGGACCAGCTGCCGGCACGGCTGTCGGGCCGCTGCTCGCGCTGGTGCTCGCGGCGAGGCCGGCCGTCCGTGTCCCGACGTCCGCGCCGAGGGCCGCTGCGGCGCACCGGCTTCGGCGGGAAGAGCTCGTGCTCTTCGACCTTGACGCCGGACGGCTCGGCGCCCCCGGTGACGTCGTGCACGAGCTGGTCGCGTGGCCCGACGGGCACCGCGGTGGCGGTGACGCCGGCTGATCCGGTGAGCCGTTCCATGGTGCGCCGCTGGTGCGGCAGCGCGAGCGTGATGACGGTGCCCTGCTCGCCGGCTCGGGCGGTGCGGCCGGCGCGGTGCAGGTAGTCCTTGTGGTCGGCTGGCGGGTCCACCTGCAGGACGAGGCCGACATCGTCGACGTGGATGCCGCGGGCCGCGACGTCGGTGGCGACCAGGACGGGCACGTGGCCGTCGCGGAAGGCCGACAGCGTTCGGTTGCGGGCGCCCTGCGGCAGCCCCCCGTGCAGCGCCGCTGCCCGGACGCCCTGCTCGCGCAGCTGGGCCGCCACGCGGTCGGCGCCCAGCTTGGTGCGCACGAACACGACGGTGCGGCCGCGGCGCGCGGCGAGGGCCGTGGTCAACGGCCCCTTGTGCGCGGGCTTCACCAGCCACACGTGGTGCGACATGGTCGACACGGTGGCGCCCGCGTCGTTCGTGGCGTGCTGCACCGGGTCGTGCAGGTACCGGCGCACGATCTGCTCGACGTCCCCGTCGAGGGTCGCCGAGAAGAGCAGGCGCTGGCCGGAGGTGGGCATCTGGTCGAGCAGCGCGCACACGTCGGGCAGGAAGCCCATGTCGCACATCTGGTCGGCCTCGTCGAGCACGAGGACCTCGACCGACGACAGGTGGCAGCTGCCCCGCTGCACCAGGTCGGTGAGGCGCCCCGGGGTGGCGACGAGGACGTCGACGCCGCGGTCGAGCGCGTGGATCTGCTTCTGGTAGGGAAGCCCGCCGGCCACCAGCTTGATGCGCACACCGAGAACGTGGGCGAGCGGCTCCAGGCTGTCGTGCACCTGCATGGCCAGCTCGCGGGTCGGCACGAGCACGATGCCGCGGGGGTGCCGCGACTCGCTGCGGCGGCTCGCGAGACGGGTCAGGAGCGGCAGCCCGAAGGCGAGGGTCTTGCCGGAGCCGGTCTGGGCCCGCCCCAGGACGTCGCGGCCCGAGAGGGCGTCGGGGATCGTGGCGCTCTGGATCGGGAAAGCGGTGGTGAGGCCGTCTCGCGCGAGCCGGTCGACGAGCTGGCCCGGGAGGCCGAGGTCGGCGAAGCGGAGGGCGGGGGTCGTCGTCTCGGTGGACGACGGGGCGGCGGGGG
>DASSTJ010000214.1:0-22471 GCA_035707965.1 Actinomycetales bacterium
CCTCGACCCCAAGTGCCGACACCACCACAACGCCAAGACCACCCAGGCCGTCCAGACCAGCCTGACCGCCGGTCCTCGCGCCGGGCCCCGGCACGTCACCTGGCAGCTACCCGGCGACCTCCGCGTCACCACCACGCCAGAACCCCTACCGGGGTGCCGCCCGCCCGAGGACGGGCACGATCAGGGATGCTCGGGTTCGCCCGCAAACTGACCGCAGTCCGCGGCCTCGCGCGCAGGCTCCTGAGACATCAGCCCTGCCAGTGTTCGCATGCACACGACCATGGAAGCGGCGCTCATCGAACGGAGGGACTCACGACAGCAGAATGCCTCTCGACCTACGTTTCCGCAGGTCAAGGGCCCTACCATGCTCCCGCGACTGGATTCGAACCAGTAACCGTCCGATTAACAGTCGGATGCTCTGCCGTTGAGCTACGCGGGACCGTCTCGCTCGCGCGAGGGCCGGCCCTGGCGACCCGGGCCGGAGAGAACGATATCAAGTCCGGACGGCCGCCTTCACCTCAGGCGAGTCGGCGCTCCGGGGGCTCGTCGTCGTCGAGACCGACGACGGGCCCCTCGGGCGGCAGCCCGACCTGCGAGCGGAGGTGTCGTGCCGCGGCGGACACCTGCTCGGCGACGGCCGGCCGGAGAAGGTCGACGCCCGGGTCGGCGACCGCCTGGACGACGAGGGCGGCGTCCGGCCGCCGCCGCACTGCGACCGTGACACCCCGGCGACCGCGCACGTCGACCCGCTGGGACAGCACGTACGTGCTCATCACCCGCTCACGCACGACCTCGGGCAGATACGTCTCTCCGCTGCCGAGCAGATGCGCCTGCTCGGGCTCGTCCGGCGAGACCCAGCGGACGTGCAGCGTGCGGTCGTCCGACGTCCACGTGGCCTCGGCGACCTCGTACCAGGGCACCCGCAACCTTGGCGTGCCGGGCCCCGACGCGGGGCCGTCGATCGGATCCACCACGACAAGGGCGTGCGTCGTCGCGACCAGCCAGCCGCCGGCCGCCACCGTGGCGTGCGCGAGAACCCGTTCGCTGCGCGCCAACCCGAGGCCCTCACGCACCTGAGCAGGCAGCGGCGGAGTGGGTTCGGGTCGCCGGAGCCATCGCATGCATCAAGGGTAGGCAGGAGAACTGACTGCCACCTGTGCGCGCCGGTCACGTCTCGCTAACGGATCGGCAACGTCCGGTGACCTTCCGTCGCCGCTCGGGCACCGGACGTCTGGGTCCCGAATGGTGAGACGCGTCAGTCCAGCGGGTGCGCAAGCGCCCGACGACGTTCCACCAGGACCTGCGCCTCGCGCAGCGCCGCCATGTAGCCGACCGCGTCGCCGCTCGCGTCGAGGCGTTGCATGCGACTGTGCACCTCCGCCTCCCGCCGCACGAGGTCACGCTGGGCGATGTCAACCTGCAGGGCGCTCGCCAGCCGAGCCAGCCCGTCCTCGTCGACGACCGGCAGGGCGTCGACCGCGAGCGCCGTCACGTACGGGCGCACCAGGTCAGGGACCGCTGCGGCGACCTGCTCGACCCACGCCTCGCCCGGGGCGGCCACCGCCAGCCCCCCGCTGGATCGCACCGCCTGGTGCACCGCCCGGTGCACGGGCGCGGTGAAGGCCTCGTCGCCGAGGGCGTCGAACTCCGGCGCCTGCAGTGATCGCGGCGACTGCAGCACGCACTGCAGCAGCTGGCGCTCAGCGCGCACCACCGGGTCCCGGAGGTCGGGCGCGGGCAGCTCGGGCGCGCGCTGCTGCGGCTCGTCCACCGGTGGCACTGCGCCGTTGACCAGCTGGGGTGCCGGACGGTTGCCAGACGCCCCACCGGACCGGCCTCGGTCTCCCCCGTCGGGCTTGGCGGACTTCCCGGCCGCTGCGACAGCCCGCCGCGCCTCCTCGACGTCGATGCCGACAAGTCCCGCGAGCCGGCGCGCGTACTCGGGCCGCAGCGTGCGGTCCTTGATCCGGGCCACGACCGGAGCGGCCGCCCGAAGAGCCTGCACCCGACCGACGGCATTCGACAGGTCGAACCGCGCGATCGTCGAGGTGATCGCGAACTCGAAGAGCGGCACCCTGCGCCGCACCAGCTCGCGCACCGCCTCGTCCCCCGACTGCTGCCGAAGCTCGCACGGGTCCATGCCGTGCGGCTCGATCGCCACGTAGGTCTGGGAGACGAACCGCTGGTCCTCGGCGAACGCGCGGAGCGCCGCCTTCTGACCGGCGGCGTCACCATCGAAGGTGAACACCACCTCGGCGGCGTCCACCTCGTCGTCGTCCCGCATGATGCGCCGGACCAGCGTGATGTGGTCGGTGCCGAACGCCGTGCCGCACGTCGCCACCGCGGTCTCGATGCCGGCCAGGTGGCACGCCATGACGTCCGTGTAACCCTCGACGACCACAGCACGCCGCTGGGTGGAGATCGCCTTCTTCGCGAGGTCGAGCCCGTACAGCACCTTGGACTTGGTGAACAGCGGCGTCTCGGACGTGTTGAGGTACTTGGCCTCGATGCGGTCATCGTCGAAGAGCCGACGGGCCCCGAACCCGACGCAGTCGCCGGTCACGTCGCGGATCGGCCACAGCAGGCGTCCTCGGAAGCGGTCGTAGAGCCCCCGGGACCCGCGTCCCGCCAGGCCCACCAGCGTCAGCTCGTCGTCGGTGAAGCCCTTGCCGCGCAGGTGCCGCACCAGGGCTTCGCCGGACCGTGGGGCGAACCCGACACCGAATCGCGCGGCCGCGTCGCGATCGAACCCGCGCTCGGCCAGGAAGCGCCGTCCGGCCACCGCCTCGGGCAGCGATCTCAGCTGCTCGGCGTAGAACTCCTCCGCTGCACGGTTCGCCTCGAGGAGCCGACGGCGGCGGCCCACCTGCTCACGCGGACGCGCACCGCCCTCCTCGTACTCCACGGAGATGCCGGCCTTGTCGGCCAGCCGCTCGACGGCCTCGGTGAACGTGAGGTGGTCGACGCGCTGCACGAACGACAGGACGTCGCCGCCCTCGCCGCAGCCGAAGCAGTGCCAGACGCCCAGCTGCGGACGCACGTGGAACGAGGGCGACTTCTCATCGTGAAACGGGCAGAGGCCCTTGAGCGACCCGATGCCGCCGGGCCGGAGCGTGACGTGGTCGCGCACGACATCCTCGATGGACGTGCGCTCCTTGACGGCAGCGACGACGTCCGCCCTGATGCGACCCGCCACCGGACCTCCTCGCCAGCCGACTGCAGCGATTCTAGGTGGACGGACGCGGTCCGACGTGCGGCCGTCCACAGCGTCGTCAGGCCAGGGGCGACCCGGTGTCGGGCAGCGCGGGCGACCGCCACCCCAGCAGTCGCGCCGCGGCGCGGAACGCATACCGGTCGGTCATGCCACCGACGTAGGCGACCGCTGCCCGCACCACCGGGTCGACCCCGGCTACAGAGACGCCTCCCACGTCCAGCGTCCCGGGCTGGAAGTCCGCGGGCAGCTCGGCCGGCCGCTCCACGAAGAACTCCACGAGAGCGCGTAGCACCCGCACCACTGCCGCCGTCTGCTCGAGGGCCTCCGGTCGGCTGTAGATGCGCTCGTAGTTGAAGGTCCGCAACGCCGCCAGCGCTGAAGCGACCTCGCCCCGCATCCCGATGACGCCCGTCGCGCTGGTGCACTCGACGAGCGCGTCGATGAAGGTTCCCAGCTGCTCGCCCCTCGTGCGCCCGGCGACCCGCACCACCTCGTCGGGCAGGTCGGACGTCGACACGATCCCGGCGCGCACCGCGTCCTCGAGGTCGTGGGCGCAGTACGCGATCCGGTCGGCCCAGCTGACGACGACGCCCTCGGGCGTGGAGGGCGCGGGACGCGACCACGAGTGGTTGCGCACCCCGTCGAGCGTCTCCCGGCACAGGTTGAGCGGCACGAGCACCACGTCGGCACCCCAGACCGCGTGGTCGTACCCTCCCGGCAGGAAGGCGTCGAACGCCTCCTCGCTGGCGTGCCCGCCGGGCCCGTGACCGCAGTCGTGACCGATGGCGATCGCCTCCGTGAGCGACACGTTGAGCCGGGCGGCCCGCGCCACCGACGTCGCGACCTGCGCCACCTCCAGCGCGTGCGTCAGTCGCGTGCGCTGGTGGTCCTCGGGGAAGACGAAGACCTGCGTCTTGCCGGCGAGCCGGCGGAACGCCGCCGAGTGCAGGATGCGGTCGCGGTCGCGCTCGAAGCACGTGCGCTCCGGGTCCGGCTCTTCAGCCCGTGCGCGGTGGCCCGCCCCGTGCGCTCGGGTGGCGCCGTGCTGGAGCAGCTCGTCCTCTCGCCGTTCACGTTCGACGCGCCCGGACGGCGGGACCGCCTCCAGGCGAGGTTCGCTGCCCGAGTGGGCACGCACGACGCCGTCGGCGTCCACGTGACCGGGAGCGGTGGACGCCCACGCCCGTGACCGCGACGACGGGACGGCCGGTGCGGCCGTGCCCTCCCCGCCCTCGCCGCTCACGGGAGCACCCGGCCGATGACATACGCCACGTAGGCGACGGTCTCGCGCGCCACGTACCGTCCCACCACCCAGGCGCCACCGTGCGACGGCCCGGTCGGAGTCGGCGAGCCGTACACCGTGACACCTTGGTCGCGCAGCATCGTCGTGCTCCTCAGCTCGTGCCACGGGTCGGTCACGACGACCGCGGACGTCCACCCCTGGTGCTTCATCACCTCAGCCGCCGCCTGGACGCTCTGCAGCGTGTTGGTGCCCTCGCCGACGGCCACCACGCTGCCGGCCGGGACGCCGTGGTCCTGCAGCCATCCCTTGCCGGCCTCGGCCTCCGTGAAGCGGTCACCCGGCTGCTTGCCCCCGAGCGTGAGGACATGCCTCGCCGTGCCGGAGTCGAAGAGCCGTTGGGCGTGCTGGAGCCGCGCCACCAGGTACTCCTGCGGCCGGCCGTCGAACTGCGCGGCCCCCAGCACGACCAGCACGTCGGCCTGCCGGGCGTTGTCCGTGCGCCCGGCCTGCACGACGCGCACAGCCGTCACCGCACCGATGACGAGCGCGAGAAGTCCCAGCGCCGCCACCAGCCGGACGACCAGGCGCAGCGGCCGCACCAGCCTCACCCTCCGGAGACGGACAGCTCCGCCTCACGGATGATCCGCGCCGACTCCCCGGTCAGCTCACGTGACTGCAGCCAGCCGTCGGGCAGCGCCACCCGCTTGGGCGAGCCGGCGCGACCACGAGGACCCTCCGCGGCCTCGACGGGCCACTGCTGGTCGAGGTCGAGCTCCTGCAGCAGCCCGTCGAGCTGCTCGACGGACTCCACCAGCGCCAGCCGCCCCCGCAGCCCGTTCCCGACGGCAAACCCCTTGAGGTACCAGGCGACGTGCTTGCGGATGTCGCGGCACGCCTTGCCCTCGTCGCCGTAGTGCTCGGTCATCAGCTCGACGTGCCGCCGCATCGCGGACGCGACCTCCCCCATCGTCGGTCGGACGTGGACCGTGTGCCCCGCGAACGCGGCCGCCAGGTCGGCGAACAACCACGGCCGGCCCAGGCAACCCCGGCCGACCACGACGCCGTCGCACCCGGTGTGCGCCACCATGCGCAGGGCGTCCTCGGCACTCCAGATGTCGCCGTTGCCGAGCACCGGGATGCTCGTCACCGCCTGCTTCAGCTCGCCGATCGCGTCCCAGTCGGCCGTGCCGGAGTAGTGCTGGGCCGCGGTGCGACCGTGCAGCGCCACAGCGGCGACACCCTCGTCCTCCGCGACCCGCCCAGCGTCCAAGAAGGTCAGGTGGTCGTCGTCGATCCCTCGCCGCATCTTCACGGTGACCGGCACGCCCGCCGGTGACGCCTCGTGCACCGCGGCCCGCACGATGTCGCGGAAGAGCGTGGCCTTCCAGGGCAGCGCCGCTCCCCCGCCCTTGCGGGTCACCTTGGGCACCGGGCAGCCGAAGTTCAGGTCGACGTGGTCGGCCCGGTCCTCCTCCACGAGCATGCGTACGGCCGCCCCGACCGTCGTCGGGTCGACGCCGTACAGCTGCACGCTACGTGGCGTCTCGCCCGGGCCGTGGGTGATGAGCCGCAGCGACTCGGCGGACCGTTCGACGAGCGCCCGCGAGGTCACCATCTCGCTGACGTACACGCCCCCCGCCCCGGACACGTCGTCCACGCCGAGACGCGTCAGAGCCTGGCCGGCCAGCTCACGGCAGAGCTGCCGGAACGCCGCGTTCGTGATGCCGGCCATGGGTGCGAGCACCACGGGGGTGGTGACCCGGTGCGGCCCGATGACGAGTGGCCCGACAGCGGGCACGCCGAGCGGCCCACCCACGGCCACGTCCGGTGTCGTGACCGCCATCAGCGCGTGAAACCCGTGTCCTTGGGCAGCTCGAGCTCCGGCTTCTCGAGCTCCTCGACGTTCACGTCCTTGAACGTGACCACCCGGACGTTCTTGACGAAGCGCGCCGGGCGGTAGACGTCCCACACCCAGGCGTCCGACATCGTGATGTCGAAGAACACCTCGCCACCGTCGGAGCGCACCTGCACGTCCACCTCGTTCGCGAGGTAGAACCGGCGCTCGGTCTCCACGACGTGCGTGAACTGGCCCACGACGTCGCGGTACTCCCGGTAGAGCGACAGCTCCATCTCGGTCTCGTACTCCTCGAGGTCCTCGGCGCTCACCGCGTCATCACCTCCATGATCGAGATCTGCTGCTCCGCGTCAGCCGGCGCCACCGGCGGCACAGGACCATTCTCGCTCACGTCCGCCGGCTCGCCGCACGGCAGCCGCCAGGAGCGCCGGTGGTGCTCGCACGGACCCTTCTCGAGCAGCGCCTGGTGGTGCTCCGGCGCCGAGTACCCCTTGTTGTCGGCCCAGCAGTAGTCCGGGTGCTCGTCGTGCAGCCGCACCATGTGGGCGTCCCGCTCCACCTTGGCCAGCACGCTCGCGGCGGCGACCGACGAGCACCTCAGGTCGGCCTTGATCATCGTGCGGACCGGGATCGACGGCACGCGCGGGACAGGTGGCACGGCGAACAACGGCAGTGGCGCCAGCTCGTCCGTCGGTACCCGGCGCTCGGAGAACCAGTCGTGGTTGCCGTCGAGCAGCAGCAGGTCCGGGGTCACGGGCAGCTGGGTCAGCGCCCGGTGCGCCGCGAGCCGCAGCGCGGCGAGGATCCCGACGGCGTCCACCTCGTCAGGTCCGGCGTGCCCGACCGCGTAGCAGAGCGCCCACCGCCGGATCCGCGGCACCAGCGCCTGGCGCGCAGCAGGTGTGAGCAGCTTCGAGTCGCGGACGCCGGACGGTGCCGTGCCCACGGAGGCGTCCACCACCACGATGCCGACGCTCGCCGGCCCAGCCAGCGCGCCACGGCCTACCTCGTCCATGCCGGCGACGAGGCGGAAACCGTCGCGCAGCAGGGACCGCTCCACCCTCAGCGAGGGAGGACGGCCAGGCGAGGGACGTCGAGCGGCGGGGGCCATGTCAACCAGGATGCACGCTCGTCACGGCGCGCGCGGGGGAGGCACGTCGTCGAACGTGCTCGAGTAACGAGGGAGCGACGACAAGCGGTTGAACGGCCACACGATCACGAAGGCCCGGCCGGTGACGTCGGCGATGGGCACCGATCCCGTGTTGCCGTGCCCGTCGTCGTGGTACCGGGAGTCGCTCGACATCTGGCGGTGGTCACCCATCACCCAGACCCGTCCCGGGGGCACGGTGATGTCGAACTGGCGCTCCGAGGGCACGTTGCCGTCGAACACGTACGGCTCGTTGACCGCCCTGCCGTTGATCGACAGGCGTCCCTGCGCGTCGCAGCACACCACGTGGTCACCGGGCAAGCCGATGAGCCGCTTGATCAGGTGGTTGTTGGAGTCCTCGGGCAGGAGGCCGACGAAGGTCAGAGCCGACCGCAGCGCCTTGCGGACCGGCCCGTCGTCCGGCGGCGGTGTCGGGTCGAGCCAGCCGCCCGGGTCGGTGAAGACGATGACGTCCCCGCGCTGCAGGTGGAACGGACCGGGAGTGAGCTTGCTGACGACCACCCGGTCGCCCACGTCCAGCGTGCTCTCCATGGAGACGGACGGGATGTAGAACGCCTGCACCAGGAACGTCTTGACCAGCAGCGAGAGCACCAGAGCGATGCCGACCACCACGACGGTCTCGCGAACCGCGACCAGCAGTCCCGTCGTGCGGCGCGGCTGGCGAGGCTGGGTCAGCCGTCGCGGCTGGGGGCTCTCGTCGGTGCCCTCCTCGGCCGCAGGATGCTCCTCGAGCGAGGCGTCACCCGGCTCGGGCCCCTCAGTCATGGTCCGTCCTCACGTCGCCGGGAGCCGCCATCTCGTCGGTACCCCCCAGGCGGTTCAACGGCCAGAAGCGGACAAGGACCTTGCCGATCACGCGGTCGAGCGGAACGGTACCGCCACCGGGGTCGCCGAGATGCGCACGGGAGTCCGCGGAGTCGCTGCGGTGGTCGCCCATCACCCACAGGCGCCCCGGGGGCACGACGACGTCGAACGTGTCGGTGCTCGCCGCGTCGCCGGGCATGACGTACGGCTCGTCAACTGGCTGGTTGTTCACGGTGAGCCGGCCCTGTGCGTCGCAGCAGATGACGTGGTCGCCAGGCAGACCGATGACCCGCTTCACGAAGTCGCGCTCGGAGGGCGCCACCCCGAGGAACGAACCGGCCGCACCCCCGATGCGCCCGAGGATCGAGTCGCCGCCGGTGCTGACGTCGCTGCGCGCGAACGAGCCGCGCCCGTCGAACACGATCACGTCGCCCCGCCGCACGTCCCCCAGCCGGTACGACAGCTTCGACACCAGCACGCGGTCACCGACGTGCAGCGTCGGCTCCATCGAGCCCGACGGGATGTAGAACGCCTGGACGACGAGCAGCCGCACCAGCAGCGTGATGGCGAGCGCGACCCCGACGAGCACGAGAAGCTCGCGCGTCCACCGGCGGGCGTGACCGGACGGCTCGAGGACGGCTGACGCCTCGACCGCGTCGTCCCGCACCACCTCGGCACCCCCGGCGTCCATCACGACGACCCTATCGCCGCGCTGCGCGGACGCAGGTCGACGCGCACGCGAGACAGCGCAGCGGGGTACGCAGGGAGGGCCGGGCCAGCGGTGCGGGTCAGCGCGCGACCGGCGTCTCGCGCTTCTCCTTGATCTTCGCGGCCTTGCCGCGCAGGTCGCGCAGGTAGTAGAGCTTCGCGCGACGGACGTCACCGTGAGTGACGACCTCGATCTTGTCGATGATGGGCGAGTGCACCGGGAAGGTGCGCTCGACGCCGACGCCGAAGCTCACCTTGCGGACGGTGAACGTCTCACGGACGCCGTCGCCCTGGCGGCGGATGACCGCACCCTGGAAGACCTGGACGCGCGAACGGTTGCCCTCGATGACCTTGACGTGCACCTTCAGGGTGTCGCCGGCGCGGAACTCGGGGACGTCGTCCCGGAGGCTGGCGGCATCGACGGAGTCGAGGATGTGCATGGCGCGTCGCTTTCTCGCCGGTGCCACAGGTCACCGACGGCAGGTCGTGGTCTGAATGGGCGGCCACGGGCGCGGATGAGCATCACCCCTGTGGCGGGGACGCTGGCCGAGCGTGGCGCGACTGCCCAGTCTGCCACAGGAGGGGTCAGACGCTGAAATCGCTGGCCTCGGTCTGCTGCTCGCGCTCGTGGCGGTCCAACAAGTCGGGACGCCGCTCGGCCGTCCGCCGCACGCGCTCCTCGTGGCGCCATCGGGCGACGTTGCCGTGGTGGCCCGACAGCAGCACCTGCGGCACGTCCAGCCCTCGCCACGACGGCGGCTTCGTGTAGACCGGGTACTCGAGCAGACCGCCCTCGTGGCTCTCCTCGACGAGGCTCTCGGCGTTGCCGACGACCCCGGGCAACAACCGCACCACGGCCTCGATCACGGCGAGAGCCGCCACCTCACCGCCGTTGAGAACGTAGTCGCCGAGGCTGAGGGGCAGCACGGGGCCGCGCGTGGCGGCGTCGACCAGCACCCGCTCGTCGATGCCCTCGTAGCGACCGCAGGCGAACGCCAGCCACGGCTCCTCGGCCAGCCGGTGCGCCGTCGCCTGGACGAACCGCTCCCCCGACGGGCTCGGCACGACGAGCAGCGGCACGGCGGCGTCGTCCCCCAAGGCCACCCGTCCGGCCTGCCGTACGTGGTCTAGCGCCTCGCCCCAGGGCTCCGGCCGCATTACCATGCCGGCGCCTCCGCCGTAGGGCGTGTCGTCGACGGTGCGGTGCCGGTCGTGCGTGAAGTCGCGCAGGTCGTGGACGGCGAGGTCGACGAGGCCCTGCTCGCGCGCCTTGCCGATGAGCGACAGCTCGAGGGGCCTCAGGTAGTCCGGGAAGATCGTGACGACGTCGAGGCGCATCAGACGTCCTCGCCGTCCGCCTCGTCGACGTCGAACATGCCGCCCGGAGGTTCGAGGACGACCCGGCCACCGGCGATGTCGACGACCGGCACCAGTGCGGTCACGAACGGCACGAGCACCGTCGTGCTGCGCGGACCGCGCGTCGGCCGTACCTCGAGCAGGTCCTGGGCGCCGCCGGTGAGCAGGCCCGACACCTCGCCCAGCACCGTGCCGTCCGCACGCTCCGCCCGCAGCCCGACGAGCTCCTCGTCGTACCAGGCGTCGGGCTCGTCGGACGCCTCCGCGTCGACGAGCAGCATCGTGCCTCGCAGCTCCTCGGCCGCCGTCCGGTCGTCGACCCCCTCGAACCCCAGCAGCAGCACGCCGTTGTTCTCGCGCACCGAGCGCAAGGTGAGCGGTCCGTGCGACACCGGGTTGGTCGTGAACCGTGCTCCGTCGACGAACCGCTGCTCAGGCACGTCGGTGCGCACCTCGACGGTCACCTCGCCGCGCAGCCCGTGCGCACGTCCGATGCGGGCGACCACGCGGTCCATGCGTCTCCTCCGAGCTCGGGCTGGGTGCTGCGACGTGCTGAGGGTAGTGACAACGACGACGCCGGACGTCGGTCAGCGGGCTGTCCGACGTCCGGCGTGGTTGCCGTGCGTGCTCGTGCGGTGCGTGCTAGCGGCGGCGGTCCGTGTCGACGATGTCGATGCGCACCGAGCGCCCGTTGGCGAGGGCACCGACCACCGTGCGCAGCGCCTTGGCGGTGCGCCCGGAGCGGCCGATCACCCGACCGAGGTCGTCCGGGTGCACCCGGACCTCGAGCATCTCGCCACGGCGGTTGTTCTGCCGACGGACCTCGACGTCGTCCGGGTGCTCGACGATGCCGCGGACGAGGTGGTCGAGCGCCTCCTCCAGCATGCTCAGGCCTTCGCCTCGTCTGCCGCCGGCTCGGACGCGGCCGGGGTCTCGGCGGCCTCCGCCGTGGGCTCGTCAGCCTTGGCCTCGTCAGCCTTCGCCTCGTCAGCCTTCGCCTCGTCAGCCTTGGCGTGGTCAGCCGCGCTCTCGTCAGCCTTGGGCTCGGCCTTCTTGGTGGCCTTCTTCCTGGCGGTGGTCGCACCCTCCTTGGGCTCGAGCGAGGCCTGCTTGGCGGCCGCGTCGAAGAGCGCGTTGCGGTCGGGCTTCGGCTCCGCGGTGCGCAGCGTGCCCTCGGCGCCCGGGAGGCCCTTGAACTTCTGCCAGTCGCCGGTGACCTTCAGCAGGGCGAGCACCTGCTCGGTCGGCTGCGCGCCGACGCCGAGCCAGTACTGCACGCGCTCGCTGTCGATGTCGATGAGCGACGGCTCCTGCGTGGGGTGGTACTTGCCGATCTCCTCGATCGCACGACCATCACGCTTGGTGCGCGAGTCGGCGACGACGACGCGGTAGTACGGGGCCCGGATCTTGCCCAGGCGCTTGAGACGGATCTTGACGGCCACGGGTGTGGTGACTCCTGAATCTGGTGGGGGTGAGCGCGGACGGCTCCCGGGTGGGGACACGGTGCCAGCGCGCTCGGGACACGACCATGGCCGGAGAGAGGGGCCGACCAGGCCGGGTACGGTCCACCATTCTGCCAGATCGCGGCCGCCCCGCTGTACGAGCCCACTCGGTGGCGTTCGCGGTGGATGACTACCGCCTGACGGGAGCGATCCACCGCACTGCCGCCAAAGCCGTCTCCGAAGGGCGGTCAGCGGGTGGCGGCGCGGGCCGCGAGCGCGAGGCGCACCACCGCTCGTCGGTCGAGCGGGGCACTCGTGTCGACCCGCAGCACCGTGCCGAAGGCCAGCGGTCGAGCGGCAGCCGGCGCGTCTGTGTCCCACCACGGCAACCCCCGTTGCGGCCCGTGAACGGCGTGACGCTCGTGGGCACGCCCCTCGTACCGCGCCTGCGCCACCGCGGGTGGTACGTCGCACCAGACCTCCACGGACTCCCCCGGGCTCACGCCAGCGCGCTGCAGCCCGTCGGCGACCAGCTGGAGGTCGTCCACCGCCCACCAGCTCTCCACGACGGCGCCCCACGGGCAGGTCCCGAGCAGGCTCCACAGCGACTCGGCGGCACCGGCGCCGAGCCACGACCCACTGCCCTGCGCGCGCTCCAGCACGTCGGGCGGCAGGTGATCCGCCACCGTCTCCTTGATCGTGTCCTTCGACAGCAGGGGCAGGCCGAGCTCGTCGGCGAGGGCAGCGGCCAGCGTGGTCTTGCCCGAGCCGGGCAGCCCGCCGACGAGGACGACGACCCTGCGGCGTTCCGGGCGGCGGTAGGGTTCCGCCGGCCACTCCTCGATCGTCAGCGCGTACCGCTCGTGGTCGCGCCAGTCCTCACGTCCGTCGGGGCCGCCGAGGCGCAGCATGCGGGGCGTGAAGCCCTCGTGGCGGAACCCGAGGGAGCGCAGCACGCCCGCCGACGTGACGTTGCCCGGCTGCACGCTGGCCTCGAGACGGTGCAGGCCCATGCCACCCCGGTCACCCGGGGTCAGCGCGACGCCGACCACGAGAGCGAGCCCCTCTCGGAACAGACCCCGCCCCGCGTACGGGTCGTACGCGTCGTAACCGAGCGACCCGGACTGGAAACGGCCCCGCACCACGTTGGTCACGTTGATCTTGCCGACGACGCCGTGCTCACCCTCGGGGTCCAGCGCCACCACGAGGAACGTGCGGTGCACGTCGGACTGCGCGTCGATGTGCCGCAGGATGTCGTCGGGGTCGACCGGGTTCCAGCGCGACAGCCGTGCCTGCGACAGCTCGACCGCCCGCCGGTACGGCTGCGCGTCCTCGCGTCGCACCGGACGCACGGTCACCCGGGACCCGGTCGCGGTCAGCGGGGGACGCGCGCTCACCACACGCGTCCGCGCAGCACGACCGCCGTCGGGTGAGCCAGTACCCCGACCTCCTCGCGTGGGTCGTCGGCGTACACCACCAGGTCGGCGGACTCCCCCTCGTCGAGCCCCGGACGCCCGAGCCAACGGCGCGCCGCCCAGCTCGCCGCGCCGACCGCGTCGAGCCGGGGCAGCCCGGCCGTCACGAGCTCCGCGACCTCCTGAGCGACGAGCCCGTGCGGCAGCGACCCGCCGGCGTCCGTGCCGACGTAGACCGGCACGCCCTCCTCGTAGGCGGACCGCACGGTGTCGTACCGCCGGGCGTGGAGCTCGCGCATGTGCGCCGCGTACGCCGGGAACTTGGCCTGGCCGGCTGCCGCGAACTCGGGGAAGTTCTCGATGTTGACCAGCGTCGGGACGATGGCGACGCCCCGCTCGGCAGCGGCCATGGTGGTGTCGAACGTGAGCCCGGTCGCATGCTCGATGCCGTCGATCCCGGCGTCGAGCAGGTCGGGCAGGCAGTCCTCGCCGAAGCAGTGCGCGGTGACGCGCGCGCCCTCCGCGTGCGCGGCGTCCATCGCGGCCTTCAGCGCGTCCAGCGGCCAGCACGGTGCCAAGTCACCCGCGTCGCGGTCGATCCAGTCACCGACGAGCTTGACCCAGCCGTCGCCCCGGCGCGCCTCCTGGGCGACGTACTCGGGCAGCTGCTCCGGCTCGATCTCCCAGGCGTAGTTGCGGATGTACCGCTTGGTGCGGGCGATGTGGCGTCCGGCCCGGATGATGCGCGGCAGGTCGTCCCGGTCGTCCACCCAGCGCGTGTCCGCGGGGCTGCCGGCGTCCCGCAGCAGCAGGGCTCCGGCCTCACGGTCCGCCGTGGCCTGCTGCTCGGACGTCGCGTCGTCCACCGCCCCGTGCGCGTCGAGCCCGACGTGGCAGTGCGCGTCGACCAGACCGGGCAGCACCCAGCCGTCCACTCTCGCCACGTCGGCACTCGAGGTGCCGGACGTCGGGATGCTGGCTGGTCGCTCGAACGTGAGCCGACCGCCCACGACCCACGCCTCGTCGACCACCTCGTGCGGACCGACGAGCACCGGCCCGGTCAGGTGCAGCACCTGGTTCGGCGTGGGCGGGGTCACCGGCCGAGGAACTTCTCGAAGCCGGCCGGCAGTCCCTGCGACAGCTTCTGCGCGGCCTCGGCCGCGTTCTCGTTGCTCGCGCCGAACGCCGCGCCCGGGTCCATGCGCTCGAGCGCTGCGGCGCCCTGGTTCTGCGCGGCCCGCTCCTGGGCGAGCCGCTCCTGCTCGGCGCGCTTCGCGGGGTTGCCGCTCTTGCCTTTCTTCTTCTGCTGCTTGCCCTTCGCCTTGCGGCCGGGGCCGGTGCCACCCATACCCGGCATGCCGGGGATGCCGCCCATGCCGCGGCGCATCTGCTTCATCATCTTCTGGGCCTCGGTGAGCCGCTGCAGCAGCGCGTTCACGTCCGCGACGGAGCGGCCCGACCCTCGCGCGATGCGCGCGCGCCGGGAGCCGTTGATGACCTTCGGGTGCTGGCGCTCGAACGGCGTCATGGAGCGCACCATCGCCTCGACGCGGTCGAACTCGCGCTCGTCGATGCTGTCGAGCTGCGCCTTCATCTGCGCCATGCCGGGCATCATGCCGAGCATCTTCTTCAGCGAGCCCATCTGCTTCACGGCCGCCATCTGCGCGAGGAAGTCGTCGAAGGTGAACTCCTCCTCCTCGACGAACTTGCGCGCCATGCGCTGCGCCTGATCGGCGTCGAAGGCCTTCTCCGCCTGCTCGATCAGCGTGAGCACGTCGCCCATGTCGAGGATGCGCGACGCCATGCGGTCGGGGTGGAAGACCTCGACGTCCTCGAGCTTCTCGCCGGTGGACGCGAACATGATCGGACGGCCGGTGACCGAGGCCACGGACAGGGCGGCTCCACCACGGGCGTCGCCGTCGAGCTTCGACAGCACCACGCCGGTGAAGTCGACGCCCTCGAGGAAGGCCTGGGCCGTCGTCACGGCGTCCTGGCCGATCATCGCGTCGATGACGAACAGCACCTCGTCGGGCGAGATCGCCGTCCGGATGTCGGCGGCCTGCTGCATGAGCTCGGCGTCGACGCCCAGTCGGCCGGCGGTGTCGACGATGACCACGTCGTGCTGCCGCGCCCGCGCCTCCTCGATGCCGGCCTGCGACACCCGCACTGGGTCACCGAACGACGCGCGGCCCAGGTCGGCGTCGGCCACCTCGCCCTGGTTGCCCTTCTCGGGAGCGAACACCGGCACGCCGGCGCGCTCGCCCACCACCTGCAGCTGGGTGACCGCGTTGGGCCGCTGGAGGTCGGCGGCCACGAGGATCGGCGTGTGGCCCTCGCTGCGCAGCAGCCGCGCCAGCTTGCCCGCGAACGTCGTCTTGCCCGACCCCTGCAGGCCGGCCAGCATGATCACCGTCGGGGGGTTCTTGGCGAAGCTGAGCCGCCGCGTCTGGCCGCCGAGCACTCCGACCAGCTCGTCGTTGACGATCTTGACGACCTGCTGCGCCGGGTTCAGTGCACCGGAAACCTCGTCACCGAGCGCCCGCTCCCGCACCTTCGCGGTGAACTCGCGGACGACGGGCAGCGCGACGTCCGCCTCGAGCAAGGCCGTGCGGATCTCCTTGACGGTCGCGGCGACGTCGGCCTCGGAGAGCCGGCCCTTGCCACGGAGGTTCTTGAACGTGGCGGCCAGGCGGTCGGACAGGGTAGAGAACACGTGGAAGGTCCCTCGGGTTGTCAGGGTGCGTCAGCGTCCCCAGGGTACTTGGCCAGCGCTACGTCACAGGGTCGGAGAGCTCGTCGGTGAGCGCGACGTCCCAGTCGCCCACGGCATCCGAGGCCAGCACGTAGCCGCTCTCCCCGTGGACCGCCACGTCGACCCCGGTCACCTCGTCCTCCTCACTGACCCGGAAGCCGACCACGCGGCTCAGCAGCATGCCGATGACGTACGTCGCGACGAAGGAGAACCCCAGGACCGCCAGCACCCCGACCACCTGACGCCACAGCTGGTCGACACCGCCGCCGTGCAGCAGCCCGTCGACGCCGGCCGGCGCGGCCGAGGTCGCCAGCAGGCCGATCGAGACCGTGCCCCACAGTCCCGCAACCAGGTGCACCCCGGCGACGTCGAGGGAGTCGTCGAAGCCGAGCCGGTGCTTGACGTCCACCGTGAGGGCGCAGAGGCCACCCGCCACCGCGCCGACGACGATCGCACCCACCGGGGACACCGCGTTGCACGAGGGCGTGATCGCCACGAGCCCCGCCACGACGCCCGAGACCGCGCCCAGCGCGGTCGCGCGACGCCCGCGCAGGCGGTCGACGGCCGACCAGCCGAGCATGCCGGCCGCCGTCGCCACCAGCGTGGTGACGACCACGACGGCGGCGGTGTTGTCGGCCGCGAGGGCGGAGCCGGCGTTGAACCCGAACCAGCCGAACCACAGCAGGCCGGCCCCAGCCATCACCAGCGTGAGGTTGTGGGCTCGCATGGGGTCACGCCCCAGCCCGACGCGACGACCGAGGACCAGTGCGAGCGCCAAGCCCGCGGCTCCGGCGTTGACGTGCACGGCCGTCCCCCCCGCGAAGTCGAGCGCCCCCAGCCGGTTCACCACCCAGCCGCCGGCGTGGCCGCCGTCCGCGCTGCTGACGTCGAACACCCAGTGCGCCACCGGGAAGTAGACGAGCGTCGCCCACACCGCGGTGAAGAGCAGCCAGGTGCCGAACCGCGCGCGGTCCGCCACCGCACCGCTGATCAGCGCGACCGTGATGACCGCGAACACGCACTGGAAGGCCGCGAAGGCGAGCACCGGCACTCCCCCGCCGGCCGACGTCGTGTCGGCCATCAGCCCGGTCAGCCCCAGCTCCTGCAGGGGGTTGCCCAGCAGGCCGCCGCCGACGTCGTCCCCGAAGGCCATCGAGTACCCGTAGAGCACCCACAGGACGATCACGACGCCGAGAGCACCGAAGCTCATCAGCATCATGTTGACGACGCTCTTGGCACGCACCATGCCGCCGTAGAAGAGCGCGAGACCGGGCGTCATGAGCAGCACCAACGCGGTGCTGACGAGCACCCAGGCGGTGTCACCGGTGTTGACCACAGCTGTCTCCTGTCGGGTCGGGCGGCCGCTGAGCGGGCCGCTGACGCGACGGTCGTGCACGGTCGTTTCGACCGAGGTCCTCCGTCGTTACAGGGGCGTGACGACCTGGCCGTCCGTGTGAACGCCGTGTTTCGCCGGGTGCCAGTGCCAGACTGGGCGGATGATCACGCCGGTGCTGCTCTACGACGGCGACTGCGGCGTCTGCACGCGGCTTGCCGGTGCCGTCGTCCGTCACGTCCTCCGACGGCCGGGCGACGTGGTCGTCACGGCCTACCAGGACGTCGACCTGGCCCCCTTGGGTCTGACGCCTGCGGAGTGCGAGCAGGCGCTGCAGTGGGTGGCCACCGATGGACGCGTCAGCTCAGCGCAGGACGCCGTGGCTCGCCTGCTGCTGGCCGGTCGCCGCTGGCAGCGGCCGTTCGGCGCCGTGCTGCTCGCCCCGGGCGTCAACGGGCTGGCCGGGCTGGTCTACCGCTGGGTGGCGGCGAACCGTCACCGACTGCCGGGCGGCACCGCCGCCTGTTCACTGCCGACGTCGCCGCCCGCGTCCTGAGCCTGACGTCCCCAGCGTGCGCGGAGCCGGTCGACATACTGCTCCAGCGGCAGGAAGGCGAGCATCATCACGAGGTGGGGCCAGAAGGCGATGGTGATGGCGCCGTAGGTCATTGCGTGGAAGCCGAACCACAGGGCCACGATCCGGCGTCGCCACCGCTCGGAGACGAAGAAGACCAGCGGTGACGTGAGCTCCGCCGTGAACAGCACCCACTGGAACCAGTGCAGCGTGAACGGCGCGTCGAGAAGCCACTTCGCCCAGGGTGTGCCTCGCCGCGCCACCGCTCGAACCATCGTGGCCGAGTTGACCCACTCCCAGCCGCCGAAACGCACCTTCGCCCAGGCGGACAGGAAGTAGGTCGCGATCGCCGCCAGCTGCACGGCCCGCAGGGCGAACCCCGCGGCCTCACTGCGTCTGCGGTCGCCCAGGTGCGCGAGACCGACCGTGGGAAGCAAGGCGAGCGCCACGACGAAGTCCGCCCGGTCGTGGTCGACCTTGCCGTAGCTGAAGGCGATGTACTGGTACCAGACCCAGCAGATCGCCACCGTCCAGCCGAGCAGCCGTGGCGCCCGACCCGTCATCGCCGCAACGGCCGCGACAACGCACCCCCACTTCAGAACGTCGACCAGCAGCACCGTGGCGGCGGGCAGGCCCAGCAGCTTCCCCATGATGAGAGGCTCGTACCAGACCGGGTCCGCTGAGCCGTGATACCAGCCGGAGGTGTGCAGCGCGAGGACGTCGACCACGACGAACGCGAAGACCAGGAGGCGCAACCAGGCGACGCGGCCGAGCGGGACGGGCGCGAACAGCCAGTCGTGCAGGCGCCTCACGAGGCGCTCCACCGGGCCAGCACCTCGCTGCGTACCTCGCCCGTCGGGCGCCGGTCCACGATGACGATCTGCCGGCGCACCACCCGCAGCGCGATCCAGGTCGGCTGCTCCGGCTTGAGCCGCGCGTGGCTGCGCGCCAGGGTCGCCAGTCGCTCGGGAGCGGCCTGGATCTGCGGGATCCGGCCCTCGACCTCAGCTCGGTTCAGCCCGACGGTGCCGGGCGACAGCGGTGCGGGCACCCACTCCCCGGGAGCGTCCGCCGTCTGCACCTCGATGCCGGTGGCCCACACCGAGCCGGTCGTCTGCTGGCTCGTCGCGAACATCCGCCACGGGCTGAACGGCCACCAGTGGTCGTTGCCCACGACCGACCCGGCGCAGAACAGGGCCGTCAGCGCGACCACGACGACCACGCGCCACGACTTCGCCGCCCTGCTCAGGCGCGCCACCGGAGCGTCCACGGCGACAGGCTAACGATCACGCGGGTCCGCGTCCGGCAGGCGCGAGGGCGCGTCGCTCAGGCCAGGAGCGCGTCCACGAACTCCTCGGCGTCGAAGGGTGCCAGGTCGTCCGGCCCCTCTCCGAGCCCGACGAGCTTCACCGGCACGCCGAGCTCGCGCTGCACCGATACGACGATGCCGCCCTTGGCGGTGCCGTCCAGCTTGGTCAGCACGATGCCGGTGACATCCACGACCTCGCCGAACACCTGTGCCTGGCGCATGCCGTTCTGGCCGGTCGTCGCGTCCAGCACGAGCAGCACCTCGTCGACCGGCGAGCGCTTCTCCACGACGCGCTTCACCTTGCCGAGCTCGTCCATGAGGCCAGCCTTGTTCTGCAGCCGGCCGGCCGTGTCGATCAGCACGACGTCCGCCTCCAGCTCGGCGGCCGCCGCGACCGCGTCGAAGGCGACGGACGCCGGGTCAGCGCCCTCGCGGTCGGACCGGATCGTCGGGACGCCGACCCGCTGGCCCCACGTCTGCAGCTGGTCAGCGGCGGCAGCCCGGAAGGTGTCAGCGGCGCCGAGGACGACGTCCCGGTCCTCGGCGACGAGCACCCGCGCGAGCTTGCCCACCGTGGTCGTCTTGCCCGTGCCGTTGACGCCCACGACGAGCATCACGGTCGGACGGCCCGGGGTCGTGCCGACGGCGAGCGACCGGTCGAGCGTCGGGTCGACCAGCGTGAGCAGCTCCTCGCGCAGCATCGCCCGCACCTGCTCAGGGTCCTTGACACCGTCGACCTTCACCTGCGCGCGCAGCCGGTCGACCAGCTCCGTGGTCGGCCCCACGCCCACGTCGGCCGACAGCAGGACCTCCTCGACCTCGTCCCAGGTCTCATCGGTGACGTGGTCCCGCGAGAGCAGGTCGAGCAGTCCGCGGCCCAGCGAGGAGTTGGACCGGGCGAGCCGCGCCCGCAGCCGGTGCAGGCGCCCGGCGGCTGGTGCGGGCCGCTCGACCTGCGGGGTGACCGTCGCCGACTCCGGCACCAGGACGTCCGGCTCCAGGCCGGGTTCCACGTCGGGCGTCGTCGGCGCAGGACGGTCGAGGACGTCGACGTCCTCGATGGTGCGCTTCAGGGCGTCCCTGGGCGCCGTGGCGTCGTCGCCCACACCCGGCGCGTAGTCGGCGCCGGGCTGCGGAGCCCGAGGCGGGGTGCGCCGGCCTCGGACCAGCGCGAGGGTCGCGCCGACGGCGAGCAGCAGGACGAGGACGGCGATGACGACGACGAGGGTGACGGGGTCCACGAGGATGAAGTCTCCCAGACGGAGCGAGGAACGACGGGCGCTGCCCGGGGGCGTCAGCGACGGCGCGAGGAACGCGCGCGGGCCGCGACCCGAGTCGGTGCGTCGCGCAGGTCGATCGTCTCCGGCGCCGTCTCGGGAGACTCCCCGCGGCCCACCGGCAGGCGCTCCGCCAGGTCACCGACGCGCTCGCGGGCCGCCCCCACGGCACCAGCAGTGCGCTCCCGTGCCTGGTGCACGATCTGCTCGCCCTGCGAGGTGAGCACGTCGCGCCCCTCACGTCGCGCGGGCACCGCGACCAGGGCGAGGACGACGGCAGCCAGCACGAGGGCGAGCAGCATGCCGATGATGACCGTGAGCATGCGACCTACGGTGCCGTATCGACGCGCACAGCCCAAATCGAACCGCCGACCGGCCCGACACCGTCACAGAACGTGCACATGCCTGCCCCTCGCTCCGGCTGCTCAGGCGGAGCGTGCTTCGCGGAGTCGTTGGCTCACGACCGTCGTGACGCCGTCGCCACGCATCGTGACGCCGTACAGCGCGTCGGCAACCTCCATCGTGCGCTTCTGGTGCGTGATGACGATGAGCTGGCTGGACTCGCGCAGCTCCTCCATGATCACGATGAGCCGCCCCAGGTTGGTGTCGTCGAGCGCCGCCTCGACCTCGTCCATCACGTAGAACGGGCTCGGCCGCGCCTTGAAGATCGCGACCAGGAGCGCGACGGCCGTCAGCGACCGCTCGCCGCCCGACAGCAGCGACAGGCGCTTGACCTTCTTGCCTGGCGGTCGCGCCTCGACCTCGATGCCCGTGGCGAGCATGTCATCGGGGTCGGTGAGGACCAGTCGCCCCTCGCCCCCGGGGAAGAGACGGGCGAAGATCCGCTCGAACTGCTCGGCGGTGTCGTGGTATGCCGCGGTGAACACCTGCTCCACCCGCTCGTCCACCTCCTTGACGATGTCGAGGAGGTCGGTGCGGCTGCGCCCCAGGTCGGCCAGCTGCTCGGTGAGGAACTTGTGTCGTTCCTCGAGCGCCGCGTACTCCTCGAGGGCGAGCGGGTTCACCTTGCCGAGCAGGGACAGGGCGCGCTCGGCCTTGCGCAGCCGCTTCTCCTGCTGCTCGCGCACGTAAGGCGTCGGCTCGGGTGGCACCTGCGGCTCGGGCTCACCTGGCACGGCCACGGACGGCGGGACGAGCTGGTGCGGGCCGTACTCCTCGAGCAGCACGTCGGGGTCGATGCCCAGCTCCTCGACGGCCTTGGCCTGCAGTGCCTCGACGCGCAGCCGCTGCTGCGTGCGCGCCACCTCGTCGCGGTGCACGCTGTCCGTCAGCGTGCGTAGCTCCTCGTCCAGCTGCCGAGCGCGGTCGCGCACGCCGGTCAGGTCGATCTCGCGCTGCGTCCGGGCGGCCTCCGCGTGGTCCCGCTGCACGGCGGCCTCGGCGAGCGAGACCTCGAGAAGCTCGAGCACGTAGGCGGTGGCCGTGCCGACCGCCTTCGCCACCTCGGCCTCACGGGCACGTCGCTCACGCCGAGCAGCAGCCCGCTCCCGTGCCTGCCGCTCGTCGCGCACCGACCGCTCGAGCGACTCAGCACGGGCCACCAGGGCGCGGGCCCGCTCCTCACCGGTGCGCAGCGCCAGCCGGACCTCGGTCTCGGCGGCGCGAGCGGCGGACGACTCGGCGTCCAGGCGGTCGCGCTCGGCCGTCGACGGCTCGTCGTCGGCGTCCTCACCCGTCTGCGCCTGGGCCGCCTCGAGCCGCGCCTGCAGCTCGGCCAGGGCCAGCTGGTCGGTCTCGACGGCCTGCTCGGCGGTCTCCACGGACCGACGCAGCCGCTCTGCCTCGCTGTGAGCCGAGCGCACCTGCGACCCGAGCTGGCCCAGCCTCTCGGCGACCGCCGCGTGCCGGGCGTCGGAGTCGTGCAGCTGCTCGAGCGCGGCTTCGACCCGGTGCAGCGCCTCCTCGGCCTTCTGCTGCGCGGCTGCGAGTGCGAAGCGCACCTGTTCGCCGCGGTGCGTCGCCTGGCTCGCGGCCTCCGTCGCCTCGTCGACGGCCGCCTG
>DASSTJ010000215.1:0-11313 GCA_035707965.1 Actinomycetales bacterium
GTCGACTCTGGCCTCCCTCGCAGCCGCAGGTGTGACGTCGCCAGTGCTCTTCTGGGACAACCAGGACGTCTCACTGTCGCTCAGCGACTTCCCGGCGGCGTTCAAGCGCGACCTCAGCAACGTCGGGACCTGCACCGCCTCGAGCGTCACCATCGTGGTCTCCGGCGCCGGCAACGACCTCAACTACCACGGTGGCAACACTGCGCCGTACCTGTCGGCGAGCCTGTTCGTGCCGGACGGCTCCCTCACCGGCCAGGGCGGCTACAACATCATCGGCACGGTGTTCGCTGACGTCATCGACCTCGGCGGCAACCCGGACTACTACATGGACACCTGTTTCGCGTCCAACCCGCCGGGCGCGCTGCTTGACGCGCAGGTGATCGACTGGCGCGAGGCGGACGCCAAGGACGCCAACTGACCCGGTCCTCTCCCGGGGTCATGGCTGCAGTAGGTTCGCGACCATGACCCCCGAGGCCCTGCTCGCCATCTGGGTCTGCATCGTCGGGTTGCTCATCGGGTCGTTCCTGAACGTCGTCATCTGGCGCGTGCCGCGCGGCGAGTCGGTGGTCTCGCCGCCCAGCCACTGCCCGGGCTGCGACACCGCGATCGCACCACGCGACAACGTGCCGTTGCTGAGCTGGCTGCTGCTGCGGGGGCGCTGCCGGGACTGCGGCACCCGCATCAGCATCCGGTACCCTCTGGTCGAGCTAGGTACGGGTCTGTTGTTCGCCGCCATGGTGTGGCGGTTCGGCGCGGACTGGCAGTTGCCGGCGTTCCTGTACCTCGCCGCGATCGCGGTCGCACTGGGGCTCATCGACATCGACGTACACCGGCTGCCGAACGCCATCGTGCTGCCGTCGTTCGCCGTCGTGGCCGTCCTGCTGCTCCTGCCAGCTGCCGTCGACGGCAGCTGGGACGACTATCTGCGTGCGCTGCTTGGCGGCGTCATCCTCTTCGTCTTCTACTTCATCCTCGCCTTCATCTACCCGGCCGGCATGGGCTTTGGTGACGTCAAGCTGGCCGGTGTGCTCGGCGGACTGCTGGGCTGGCTGGGCTGGGGGGCGCTAGCGGTAGGTGCGTTCCTCGGCTTTGCGCTCGGCGGCATCCTTGGCGTGGCTCTGATGGTCGCCGGCCGGGCGGGGCGCAAGAGCAAGATCCCCTTCGGCCCCTTCATGCTGCTCGGTGCGCTGATCGCCGTCTTCGCCGCCGACCCTCTGGTTGACCTCTACCTCGGTCGCGTCGGTCTGTGACGAGTCCGACTGTGACGAACGCGCAGGGGCCACGTCACAGCAGCGGTCGCCCATTCGGAGCAACGATCATTTCGTGCGAGCTCAGCGCTCAAGTCGGCGCATTCGACCACCGATCACCCCTGTGACACAGCCCTCACCGAGGGCTGGCCACGTGGCGACGCGCCGCATGGAAGGGGTATCGAGGTGGCTGGACGGACCGCGATCGGTCTCGACATCGGGACGTCGGGGGTGCGCGCTGCCGAGCTGTCGTTCGGCAAGCACGGGGTGACCCTCGAGAAGTTCGGGCAGGTTGCGCTGCCAGAAGGGGCTGTCCGGGACGGCGAGGTGGTCGACCCACTCGTCGTCGCTGACGCGGTGCGCCAGCTCTGGAGCCACACCGGCTTCGGGCACAAGCACGTGACCCTTGGAGTGGCCAACCAGCGAGTCATCGTCCGCCAGGTGGACCTGCCGTGGCTCCCCGAGAAGGAGCTCAAGGCGTCCCTCGGCTTCCAGGTGCAGGACTTCCTGCCCATGCCCGTCGAGCAGACCGTCCTCGACTTCCACCCGGTCAGCGACATCCAGGCCGAGGGCCAGCCCCGTCAGCTGCGCGGCCTCCTGGTGGCAGCAGTTCGCGAGATGGTGATGAACAACGTCAAGGCCGCCGAACGAGGCGGCCTCCGCGTCCTCGGCGTCGACCTGACGCCGTTCGCCGTCCTACGTGCCCTCGGCCAGTTCGGGGCAGCCGCGGACGGCACGGTCGCCCTGGTCGACGTCGGCGCCAAAGTGACGAACATCGTCGTCCACCAGGCCGGCTCGCCGCTCTTCGTCCGCATCCTGCTCATGGGCGGCCAGGACGTGACCGACGCGGTTGCCGACCGACTTGGCCTGGACAACGGCCGGGCCGAGGCGCTCAAGCAGGCACCGCAGTCCGCCGGCTACAGCCAT
This sequence comes from Actinomycetales bacterium, assembly GCA_035707965.1. Lineage (GTDB taxonomy): Bacteria > Actinomycetota > Actinomycetes > Actinomycetales > Angustibacteraceae > DASSTJ01. The sequence continues at coordinate 2,175 of DASSTJ010000215.1, forward strand.
GACGACCTGGTCGCCGCGGGTCGTGCGATCGAGACGACGGCCGCCAGCCTCGTCGACGAGATCCGTGGGTCGCTCGACTACTTCGCCTCCTCTTCGCCGGCCGGTCGGGTCGAGCGCCTCATTCTCACCGGAGGCGGCTCCCGGCTGACGGGGCTCGTCGATCGGCTCGAGGCCGCGACTCGGGTACCGGTGGTCGTCGGCAACCCGCTGCAGAGCCTGCAGGTCGGCCGGACCGGCCTGTCGAGCGAGCAGGTCGACTTCGTCCAACCACTCGCCACCGTGCCGGTGGGACTCGCCCTGGGAGCTGACCGATGAGCCTCATCACCAGCGACAACGACCTCAGCGAGGCCATCGGACAGGCCGGCACGCGGTCCCCGCGGGTCAACCTCCTCCCGCCCGAGATCCTCCAGGCACGGCGCCTACGCCGCACGAAGGTCGGCCTCGCCGCGGGCCTGGTCGTCGTGGTGGGAGCGATCGGTGGAGCTTACGTCACCCAGGTGAACGCCAAGAACCGTGCGCAGGACGACCTCAACACCGCGCAGGCGCAAGGCGCCCGTCTCCAGGCGGAGCAGGCGAAGTACGCGGACGTTCCGCGGACCATGGCGGCGATCGACCGGGCCGAGACCACGCGGCAGACGGCAATGGCGAACGACATCGAGTGGTTCCGGACCCTGACGAACGTATCGATCACCTTGCCGTCCAAGGTCTGGCTGACCAGCCTGACACTTCAGGTGAACGGCGGCACGGCGACAGGGCCGGCGGGCACGACTCCGCTTGCGGGTGGTGTCGGCAGCGTCAGCGCCGTGGGCACGGCCATGGACCACCCGGACGTCGCCACCTGGCTCGACGTCCTGGGCCACCAGCCCGGGATGTCGGACGCCTACTTCAGCTCGTCGAAGAAGAAGGAGATCGGCAGCGCGTCGGTCGTCGACTTCAGCTCGACCGCGACGGTCACCGACGACGCGCTGTCCCATCGTTACGACCGGAAGCAGGGCTGACATGACCTCGACCCGCACGTGGACCGTGGGCGCCGCCGTCCTCGCCGTGCTCCTCGTGATCGCCGGGTGGTTCACGCTCGTGTCGCCGCAGCGCTCTGCTGCCGCTGACCTGCGTGACCAGGTCGCGGCGCAGCAGGCGAGCAACGACCAGATCGCCCTGAAGACCAAGCAGCTGCAGGCGCAGTTCGCCTCGCTTCCGGAGCGGCAGGCGCAGCTCGCCGAGATCAAGCAGCAGATGCCAGACAACCCGGCTCTGCCTGCCTTGATCCGCGACCTGTCCTCGTACGCCAAGGCGGCGGGCGTGAGCCTCGACAGCGTCGCTCCCGGGGCCCCGACCGCCGTTGCGGTCGCAGCCGGAGCGAACCAGCCGGTCACGGCGCCTGGCCAGGCACCGACGTCCGCGACGTCGACCGGGCTGCTCTCGATCCCAACGACGATCACCGCGGTGGGCAGCTACTCGGATTTGACGCTCTACCTGCAGAAGCTGCAGACCTCGATGCGGCGAGCGTTCCTGGTGAACACCGTGACTCTGATCAACGGCACGGACAAGCCGGGGACCCTGCAGATGACCCTGAGCGGAGAAGTCTTCGTCATGAACACCGCCGACGCCTCTGCCGCACCCCAGGCTCCTGCCGCACCCACCACGACACCGGCCAGCTGAGCGAGGAACCATGAACCTGAAGAAGTCCCAGCCGGCACCGGACGAGGTGTCCGAGAGCCCGACCGGCGGATCGCCAGTCAAGCTGCTGCTCATCGGTGGTGGCGTCGTCGGCCTCGCCGCAGCCGGTGCGCTTGCCTTCGTGCTGCTGAGCGGTGGCGACGAGCCCGTGTCGGCCGCCTCCGGGCCGGTCCCCGTCCCGACGGCCACAGCGCCGACCGAGGCGGCGACGCCGACCAGCTCGGCCAGCATCCCGACGTACGCGGCGAAGAACGCGCGCGATCCGTTCAAGGCGCTGGTGACCCAAGCGGCAGCCGCCAAGTCCGTTTCGTCGGCGACGACCAGCCCGGCTGCCTGGACTCCGCCGCCGGCGCCTGCGTCGACGTCGTCCACGACCAGCCCGACGACGTCCCGGACGACCTTGCCGTCAAAGACCACCACGACCGCGCCGGAGCCGACGATCCCGTACGACGTCGACATCGTCGTCCTCAGCGAGATCGTGGACGGAACGACTGTCAAGATCTACGCGGACGACAAGCCCTACACGCTCAAGGTGGGCGAGGCGAGCTCGGGTCCGCTGCGCCTCCAGTCCGTCGACACGACCGCCCAGTCAGCCGTCGTTCAGTACGGCGACGTGCTCGTCACGCTTCCGCTGCGACAGGTCATCATCTTGCAGCAGCAGTGACCGGAGTCTGCCCGCGATCGGCCCGCACCGTCTTACGGTGCGGGCCGATCGCATCTGTCGTCCGCACCCTGAGAGACTGACGGCATGTTGCGCTGGCTCACGGCAGGCGAGTCCCACGGCCCCGCCCTGGTCGCGATCCTCGAGGGTCTACCGGCGGGGGTCCACGTCACCACGGCAGACGTCCAGTCGGCGCTGGCGCGGCGCCGGCTCGGGTACGGCCGCGGTGCCCGGATGTCGTTCGAGCAGGACGCCGTCGAGCTCCTCGGCGGTGTGCGTCACGGCACCACGCAAGGCGGTCCGGTCGCGATCCAGGTCGGCAACACCGAGTGGCCCAAGTGGCAGCAGGTGATGAGCGCCGACCCGGTCGAGCCGGACGTCCTCGCCGGGCTCGCGCGCAACGCACCGTTGACGCGGCCACGCCCCGGTCACGCCGACCTGGTCGGCATGCAGAAGTACGGCTTCGACGACGCCCGACCGGTGCTCGAGCGGGCCAGCGCGCGTGAGACGGCGGCGCGCGTGGCCCTCGGCGCGGTGGCGAGCGCCTTCCTGCAGCAGGCGTACGGCGTCCGGCTCGTGTCCCACACCGTGTCGATCGGCCTCGGCTCGACCCACCCCGACTCGGCCCTGCCCACTCCGGACGACGTGCCCGCGCTCGACGCCGACCCGGTGCGCGCCTTCGACCCGGTCGCGTCGCGCGCCATGGTCGACGAGGTCGACCTCGCTCGCAAGGAGGGCGACACGCTCGGTGGCGTGGTCGAGGTGCTGGCGTACGGGCTCCCGCCGGGGCTCGGCAGCCACGTGCACTGGGACCGACGCCTCGATGCGCGCCTGGCCGCTGCCCTCATGGGCATCCAGGCCATCAAGGGCGTCGAGCTGGGTGACGGGTTCACCAGTGCCCGGCGACGCGGCTCGCAGGCCCACGACGAGATCGAGCGGACGTCGGCGGCGACGGCGGGCGAGGTGCTGACCCGACGCAGCGGCCGCGCCGGCGGCACCGAGGGCGGCATGAGCACCGGTGACCCCTTGCGTGTCCGGGCGGCGATGAAGCCGATCTCGACGGTGCCGCGCGCGCTCGACACGGTCGACGTGGCCACCGGCGAGCCGGCGAAGGCCATCAACCAGCGCTCCGACGTGTGCGCCGTCCCCGCCGCCGGTGTGGTCGCGGAGGCGATGGTCGCCCTGGTGCTGGCCGACGCGTGCCTGGAGAAGTTCGGTGGCGACTCTGTCACTGAGACCTCGCGCAACCACGAGGCCTATCTCGCGGCCATCCCCGCCACGCTGCGCACGCTGCTCCCCGAGTCGCCCGAATGACCGGCGGCACGGCAGGCACCGCACCGGCCAGCGGCCCGACGTCCACCCGGCCGCTCGTCGTCCTCATCGGTCCGCCGGGCGCGGGCAAGACGACGATCGGTCAGCTCGTCGCGCAGCGACTCGCAGTGCCCTTCACCGACACCGACGAGCTGGTCGTGCGGCGCGCGGGGCGCAGCGTCAGCGACATCTTCGTTCTCGACGGCGAGGCCGCGTTCCGTGAGCTGGAGCGCGACGCCGTGGCGGAGGCCCTGCGCGGCCCTGGCGTCGTGGCGCTCGGCGGGGGAGCGGTCATGGACCCGCGCACCGAGGCCGACCTCGTCGACCACCGGGTGGTCTTCCTCGACGTGCGCATCGCCGACGCCGCCGGTCGGGTCGGCTTCGACCAGAGCCGCCCGCTGCTGGCCGTGAACCCCCGGGCGCAGTGGACAGCGCTGATGAACGAGCGACGCCCGGTCTACGCGCGCGTCGGCGCACGCGTCGACACCGCGGGCCGCGAGCCCGAGACGATCGCCGACGACGTCGTGAGGCTGCTCGAGCGGCCGCAGGACGCCGGCGCCGGCAGCACAGCAGCAACCGACAGCACGCAGGAGTGAGGCAACAGCCGTGAGCGAGGCAGACGCACCGACCCGGATCACCGTCCGTGGCGAGCAGCCCTACGACGTCGTCGTCGGCCACGGGCTCGTCGCCGAGCTGCCCGAGCTGCTCAAACCGGCGCAACGGGTGCTCGTCGTGCACCCGACGGCGTTGCGGGCCACCGGCGAGGCCGTGCGTGACGACCTGACCCAGCAGGGCTTCGAGGCGTCGATCGCGGAGGTGCCGGACGCCGAGCAGGCCAAGACCGCGCAGGTCGCGACGTTCCTCTGGGGGGCGTTGGGCAAAGCCGACTTCACGCGTAGCGACGCGATCGTCGGGGTCGGCGGGGGAGCGGTGACCGACCTCGCCGGGTTCGTGGCGGCCACCTGGTTGCGCGGCGTCAAGGTGGTCCAGCTGCCGACGACGCTGCTCGGCATGGTCGACGCCGCGGTCGGCGGCAAGACGGGCCTCAACACCACCGAGGGCAAGAACCTCATCGGGGCGTTCCACCCGCCGTTCGGCGTGCTCTGCGACCTCGGCACCTTGGAGACGTTGCCGCGCAACGAGTTCGTCGCGGGCCTGGCCGAAGTGGCCAAGTGCGGCTTCATCGCCGACCCGGGCATCCTCGAGCTGCTCGCCGACGGTGCCCCCTCGTGGGACTCGCCGGTCACCCGCGAGCTCATCGAGCGCAGCATCCGCGTCAAGGCGGACGTCGTCGCCGGCGACCTGCGGGAAGCCGGGCCTCGTGAGGTGCTCAACTACGGCCACACGTTCGGCCACGCCGTCGAGTACGTCGAGCGCTACGAGTGGCGGCACGGTGCGGCGGTGAGCGTCGGCATGGTCTACGCGGCCGAGCTGGCGCGCCTCGCTGGGCGCCTCGACGAGGCCACGGCCGACCGCCACCGCGAGGTGCTCACGGGGCTGGGCCTGCCGATCACGTACCAGCAGAACCGCTGGGACCAGCTGCTCGCGGCCATGAAGCGTGACAAGAAGACGCGTGGTGACCTGCTGCGCTTCGTCGTGCTGTCCGGTCTCGCGCAGCCGACCCGCCTGGAGGGCCCTGACCCGGCGCTGCTGCACGCCGCGTACGCCGAGCTCGCCCCCTGACCTGCTGTGGTGGCAGCTGCCCTGCACTGCTGGTGCGTCGTCGCTGCCACCACGTGGGACAGGAGCCCCTCGTCTCGCCGGTACGATACGACCCTGCAGCAACCCCTGACCAGAGAGCGATGACGTGGCGACGACGAACGACCTGAAGAACGGCCTGGTGCTCAACCTCGACGGCAACCTGTGGACCGTCGTGGAGTTCCAGCACGTCAAGCCCGGCAAGGGCGGCGCCTTCGTGCGCACCAAGCTGAAGAACGTGCTGAGCGGCAAGGTCGTCGACCGCACCTTCAACGCCGGCACCAAGGTCGACACCGCCACGGTCGACAAGCGCGACATGCAGTACCTGTACAAGGACGGCGAGGACTTCGTCTTCATGGACACCTCGACCTACGACCAGGTGACGGTGCCTGGTGAGACCGTCGGCGACGCGGCCAACTTCATGCTCGAGAACCAGGACGCGGTCGTCGCCACGCACGAGGGCGTGCCGCTGTACGTCGAGCTGCCGACGTCCGTGGTGCTCGAGATCACCTACACCGAGCCCGGTCTGCAGGGCGACCGCTCCACCGGCGGCACGAAGCCGGCGACGCTCGAGACCGGCTACCAGATCGCCGTCCCGCTGTTCCTCGAGCAGGGCACCAAGGTCAAGGTCGACACCCGTTCCGGCGACTACCTGGGCCGGGTCAGCTGACGCATGGCCGCTCGCACCAAGGCCCGTAAGCGGGCGGTCGACGTGCTCTTCGAGGCTGACCAGCGCGGCCTCGACCCGGTGACGGTGCTCGCGGACCGGCTGGCGCAGGCCGATCCGCCGGTCAACGAGTACACGATCACGCTCGTCGAGGGAGTCCTCGCCCGGCGCGAGCGCATCGACGAGCTGCTCTCGACGTACGCGCAGGGCTGGACGCTCGACCGCATGCCCGCGGTCGACCGGGCCGTGCTCCGGCTCGGCGCGTGGGAGATCCTCTACAGCGACGACGTCCCGGACGCCGTCGCCGTGGACGAGGCGGTCGAGCTGAGCCGGTCGCTGTCGACCGACGAGTCGCCGTCCTTCGTCAACGGTCTCCTCGGCCGGCTCCTGCAGCTGAAGCCGACGCTGACGTTGTAGCCCCGTGCGGCCGTTGGTGCGGGCGGTCCGGTCGTGATCGCAGCCGCCGTGCCGGCACCCATCCACGCACACGCCGTGCGGCCGTGGGTGAGCCGGCGGCGTCACGGCCTCAGCGCTCGGCCGGCATCTCCACGGCACGCCGGGCGTCGGGGTCGAGCACGCCCCAGCTGATGAGCTCCTCGGCGAGCATCGCCGGCGGCATGTCGTAGATGACGGCGAGCGTGCGCAGGTCGTCCTGACGGATGGAGAGCACGCGCCCGTTGTAGTCACCGCGCTGGCTCTGGATCGTCGCGGCGTACCGGGCCAGGGGGCCAGCGCGCTCGGCGGGCACGCTCGACAGGCGCTCCAGGTCGATGATCAGGCGCGGCGGTGCCTCGACGACCGAACCGCTGCCTGCCTCGGGCAGCAGCGCCGACACCGGCACGCCGTAGAAGTCGGCCAGCTCGGCCAGCCGCTGCACGGTCACCGCACGGTCGCCGCGCTCGTAGGAGCCCACGACGACGGCCTTCCAACGGCCGTTCGACCGCTCCTCGACGCCGTGCAGCGACAGGCCCTGCTGCGTCCGGATGGCGCGCAGCCGTGCGCCCAAGGATCGCGCGTAGTCACTGCTCATGTCGTGTCCCCTCGTGATCGTTCAGTTGGTCCGCCGAGCCGTGCAGCGACAGACGTGCGACGAGTCAGGTTCGCGCTCGCCCCCGGCGCGAAGAGCCGGTTGGGACGCCCACGCCGTCAGCTTCGTGCCGTTCCTCATGGTCACTGAGAGTGACCAGTAACGTCAAGTAAAGAAGCGGTCACAGACTCCAAACGGGTGTCCGCTACGCTGTCCAGGACATCCTTTAACGACCCGTCCCGTGAGGCGGGGAAGGAGTAGCTGCGATGGCGCGTGCCCGCACGGTGCTGGAAGCACCAGAGATCACCCGGGTCGTCACCCGGATCGCCCACGAGGTCCTCGAGCGCAACAAGGGCGCCGACGACCTCGTCATCCTGGGGATCCCCACTCGAGGTGTCCCCCTCGCCCACCGCCTGGCGAAGCGCATCGCCGACGTGGAGGGGCGCAGCGTGCCGGTCGGGGCGCTCGACGTCACGATGTACCGCGACGACCTGCGTCAGCACCCGGTCCGCACGCTCGAGCACACCGACATCCCCGAAGGGGGCGTCGAGGACAAGACCGTCGTGCTGGTGGACGACGTCCTCTACTCCGGGCGCACCGTGCGGGCCGCGCTCGACGCGCTGAACGACGTGGGTCGCCCCCGAGCCGTCCGGCTCGCGGTGCTCGTCGACCGCGGGCACCGAGCCCTCCCGATCCGAGCCGACCACGTCGGCAAGAACCTCCCGACGTCCGTCGACGAACGCGTCAGCGTGCTCCTGCGCGAGCAGGACGGCCAGGACGAGGTCCGGATCAGCGACCAGGAGGGGGAGTGACCATGCGACACCTGTTGTCCGCCGCCGACCTCGACCACACCGGTGCTGTGCAGGTGCTCGACACCGCCGAGCAGATGGCGCAGACGCAGCAGCGCGAGATCAAGAAGCTGCCGACGCTGCGCGGGCGCACGGTCGTCAACCTCTTCTTCGAGGACTCGACGCGTACCCGGATCTCGTTCGAGGCGGCCGCCAAGCGGCTGTCCGCCGACGTCATCAACTTCAGCGCCAAGGGCTCCAGCGTCAGCAAGGGCGAGAGCCTGAAGGACACGGCGCTCACGCTCGAGGCGATGGGCGCGGACGCCGTCGTGGTCCGTCACGGCGCCAGCGGCGCACCGCACCGGCTGGCGAACTCGGGCTGGATCAACGGCGCCGTCGTCAACGCCGGCGACGGCACCCACGAGCACCCGACCCAGGCGCTGCTCGACGCGTTCACGATGCGCCACCACCTCGTGGGCGGCCGGGTCCCTGGCGCCGCAGCAGGCAGCGACCTCGCCGGACGCAAGGTCGTCATCGTCGGCGACATCCTGCACAGCCGTGTTGCCCGCAGCAACGTGCTGCTGCTGCGCACGCTGGGCGCCGACGTGACTCTCGTGGCGCCGCCGACACTGCTGCCGGTCGGGGTCGACGCGTGGCCGTGCGCGACGTCCTACGACTTCGACGCCGCCCTCGCCGGCACCGACGCGGTCATGATGCTGCGGATGCAGCGCGAGCGCATGAACGCCGCCTACTTCCCCAGCGCCCGCGAGTACTCGCGCCGCTACGGTCTGGACAAGCGTCGGCTGGGCATGCTGCCCGACCACGCGATCGTGATGCACCCCGGCCCGATGAACCGAGGCCTCGAGATCTCGGCGGACGCGGCGGACTGCGAGCGTTCGACGATCGTCGAGCAGGTCGGCAACGGGGTCTCGGTGCGCATGGCGGTGCTGTACCTGCTGCTGGCCGGTGGCCACGCCGACGGTCAGCCACCGCAGCCGGCCCCGCTCGCCGAACCGGCCGACCGCGAGCTCGTGGGGGTGGCCAAGTGAGCGCCTACCTGCTGACGGGGGTGCGGCCGCTCGGCGGCGACGCCACCGACGTCCTCCTGGCGGACGGCGAGATCCGGTGTCTGGGCGCGGACGCGCGCGGCGCCGCCCCGGCTGACGCGCACGTGGTCGAGGCTTCTGGGCTCGTCGCTCTCCCCGGTCTCGTGGACCTGCACACGCACCTGCGCGAGCCGGGCCGCGAGGACGCCGAGACCGTCGAGTCCGGCACGAAGGCGGCCGCGGTCGGTGGCTTCACGGCCGTGC